>NZ_QTLP01000019.1:0-110672 GCF_003635405.1 Parabacteroides sp. AF39-10AC | reverse complement strand
GACAGGATCAGCCCCGCTAAAAGCTTGGATGCCGAGCTTTCCCGGCGCAAGCGTCGTGGGGAGACGTTGTTCGAGTATTTCGCCCCCTCCTATGTGGAGGTGAGGAAAGTGGATGGCAAGATGGTCAACACGAAGCGGCCCCTGCTGTTCAACTACGTGTTTATCCGGTCCTCGGTGGAGGAGATCTTCCAGATGAAGCGCACGCTTCCCCTATACAATTTCCTTCCCCGGGTCTCTTCCGGAGGCATGACTCATTTCCCTTATCTCTCGGATAGTGAGATGGGAAACTTGCGTTGGGTGGCGGAATCTTATTCCAACGAGCTTCCGGTGTATGTGCCGGACAGCAATCGCCTGCTAAAAGGTGATCGCGTGCGTATCACGTCCGGTTATTTTACCGGTATGGAGGCGGAGGTGGTGATCCAGCCGGGTGGCGGGCATAAAGATGTCATGGCGCGTATCCTCGATTGCATGTGGGTCCCCTTGTTGGAGGTGAAGCCGGGCGAGTATGAGCTGATCGAGCTGAACACCAAGGGCAAGCACGCCTATACGCACCTGGACAACGACCGCTTGCGGGAGGGCTTGCACGACGCATTGGGCCGTTATCACACCTCCGGTAGCGTGGCTGAGGAGGATACCCGCTTGGCGTGTGAGGTATTGAGATCCTACGGTTCGCTCCGTGCGGAGACGGACGTGATGCGTTGCAAGATCTACTCATTGCTTCTTTCTGCCTACAAGTTGTTGGGCGATGAGGAGGAGTTCACACGTTTACATGACACGATGCGTGGTATGCTCCCGGTGGTGAAAGCTCCGCAATCCCGTGCCTTGTTGCTGGTGACGCTCTACGGTTGCACGGACAGCGCCCTTTACCGGCAGATGGCGCATGAGGTGGTGGATCCTTGGCGGGGTGAGTCCTCGCCCAAGAAAAGCAAGTTATCCTTGATCCGCCGGCTGGACGATTGCGATCGCTGGCTGAGACATAATGAATAATGAATAAGGAATAATGAATAATTCAAAAACCATGTCTTCCCTTCCTTCTGGCGTTCGTTTGGTGGCGTTGCTGAACGAGCATTTGGGTGATATCATGAGCCGCGAGCGAACGAACACTGCTTCCATCCATTTGTATTGCACGGGTCCTTATTGGGTGGCGTTCGAGTGCTCAGCCTATCAGTTGCGCCGTGCGTTCCCGGACAGCGAGGTTACGCCGATGCGCTTGTTCGGCTACCCGTTTCCTGTGGTGATGGTTTCCGTGACGGATCGTTCGCTCCGTGCGTATGCCCGCAAGCACATCTTGCGAAGAGACGATAAGGATTACAAACAGTTGACCGTCCCCGGGTTTTCCCTGTCTGATTACCAAGGCTGGCATAAGAGAGAGGTGGAGGGATTGCCATTGCTAAGCGAGACCGTATGAGTGTGGCATACGTATAAGGGCATCGTTTTACACGTATATCGACGTCGCCCCACACATATATCGGTGTAGGCCTATACGAACGTAGGCGTGAGTCGATGCCGATATACGTACGGGATGGAACCGATGCCGGGGAAAACAGGTGCAAGTAATGCAAGTAATGCAGCACCTTTTTCCCACACACGCACGTGTACATTATATATGTCGAATCAAACTTTCATACGGCTATCCAGCGTTTCTCATCCGGATCGTTCCATGCCTTGTTTGCGATCGTTTAGTGTAAAATTCTTGTTCTATATCTTGTTTTATATAATGTACGCACGTGTGTGGGAAACAGGTGCTGCATTACTTGCATTACTAGGGCCTATCCATAAGGACATAGATGTATAAAAATAATAACAAACCAGACATGTATCACAGACAATCATTTCCCCGTTTGGGCGATTACATCGCCACGGTTTTACAAGTCACCAGACTGACCAAGTCCATTATCCGCATAAGCGGAGGCATTGGCAGTGACACTTACAATTCTTTTAAAAAGGCAAGGACATGCACTTTAGCGTTTACTATCGTTTGGTAGATCTCCTTTGGGACCATCTGTCGGACGAGGAACTTTTCCGCCGTCTGGCACGTGAGGCCTTGGAGCGGTATATCGATTACAAGAAAGAGGAGGAGAAAAATAGAGGAAAGGAATAAATTAAGCCATGCTTATAAAAGAGAGTGTTGATAAATCTACTGATTTTATCCCGGATGGGATGACCGCCTTCGAGCGTAACGTGAAGCGTATAGGGGATTGTCTTTTGGCCTTTATCGCCTTGGTCGTATTCTCCCCCTTGTTCTTGATCTGCTACATCGCCGTGAGGCGCGAGGATGGCGGCCCTGCCATTTTCAGGCAGGAGCGGATTGGCCGTTTCGGCCATCCGTTTCATATCTATAAGTTCCGCAGCATGCGTTTGGACGCAGAGAAGTTCGGCCCCGCCCTTTACAAGGGAGGCGCTGATCCCCGTATGACGCATGTGGGCAAGTTCCTGCGCGAGCATCATTTGGACGAGCTTCCCCAATTATGGAATGTATTCATCGGTGATATGGCCTTCATCGGTCCCCGTCCGGAACGGAAGTTCTACATCGACCAGATCATGGAACGTGATCCCCGCTATCGTTTCTTGTACCAGATCCGTCCAGGGGTGACCTCTTACGCCACGCTCTACAACGGCTATACGGATACGCTGGAGAAGATGCTCCGCCGCTTACGCTATGACTTGTTCTATCTGGAGCACCGCTCGTGGTGGTTCGATTTCAAGATATTGGTGAAGACGTTCTTGAACATTGCGTTCGGGAAGAAATTCTAGATAAGGATAACCGAGGAGAGCAATTCTGCCCTCCTTTAAATCAAGAATACCATGAAGAAAGTATTGAAAGGCTGGCTTATCGACAATTCGGTGACCACTGACAATAAGACCGATAAGATCTTGTTATTGGCTTCGGCCGGAAGTTTAACTTTGGATGATGTGCTGGAGGAGATGTACAAGCAAGACACGGGGTTGCGCCCGGAGACGCTTCACCATTCAGTGACGCTCTATCACCGTGTGCTGATGGACTTGATTTTGAACGGTTACAGTGTGAACACGGGCCTGTTCCGTGCCGTTGCCCAACTGACCGGCGTGATCGAGGGCGGTGTGTGGAACAAGGAGAGAAACTCCATCTACGTCTCTCTCACGCAGGACAAAGTGCTGCGCGAGGAGATCGCCAAAACCTCGGTTGAGATCCTCGGCGAGAAGTCGAACATCATGTACATCCTCGAGACTGAGGATAAGAAGACGGGCTTGAAGGATGGTAGCGCTACGGCGGGCCGCAACTTCTTCGTGCGCGGCGCCATGCTAAAAGTGGTTGGCGACGACGAGTCGGTAGGCGTTACGCTGACCAATGCGGCGAAGGCTGTCACAAAATTAACGGACGATCTGATCACGATCAATAATCCCTCCTCGCTCACGTTGCTCCTGCCGGCTGATCTGGCGGAAGGTGAGTATACGCTGACGGTGACGACGCAGTATTCCACATCAAACCGTCTCTTGAAAACGCCCCGTAGCGTAAGCGTGCCGGTCTGGATCGGTGGTCGCCCTGCTGATGGCGGTAGTGATAGCGAGAGTCCGGACGAGATTTAAAGGAAGGGGCACGGCGAGCCTTCTCTCTTCATAAAAAGGGATTGGCTCGCTGTATGATCCCTTCTCCAGCCTTGTATAACCATCTTATGCAGTGCTGTATGAAGCCCTTATGCAGGGTTGAATGATGGGATTATACAAAATAGGTTGGTGTAGATGTTTCAAGTAACTTGCTCTAAATAAAGAAGTGCTTTATGTTATAAGGTGTTTTTATTGGAACAAATAGGAGATATAGTGATTATATGTCAGAATCCATAAAAAAGAAAGCATTGCGAGGTGTCGCATGGAGTGCTGTAGAGAAATTCCTTCGGCAAGGTCTCATGACATTGTTCTCAATCCTTATTGCTCGTCAATTATCACCGTCTGATTATGGTTTGGTTGCGATGCTTACAATTTTCTTGGTGGTGGCGCAGGTCTTTGTGGATTCTGGTTTCGTGGAGGCTCTTATTCAGAAACAAGACAGGACAGAGGTTGATTTTTCCACGACGTTTTGGTTCAATATAGGGGTATCATTATTGATATATGCCGTATTGTTTTTGTGCTCACCCTTCATCGCCAGTTTTTATGATGAGCCTCTATTGGAGGAATTATTGGTATGGATGGCCTTGATATTTGTTATCAATGCGTTCCGTACGGTGCAACAAGCGAAATTGAATATAGCGATGGATTTTCGTAGACAAGCTTGGATTTCTATTATCGCCATATCTGTGAGCGGATGCGTGGGGATTTGGATGGCTTATCATGGTTTCGGTGTCTGGACATTGGTGTGGCAACCGCTTTTACAGAATTTCTTGAATGTGGCGTTGCTTTGGGTATCGGCGGGTTGGATGCCCTCATTCGTTTTCTCCATCCGTTCCTTTAAGGGATTATTCGGTTTTGGATCGAGATTGTTGATGAGTCGGACTTTGCATGCTATTTATGCGAATGGAAGTTTTTTGTTGATAGGAAAGTTTTATTCATCAGCAGCGACAGGTTTGTATAGCCAGTCCACACAGATGACAAGTTTTGTCCCGACGGCTGTTAACGATGTTGTAGCCCGTGTAGCCTATCCGATAGAGTGTGAGCTGCAAGATAATGAAGAGGAGTTGCAACGGCGTTTTTTCCAGATGCTGCGCATGACTTGTTTCGTCCTTTTCCCGTTGATGATGGGATTGGCTGCCCTGGCGGAGCCGGTGGTGCGATTATTGTTGACGGACAAATGGATAGAGACTGTTCCCTTGATACGTATTCTTTGCTTCGCTTGGATTTGGTGGCCGGCCTCGAACATGAGCTGGCAGTTGTTGAACGCAAAGCACAGGAGTGATTATTGTCTGAAGGCAGAGATAATAAAGAAAGTGATCGCTATCTCTATCTTGGTATTTTCCCTCTTTTGGGGTATCAAGGTGGTTTGCATAGGAATGTTGCTCTATTATGTGGCAGATGTCTATGTGATCACTGTATTTTCGGCACGTGTACTGCCCGGAGTGACCTTCGCATCTGAAATGAAGTCCATGCTGCCGATACTGGCGTATGCGGCGGTCATGGGTACGGGCGTTTACCTGTTAGACCATATGATAAGCTCCGATGCGGTGTCGCTCGCCGCGGGAACAGCCGCAGGGATCGTGCTTTACATGGCGGTAACGTTGCTTACCGGATCCCGGGAGGCTTGGTATCTATTGGAAATGATAAAGAAAAGGCGATGATATACCTGATTGTTTTCATTTACCTGCTGTATCTGTCTGTCCGCTATGATATTCTTGGGCGGGAAGATTATAGGTGGACGCATTACAGGATAGCTGTAACTCTGCTGATACTGGTGGCGGGGCTTCGCTGGAGGGTAGGCTCAGATACGGTTTCGTATGCGTCTGATTTTTATTTTAGTCATGACTTGTTCCATTTGGAATGGAGCGATTTTGAATCAGTGATGAAAATGCCGCTATGGGTTCTGTTGCAAGCGACCTGCAAGACGATTTGGAACGATTTTTTACTGTTCCAATTTGTTGTGGCGGCTTTCGGTATAGGGATGATAGCATATTTCATAAAAAAAGTGTGTCCCTCTCTATGCTTTTTCATACTTCTCTGTTTTTTCATAGGCCGTTATACGGCTACGAGTATGGAACATATGAGAGGATCCTTATCCATCATTTTTTTCTTGTTGGGTATATTAGCCGTCAATGACGGGAAAACCAAGAAGTTCCTGCTATATTTCTTGGTTGCAGTCCTGTTTCACGTGTTCACGATTTTCGCGGTTTTCCTGTTTGTTATCGGTTACTACCTAATTCCACGAAAGCCTGCTATTTACTGGCTCCTTTGTGTAGCGATGATTGTCCCGATACTTGTCGGAAAGGATTTTATGACTCCTATAGCAGAGGGTGCGTCATTGTTTCTCCCCAGTGAAGATATGGCTTCACGTATAACAGCGTATGCCACAAGTGAGTGGTTTGGAAACAAAGACTTGAGTATAATCAACTATGTGTGGATGGTTGCGCAGTTGATCGTTTATGTATTCATGCTTCATAAAACGCAGGTGATATATCCCCAGTATATCCGCTTGAAGCAAGATCTGTTTCAAACGTGTGTATGTATAGCTCTCCTATTGGTATGTGCAAGATACAGCCTTATGATCCTGTATAGAATGGTTGATTATTTCTATTTCTTCACGCTTTTCTTATCCGTCATGTTCGCCAAAGGGATATTGATCGACCGTATTGTACGCAGACAGAAAATCCTTGTTTTCTGTGTATTACTCCTATTCCCTCTGTTTTTTGGAGCTAAAGCTTGGTTGAATGAAGATATTATAGGAGGAAGCTACACTTATTCACGTTATTATCCATACAGTTCCGTATTTGATAAGTCCCTTGATCCTGAAAGAGAAAAACATCATCAGTTAAGAGGGAGTGGATGGTCGGTGGAAAATGATTATTAGATTATTTTTTAATAATGTTGCGTTTTATTTTATTAGATAGTGTTGTTCTTGTATTTATTATAAAGTGATTATGACTAGAAATGTTGCGATAATATTATCCGGTGGATCTGGATCTCGTATGGAGTGTGATATACCTAAACAATATTTGAAGATACATGGAAAAATGATAATATCTTATAGTTTAGAATGTTTTGTGTGTAATAAGCACATAGATGGCCTTATTATCGCTATAGATCCGAAATGGAAACGAATTCTGGAAGATGAAACTAATAGTTTTGATATCCCTATTCATTTTGCTATTTCAGGAGAAAGTCGGCAATATACGATATTCAATGCGTTAAAGGTGGCAGAAATGTTTTATGCCCCATCTGATATTGTTATTATTCATGATGCAGCACGCCCACTTGTAACAGATGTACTTATTGATGAATGTATCAATGTATGCCAAAAATATGATGGGGCTATGCCTGTTTTACCAATGAAGGATACGATATATGAAAGTTATGATGGGCTGAGCATATCTTCTGTCCTTAATAGAGATATATTATTTGCAGGACAAGCTCCTGAAGCTTTTAAATTAGGGAAATATATAAATGCTTGTGAGTCTATGAATAGGGAAGAATTGTTACTGGTGAGAGGAAGTGCAGAAATAGCTTATAAGGCAGGAATGAAAGTAAAGTTAATAAAAGGTGATGAACGAAATTTTAAAGTAACGGTACCGGAGGATTTAGTTCGTTTAAAATTATTGTTGGAAAAATGAAAGCAAATGTGTTATTTGGTATAGGTGATTTAAAGTATACGAATATACCACTGCCTAGATTAAAATCAGATGAAGTATTAGTTAAAGTTAAGGCGGCTGGGATTTGTGGATCGGATATTGCTAGAGTATTTAAAACTGGAACATATCATTTTCCTACTGTTATAGGTCATGAATTTTCAGGTGTAGTTAGTGATATTGGAAGTTCAACATATTTATCTTGGTTGGGTAAGCGAGTGTCTGTTTTCCCTTTGAAACCTTGTTTTAAGTGTAATAATTGTAAAAATAAGGAATATGAATTATGTTCGAATTATGATTACTTAGGATCAAGATGTAATGGGGGTTTTGCGGAATATGTTGCTGTTCCTGTTTGGAATCTCTTGGAGATTCCGGATTGCGTTTGTTATGAAGAAGCGGCTATGCTAGAACCAGCAGCGGTTGCCTTACATGCATTAAAACGATCTGGTTTTAAAAAAGGAGATACAGTTGTTGTTATCGGTCCAGGAACAATTGGGATGATATTATCTCAAATGGTAAAACTTTTGGGAGCATCAAAAGTGGTATTAGTAGGTAGGACTCAAACAAAGTTGGATTTTGCAAAGACTTATGGGGTAGAGAATATCTGTAATTCTACTACTTCAGATGTATCTGAATGGGTATCAAGGAATATAGATAGCTCCGGAGCCGATATTGTTTTTGAGGGGACTGGGGCATCTATGTCGTTCAATACTAGCTTGAAAATAGTGAAATCTTCGGGTACTATTGTTGCTTTAGGTAATCCAATTGATGATATGACTTTAGAGAAAGATTTTTATTGGAAACTATTGCGAAAGCAATTGCAGATTTATGGTACTTGGAACTCTAGTTTTGGCATCAATGATAATGATTGGACTCAAGTTTTATATTGGTTGGAGAATGAAAAATTGGATCTCAAAAGATTGATTACCCATCGTTTGGATTTTAGCCAGTTAATGGAAGGCTTGATGCTTATGCGTGATAATTCTATTTATTCAAATAAAGTAATGTTGGTAGATCATGAATAGAATATCTAAATTATCCGTTTCGCTTATGTGTGCTGACTTGGTAAACTTGGAGCGTGACATCCATATTTTAGAAGAAAATGGAGTTGATTATTTACATGTAGATATAATGGACGCTGCATTTGTCCCAAATCTTACATTTGGTCCTGATATGGTTAATTCTATTCGAAAGATTACGAGTCTTCCAGTTGATATTCACTTGCTTATGGAACATCCTCGTACAATTATCCGTTCAATGGACATTAGAGATGGGGATATTGTATCTATTCATAGTGAATGTAAAGAAAGTGTTTTGGAGAATGCGGCTTTTATTAAACAGAGGGGTGCGAAATTTGGATTAGCCTTAAATCCGGATACTTCTATAGATGAGGTACGTAAATATCTCCCTTATGTTGATGTTATATTATTGATGCTTATTGTACCCGGATTTGCTGGAACAATGATGATTCATGGAATGATGGAAAAAGTAGGTGAAACTCGTCAATATTTGGATCAACATAATTATGGAAATGTAGAAATATGTGTAGATGGAAGTGTCAGTACTGAGAGAGCGAAATATATGCGTCAATTGGGAGCCTCTATTTTCGTGGGAGGAACAGCCGGAATTTTTAAACAAGGATGTATTCTACAAGATACGATTCCTTTATTTATGTCATATATAAAATAGTAATTTATGATACTTAAGCTTTGTGTAAAAGAAGTCTTACGATTTCTCTTGCGTGTATTCTATGTGTTTAGAGTAAAGTCAAATAGGGTGTTATTTGAAAGTTATTCAGGTGAAAGAATTTGTTGCAATCCATTTTATATTTATGATAATATTGAGAAAATAGTAGGTAGTAATGTTGAGATTGCTTGGAGTGTTAAGCCGAAATGCAATAATGAATATGCTGATATTAAGTGTGTTAAGAGATTTTCTTTAAGTTATTTTAAATATTTAATGACTGCAAAAGTTTATATAACAAATATTGGAGGATATGATTATATTCCTTTTCGAAAGACCCAAATAGTTATTAATACTTGGCATGCAGGAGGAGCGTATAAGAAAATAGAAAAAGATTTTTATGACATTGGAAGATGTCAGTGGTTATATAATAGATCAATTTTGCATTTCTCTAAGGCTACTTCTTATTTTTTATCATCGAGCTATTCTACTACAAAATGTATGAGTTCTGCGTGGAATTTGCATGAGGATAAATTTGTTAAATTAGGATTACCTAGAAATGATGTGTTTTTTAGTGCTCAAAAAATGAATGAATTGTCAAATTGTATTCGTGATAGATTTAATATTAAACAATCTGATTTTGTCGTATTGTATGCACCAACTTTTAGAAACACGACATCAAGTCCGTCTTATGATTGGAGTTTGAAAGAAAATGAATTATTGGAAGCTGTAAAAAAACGCTTTGCTGCAAAAAGAGTCATTCTATTTTTAAGATATCATATGTGTTTATTTAATAGTCTTTCGTTTAATTCAAAAATGCATGAATATACGTCCACTGTAAGAGATGTTTCAGACTATCCAGAAATGCAAGATTTGTTATGTACTGCAGATATGTTAATAACAGACTATTCATCGAGCGTTTGGGATTATTCATTTACCTATCGCCCTTGTTTTCTTTTTACTCCTGATTTAGAAGAATATAAGAAAAAAACAGACTTCTATACACCTATAGAAGAGTGGGGATTCCCTATTTGCAAGACAAATGAGGAATTGAGAAAACAGATAGAGGCTTTTGATGAGAATAAGTTTAAGCAAGCTATGATACGACATCATGAAAATCTAGGTTCTTATGAGAAAGGGACAGCCACAGAGGAGGTCGCTAAAATTATACTTTCACATATTGATCACTAACTTTATTATGAGAGTTAAAGAATTATTACAAAGTGTCCTTTGTAGATGTGTGATAGAATCGGATCTGAATCGGATAAAGAAAGCGATCAATAAATACTCTGTGATTTCTTTTGATATTTTTGATACTCTTTTACAAAGGAAAGTATCAACTCCTTCAGATGTATTCGACCTAGTGGAAAAAGAATATAATAAATTGAGTTCAATTCCGATTCGGGGCTTTAAGCAAATAAGAATAGAAGCTGAATTGAAATCCAAAAAACAATCTTTAACTGAGGAAACGAATATCTATTCCATTTATAATATGCTACCTTACGATAAAGAGGTAAGAGATTTGTTGCTCCAATTGGAATTGAAGATAGAACGCATTGAGCTTTCAGCAAGGCAGGAAATAAAAGCCTTATATGATTATGCTGCCTTTTTAAGGAAAGAAGTTATTATTATTTCGGATATGTATCTTCCTGTTGGTTTTATAGAAGAAATATTATATGCCAATGGTTACCGGTATCATTCTAAATTATATGTTTCATCTGCTACTGGTGTATTGAAATCTACAGATAATATGTTTCGGTTTGTTTTGAAAAATACAGGCTATAGAACTCAGGATGTTCTTCATATAGGAGATAATATATTGGGAGATTATATTTGTCCTAAATCATTAAAAATTAAATCTATATGTATTTAAAGTACTTTACGTTGTTCTGCGTCCCCTTGGTCTATTTGTTTCGGACAAGGCCTCATGCGGTCGTATCGTTGTTTTTTACCCATCTGCTGCCCATCGTCTTTTTGTACGGAATGCAAACGGGTTTTACCGTTCAGACGTTGGCTTTGTCATTATCAACGCTGCTAATAGTAGAATGTGTGTATGAAATAGGCTATATTCAGAATGATACGGAGACAGTCAAAAGGGATGACAGTCCGACATGGAGACTCAACGGGACGGAACTGGATTTTTATTATCAGCATAAGCGAGTGGTGTATATTTCCCGTATTATCCAGACAATTGCATTTTTAACGATGCTCCATTTCTTTTTCCCCCATGCGCACACTATCTATTTTGCCGTGGGGTTATTGGTGTTGCTCATCTCGTTCTTGCTGTACAATAGTCTTAGTGGATATGTAAAGATGTTTTTGTACTTCATTCTTTCAAGTTTGCGTTACATTATCCCTTTCCTGTTGTTTCCCGAGAACATATCCGTTTCTCTATTAGTGTTATTATTGCTGATACATTCATTTGTACGAACATTAGAGTTTAAATCGTCCAAGCCTCCTTATATAACAACCAATATTTGTTTTCGGAAATATATTATCCGCTACGATGTATCCAGATTGTATGGATTCAGAGTCATCGCTTATTTTCTGCTGCTTTTGGTTTCAGCTGTTTTGTATAGAATCTCATTCTTCCCTTTTTACTATTTACTGATTATGCTTTATGTTCTGTCATTCAGAACAGCGATATATATGTTTAACAAACTAAGAACCCGATAGATTTATTATGAACATCTATTTCATCAATCCCCCTTTCAAAGCCGAATTCGGGAAGTTCTCCAGAGAATCCCGTAGTCCGGCAATTACGAAAAGTGGGGCTTTATATTATCCTCTATGGCTGATTTATGCGGCTTTGTATTCAAGCAAACAGGGACATAATGTCTCTTTTTTGGATGCTCCAGCTAAACAGTTAAATGAGGAACAGTCTTTAAACATTATTCGGAAGACGGATAATGAGCATTCATTGTTTGTTTTAGATACAAGTACGCCTTCCATTAAAAGTGACGTTGCTTTTGCCGGGAAGCTGAAGGCATTGTATCCTCACTCGTTTGTCGTGCTTGTGGGGACTCATCCTTCGGCTTGCGCAGAAGAGACGTTGGGTTATTCGAATGCGGTGGATGCGGTCGCTATTGGGGAATATGATTGTATCGTGAATGAGCTAGCGAATGTTCTGGACGCAGGAAAGGATCTGCGGGAGGTTCGAGGGCTTTGTTTTTGGGACGGGAAGGAGTTTGTACGAATTGCGCATATGCCACCGATGAAGAATTTGGATGATCTTCCTTTTGCCTCACAATTTATCAAGGAACATTTAAATGAGAGGGATTACTTTTTCGCTGCTGCCACATATCCCTCTATCCAGATATTTACCGGGCGTGGATGTCCCTTCCGTTGTAATTTCTGTGTCTATCCGCAAACGATGCATGGGCATGTTTTTCGGGCACGATCCGCAGAGAATGTGGTGGCCGAGTTCGAATACATTGCCGCTAATTTCCCAGATGTGAAGGAGGTAGTAATCGAGGATGATACATTTACAGCCAATAAGAAGCGAGTATTGGACATTTGTCGTTTGTTAGTGGAAAAGAAATTGAATAAACGGTTGAAATGGTTATGTAACGCTCGTGTGGATCTTGATTTGGAAACGATGTTGGCTATGAAAAAGGCCGGATGTCGTTTGATTATTCCGGGTATAGAGAGTGGTAGCCAAAAGATATTGGATAACATCAAGAAAGGAACGAAGGTGGAATATTTCTATCAGTATGTTGCCAACGCTAAAAAGGCGGGCTTGTTGATACATGCTTGTTATATGGTCGGTAACCAAGGCGAAACCCGGGAAACCATGGAAGAGACTCTTCGGTTAGCGTTAAGGTTGAATACGGATACCGCCCAGTTTTTCCCGTTGATACCTTATCCCGGTACGGAGGCTTATCAGTGGGCGAGGGAAAATAACTATATAGAGACGGATTATGAGAAGTATTGTTTGCCGGATGGTACACATAACACCGTATTGTCTTTACCGGATCTTTCCGCAGGGGAAATGGTTGATTTCTGTAATAGGGCACGGAAGAAATATTATTTACGTGCCAGTTACATTTTACACAGGCTGAGAGTCGGTTTGCGTAATCCTTCAGACTTGAAACGTTCGCTTAAGGCATTCGCTAAGTTGAAACGTTATTTATTCAAATAATCATTTGTATTTAACGTGTTGCCTCTTGTATCCATTATAACCCCGTGTTATAATGCGGCTCCTTTTATATCCCAAGCGATTGAGTCCGTATTGGCTCAATCGTTTGGGGATTGGGAGATGATTATTGTGGATGATTGTTCTAGTGATGATTCACTCTCAATCATTCAAAAGTATGCGAGAATAGATTCCCGTATTCGATATTTACGGACGGATAAACCATCCGGTTCGCCTACGTTACCCCGTAATATGGGAATAAAGGAAGCGAAAGGACGGTATATTGCTTTCTTGGATAGCGATGATATATGGTTACCGAATAAGCTAAGCGATCAGTTAAAAGTCTTTGAGAAATCTGAGGTCGCTATTGTTTTCTCTAACTATGAGAAAGTAAGTCTAGGCGGAGAGCGATGCGGGCGTGAGGTAATAGCTCCTTGTGAGGTTGATTATCCTTTGTTATTGAAAGGGAATTGTATAGGATGCTTGACAGCCATGTATGATTCAGCCTTGACGGGAAAGATATTTTTCAAGGAAATTGGGCATGAGGATTATGTATGTTGGCTTTCTATCTTAAAGCAAGGGTATAAAGCGCAGAACACAAATACGGTGACGGCTCTTTACCGAGTTAGTGACCATTCGGTCTCTTCGAATAAATTAAAAGCCATGCGTTGGCAGTGGAACATTTTGAGAAATGAGATGGATTTGCCGGTGTATAAGGCTGTTTATTATTTTATTCATTATGCGATTAGAGCTTTTGCTAAGGCTATGAGGTGATCTTACTCAGTGAAATATTTGTATGCCTTAGATCTAGTGCTTACTCATAGACAAACTGTCTTGTAAAATAGAGGGCGATATTCTACTTCCAGCTTATGGAAAGTAAAATATCGCCCTCTATTAGTGTAGAAAAAATTGAGTATTTCATAGAATGAAAACTATAATCGGAGACTTGTTCCGGAAAAAAGTTCTATCTTTGTTCAACAACAGGTGTGGTAAGAAAAAAGGTTATGACGACTATGCGTAAATTACCGATAGGAATACAGAGTTTCGAAAATATTCGGAATGAGAACTATTTATATGTGGATAAGACTGCCTTGATTTACCAATTGGTGACGAAAGGTAAGCCTTACTTTCTGAGTCGTCCTCGCCGTTTTGGGAAAAGTTTATTGATATCTACGTTAGAAGCGCTATGGTTTTCTGAACTTTATAACTCCTTTTTATTCATCTATATCTGATGAGGAAAGAGGCGTACGCTGAAAAACTGGAGGCTAAATGCGAGGGGAAAGATTAGGAGCGTCTTTTATGTCAAACCCCATTCGTATGTAAGTGAGTTTGAGTATATTTGTGTTGACTTTAAATGTAAATAGATTATATGGAAAAACAAAAACAACAACCCCAGCGGTTGCAATCATTGGATGCCCTTAGGGGTTTTGACATGCTCTTTATTATGGGCGGTGCTTCTTTATTTGTCGCTTTGGCGACATTGTTTCCGAATCCTTTTTTTCAGGCGATAGCCGGGCAGATGGAACATGTGGAATGGAACGGATTGGCGCATCACGACACGATCTTCCCATTGTTCCTTTTTATTGCGGGTATCTCGTTTCCGTTCTCACTAGAGAAGCAACGAGGAAAAGGTATGACGGAAGGGGCGATTTATAAGAAGATCGTCCGTCGGGGGATTACCTTGGTTTTCTTGGGATTGGTATATAACGGGCTATTGTCGTTTGAATTTGACCACCTGCGTTGCGCAAGCGTGCTGGCGCGTATCGGGTTGGGATGGATGTTCGCGGCCTTGTTGTTTGTCCGTTTCGGTTGGAAAGCGCGTGCAGGGATAACGGTTCTTATCTTGGTTGGCTATTGGCTGGCGATGGCTTTTGTGCCTGTGCCGGACGCCGGTGGAGCGGGGCCGTTCACGCTCGAGGGAAACTTGGTAGGGTATATTGACCGCCTGTTTCTTCCCGGACGTTTGCACGAGACTGTTTTTGATCCGGAGGGTTTATTCTCCACCGTTCCCGCAATTGCCACGGCAATGTTGGGTATGTTCACCGGTGAATGGATTAAGTTACGGAAAGAGGGGCTGACCGACCGAAAGAAAGTGCTTTGTTTAGTAGGAGCGGGAGCTGTATTGTTGATCGTCGGCTTGTTATGGAGCTTGGTCTTCCCTATCAATAAGAAGCTATGGACAAGCTCTTTTGTCTGTGTGGTAGGTGCTTATTCCGTTTGGATGTTTGCTTTGTTCTTCTATATCATAGATGTATTGGGGTGGCGTAAATGGACCTTGTTTTTTACCGTGATCGGCATGAACTCTATTACGATCTATTTGGCACAGCGTTTCATCCGTTTCTCCTATACTTCCGAGGCTATATTCGGAGGGTTGGCGAAATTGATGCCCGAGACCGCCCAGCCTTTGGTTAGCGCTATCGCATATATCGCTGTTTGTTGGGGATTCTTGTATTTCTTATATCGCCAACGTATTTTCTTGAAAGTATAATAGACGGATGGAGAAGAAGAAATTAAATCGGTTGGAGTCATTGGACGTACTCCGTGGCTTCGACCTTTTTTGCTTAGTGGTGTTGGAGATGGTGTTGCATCCGCTGGCCCATGCGATCGATATGTCTTGGTTTAATTCTTTTATGTGGGGATTCTCGCATGTGGAATGGGAGGGATTCTCTACGTGGGATCTCGTGATGCCCTTATTCTTATTCATGGCGGGAGTTTCCATGCCTTTCTCTTTGTCTCGTTATAAGGATATGCCCGATAAGATGGCGGTATATCGGCGGATCGGGAAACGGGTGCTACTGCTTTGGGTCTTCGGTATGATGTGCCAAGGTAATTTATTGGCTTTGGACCCGGACCGGGTTTATTTGTATTCAAATACTTTGCAGTCGATCGCTATGGGGTATTTGATTGCTTCTTTGTTATTCTTGCATGTAGGGATACGGGTACAGATCGGTATAGCGGCGGCTCTTTTATTAATCTTTTGGGGAGCGATGGAGTTTATTACAGTCGGTAACTATGGGGGAGGTTCGTGCACACCGGATAGTAATTTGGCCGAATGGATCGATCGCACCGTACTGGGACGTTTCCGGGATGGGGCGACGGTGGAGAACGGGGAGGTGATATTCGCTACTTGGTATCGTTATACATGGATACTGAGCAGCTTGAATTTCGGGGTAACCGTCTTGACCGGGTTGTTCGCCGGATATATCCTAAAGAACAAATTATATTCCGAGCGGCTCAAATTACGGATGTTATTCGGTATTGGTCTGGGTATGGTTATCGCCGGATGGCTTTGGGGTATCGAGCTTCCTGTTATTAAGAAACTGTGGACCAGTTCGATGGTATTGGTGAGCAGTGGGTACTGTTTCTTGCTTATGGGGTTGTTCTATTATTGGATCGACTATAAAGGGCATCGAAAGTATACGACTTGGCTGAAAGTGTACGGCATGAATTCAATATTGGCTTATATGCTTACTAACGTGGTAAGTTTTAGGTGTATCGGCGAATCCTTGTTTTTCGGAACCCAGCAATATTTAGGAAATTATTATCCGGTGCTCATTGCCATGTGCAATGTATCGGTAATTTATGTACTTTTGTATGCGTTTTATAAACATAATATTTTCCTTAAAGTATAGAAACAAGAAAACTTAGATCGAAGAAAGATGGAATCAATCAAACAAATATACCGGATGGGTCATGGCCCTTCAAGTAGTCATACTATGGGGCCGATGCGTGCGGCACAAATGTTCTTGGAACGTAACCGGGGCGCTGTTCGTTTTAACGTAACCTTATATGGTAGTCTGGCGGCTACGGGAAAAGGCCATATGACGGACGCAGCTATTCTTGAGGTATTACAGCCGGTCGCGAAGACAAATATTACTTGGGAACCCAAGACTTTCTTGCCGTTCCACCCGAACGGGATGTTGTTCGAGTCGTATAATGAGAGTGGCGAGGAGCTGGATACGTGGACCGTATATAGTATCGGCGGGGGAACCTTGGCGAACGAGTCTTTCAATGAGTTGAGGACGGAGCAAGTATACGATATGCATACGATCAAGGAGATACAGGCTTGGTGTGAGAAGACTGGCCATTCCTATTGGGAATATGTCGAGCAGCACGAAGGCCCTTCTATCTGGGATTATCTGGCTGAGGTATGGGAAGTGATGCAGGATGCGGTTCGTCGTGGCCTGGAAGCGGAAGGCATCTTGCCGGGAGGTTTGGGCATTCGTCGTAAGGCTTCCGATTATATGATCCGTGCGAAAGGTTATGGCAGCAGTATCAAGAGCCGGGGAATGGTGTATGCCTATGCCTTGGCGGTGTCTGAGGAGAATGCGTGCGGTGGGAAGATCGTGACCGCTCCGACTTGTGGTTCTTGCGGTGTAATGCCTGCGGTCCTTTATCACTTGAAGGAGACGCGTGAGTTCCGTGATTCCCGTATATTGCGTGCGTTGGCTACGGCAGGCTTGTTTGGAAATGTGGTGCGTACGAATGCCTCCGTATCGGGGGCAGAGGTAGGTTGCCAAGGTGAGGTTGGCGTGGCTTGCGCTATGGCTGCCGCTGCCGCCAGTCAGTTGTTTGGTGGTACGCCCGCGCAGATCGAGTATGCCGCCGAGATGGGATTGGAGCATCACTTGGGATTGACTTGCGATCCTGTTTGTGGCTTGGTACAAATCCCTTGTATCGAGCGAAACGCTTTTGCTGCTGCCCGTGCGCTTGACGCGAATACGTTCTCGAACTTCTCCGACGGAAAACACCGGGTAAGTTTTGATCAGGTGGTTGAGGTGATGCGCCAGACAGGTAATGATTTGCCCAGTCTTTATAAGGAGACCTCGGAAGGTGGTTTGGCGAAGAACATGGAGAACTCGAATAATTAAAAGATACTATTTGATTTACTAATAAATAATCTACTATTGATGATAAACGGAAAGAAAAGCCTGTTTTACACAGTATTGATGGCCGGTGCCTTGATGTCCTGCGGCGGTCCTAAACAGGCTCCAAGCGAAGAGGTAGCGAAGAGTGGTAATCCTGTATTCGAGGGTTGGTACGCCGATCCGGAGGGAATTATTTACGGGGATACCTATTGGATTTACCCGACTACGAGTGATTTATATGAGAAGCAAACCTTCTTCGATTGCTTCTCTTCCAAGGATTTGGTGAATTGGACCAAGCATACCGCCATTCTTGATACGGCAGAGGTGAAATGGGCGAAGATCGCTATGTGGGCTCCTTCGGTAATCAACAAGGACGGTAAGTATTATCTTTTCTTTGGGGCGAATGACGTGCACGAGGGAGAGATCGGAGGCATCGGTGTTGCCGTGAGCGATCGTCCGGAAGGGCCTTATAAGGATTTGCTGGGTAAGCCGCTGATCAACGAGATCGTGAACGGGGCGCAGCCGATCGATCAGTTTGTTTTCCACGACGCTGACAATGATGAGTATTATATGTATTACGGTGGTTGGAAACACTGCAACATGGTACGCTTGAATAAAGACTTTACCGGACTTATACCGTTCGAGGACGGAACGATTTATAAAGAGGTAACTCCCAAGGATTACGTGGAAGGCCCGTTTATGTTTAAGAAGAATGGTAAATATTACTTCATGTGGAGTGAGGGTGGTTGGACCGGACCGGATTACAAGGTCGCTTACGCCATCTCCGATTCTCCTTTTGGCCCGTTCAATCGTATCGGGGAGGTCTTGCGGCAAAATTTCGATATCGCCAACGGAGCGGGTCACCACTCGATCATGCATGTGCCGAATTCGGAAGATTACTACATCGTGTACCATCGCCGGCCGGCCGGGGTCAAGACACGTGACCACCGGGAGACTTGTATTGAGAAGATGACGTTTAACGAGGAGGGATTGATCAATCCTGTGGAGATTACGACCGAAGGAGTTGAGGCTCGCACGATCCAATAATTATTTAAGAAGGATTACATAGCAAGAAAACTTAGGTTTTATTTGCTATGTAATTTTTTTATACTACTTTTGACGCATGTGTCAAACTATAATGACAAACGATAGTGACAAAACAAAAAATAACATTTAATTATGGAAGCGAAAGACATGAATGAGATGGAGCCTCGCATCATAGAAGCGGCGAAGCGAGTGTTTGTCCGAAAGGGGTACGAGGCGGCTACCATGAGTGACGTGGCGGCAGAAGTGGGTATTGGCAGGACGGCCTTACATTATTATTATAGGACGAAAGAGATTCTGTTCGACGCTATTTTCGGACAATTGCTTTCTTCATTGTTGCCGAACATCGATCGGGTTTTGGATGAGAAGAGTACGATGCTGGAGAAAATGCCGGTGATCGTTGATCTGTATATGGGAATTGTTCGTGCGAACCCGATGTTCCCGAATTTTGTGGTGGGCGAGTTAAACAGAGATCCGGAACGTTTATTCCAGACCGTGCTGAAAGATCCGAAAAAAATACAGCCCATCTTGCGTCTTCGTCGTCAGATAGAGGAGGAGATGGACAAGGGGCTTCTACGGAAGATGCCGGTCATAGATTTGGTTTCGACCTTGGTGAGCCTAGTGGTCTTCCCGTTGTTGATCCGCAAGCCACTAGCGGCGGCTTTTTTGGATAACGATATGGGGCGGTTTGAGGAATATATGGATAGGCGCAGGGATTTGATCGTCGAGGTAATAACCCAGCTGATGGTCCCGGATGCCAGATGATGGATTTGTTCAATTTAATAAACATATCATAGAGTATATGAGAGGTGTATATGTATTATTGTTAATTAGCCTGTTGGGTTATGCCGGAAGGGTTAGCGGACAGGAATCGGTCACGATCACCCAATGTTACGAGTGGGCGAGGGCGAATTATCCGCAGATTCATCAAATGGGTTTGATCGATCAGACGGAGCGTTATAGCTTGAGTAATGTGGGCAAGGCTTGGCTTCCCCAGCTTTCGGTAAGCGGTAAGGCAAGCTATCAGAGCGACGTGACGAAGTTGCCTTTGGATGGCGATAAGATCTCCTCGCTTCTTCCCGGCTTTGAGATCCCTAGCTTGAGCAAGGATCAGTATCAAGTCGTGGCGCAGGTGGACCAGACGATTTGGGACGGCGGTAGCACCCGTTCGGCCCGTGCCTTGACTCGTGCCGAGGCGATCGCCAACCGGGAGCAGTTGGAAAGTGAGTTGTATGCGCTGAACGACCGGGTGAATCAAATCTACTTCGGTTGCCTGCTGCAAGACGAGTTGATACGTCAGAACGCTTTGCTTCAAAAGGAGTTGCAGGTCAATATCGAGCGTATCAAGGCGATGATGGACAATGGCGTGGCGAATCAATCGGATCTGGAAAGTATGGAAGTGGAACTGCTGAATGCCCGCCAAAATGAGATTGAGCTAAGAGCGTCTCGCACGGTATATCGGCAGATGTTGGCGACCTTTATCAATAAACCGTTGACGGATCAAGTCGTCTTGAAGACTCCGGAGTCACCCGAGCGTTCATTGTCCACGCAAATCAACCGTCCGGAATTACGGGCCTTGGATGCTAAGAGCGAATGGATTGAGACGCAAAACAAGCAGGTAACGGCGGGCTTGATGCCTCGTATCGGAGCTTTCGTACAAGGTGGTTACGGACGGCCGGGCTTGAACATGCTGGAGGATAGTTTCGAGCCTTATTATGTGGCCGGTGTCCGTCTTTCTTGGAATCTGGGGAAGTTGTACACGCTGAAGAACGACCGGAGGAAGATCGAGGTAAGCCGTCGCCAGATTGATGTGCAACGGGAGACCTTCTTATTCAATACCCGCCTGCAACTTTTGCAGCAAAACACGGAGATAAAGAAAATGACGGACCTGATGCGTGCCGATGACGATATCATCCGTCTGAGAACAAGCATCAAGCAGGCGGCGGAGGTGAAGCTGGAGAATGGCGTGATTTCTGTCACGGACCTAATCCGGGAGATCAACGCCGAGGACATGGCCCGGCAAACCGCCGCGGCGCACCGTGTACAGCGCTTGATGACTATTTATAATTATATGTATACAACGAATTAAATAGAGTATGACAAATACAATTGATTTATGAGACATTTGATTTTTATCAGCTTATGTAGCCTTCTATGGACGGCTTGCGGTAATACAGACAATGATTTTGACGCTTCCGGTACCTTTGAGGCAACCGAGATCTTGGTATCTTCGGAAGCCAACGGAAAGATCATGGAACTGAATATCGAGGAGGGCGATCGCTTGGATGCCGGCGCCATCGTGGGTTACGTGGATAGCACCCAGCTTTTTCTGCGGAAGATGCAACTCTCTGCCAGCCTTCGCTCGGTAGATATTCGCAAGCCGGATATCCGTAAGCAGATCGCTGTCTTGGAACAACAAATCGCCACGGCTAAGACCGAGCAACAGCGACAGGAAAACTTGGTGCGTGCGAAAGCGGGTAACCAAAAGCAACTGGACGATATCGTGAATAACATCAAATATCTCCAGAAACAACTGGATGCCCAATACTCCTCCTTAAGCAAGACGACGGGAGCTGCCGACGCCGAGGCGGAGGGCCTGCAATACCAGATCATGCAATTGGATGATCAACTGATGAAAAGCCGTATCCTCAATCCCCAGACCGGTACGGTATTGGTGAAATACGCCGAACCGGGAGAGGTGACGGCGGCAGGCAAACCGCTTTACAAGATCGCCGATACGGACTTGCTTTATCTCCGTGCCTATGTGACGGCGGATCAGTTATCCCACCTGAAACTAGGGCAATCTCTCAAGGTCTTCGCCGACTATGGGAATGATCGCCGGGAATACCCCGGTACGATCACGTGGATCTCCGATAAATCCGAGTTTACCCCGAAAGGTATCCAGACGAAGGACGAACGGGCTAATTTGGTATATGCCATCAAGATCGCCGTCCGCAACGATGGTTATCTGAAGATCGGGCAATATGGGGAGATTAAATATGAATAACGAGATTCATATAAATCATATCACCAAGCGTTATGGCGATGTCGAGGCCTTGCGGAATCTGTCGCTGGAGATCGGCTCCGGTGAGTTGTTCGGGTTGATCGGTCCGGATGGGGCGGGAAAGACCACCCTGTTTCGTATCCTGACCACGTTGTTGCTGGCCGATAGCGGTACCGCCTCTGTCTGCGGCTTGGACGTGGTGAAAGACTTGAAGGAGATCCGTCGGCGGGTAGGATATATGCCCGGCCGCTTCTCGCTCTACCAAGACCTGACAGTAGAGGAGAACTTGAACTTCTTCGCTACGGTCTTCAATACGACGATCGAGGAGAACTACGATCTGGTACGGGATATCTATAGTCAGATAGAGCCGTTCAAGCATCGGCGGGCGGGGAAGCTGTCCGGTGGTATGAAGCAGAAGCTGGCTTTGAGTTGCGCCTTGATCCATCGTCCGGATGTCTTGTTCTTGGATGAGCCTACGACGGGGGTCGATCCTGTCTCCCGCTCTGAGTTCTGGGATATGCTGGATCGTCTGAAACGGCAAGGCATTACGATACTTGTCTCTACGCCTTATATGGATGAGGCCTCCCGTTGCGACCGTATCGCTTTGGTGCGTTCTGGGGAATGCCTGTCTATCGATACGCCGGTAGGTATCCGTACCTCATTCGATAGGCGGCTATACGCGGTGCGATGCGCATCGATGTATAAGTTGTTGGGAGACTTGCGGGAGTTCCCGGATACAAACTCGTGTTTCGCTTTTGGAGATGCTCATCATCTTACGTTGAGGAGGGATGGGGAGGATGTCATGAGGCGATTACAGGAATATCTGAAAGGCAAAGGTTACGCGGACGTAAGCATCGAACGCCTTGAGCCAAGCGTTGAGGATTGTTTCATGGCCTTGTAAGAGAGGGGATGTGTCGCATTTCCCCAAGATTCGACCTCGCGTCGGGTGCGAAGTCGAATCTTGGAAAAATACGGGGCTTGCGTCGGGCGCGAGGTCGAATCTCGGGGAAATGCGGGGCCTCGCGTTGGGCGCGAGGTCGAATCTTGGGGAAATGCGGCATTGTAATTATGAAATAAGGATAAAAAATGAAAGCGATAGAAGTAAAACAACTGACCAAACGTTTCGGCACCTTCACCGCCGTCGATCATATCAGTTTCGAGGTGGAGCCGGGCGAGATATTCGGCTTCCTCGGGGCAAACGGGGCAGGGAAGACCACCGCCATGCGTATGCTCTGCGGCCTGTCGGTCCCGACATCCGGCGAGGCCCGGGTAGCCGGTTTCGATGTCTACCGGGAGAGCGAGTCCATCAAACGGAATATCGGATACATGAGCCAGAAATTCTCCCTATACGGCGATCTAAAGGTATGGGAGAATATCCGTCTCTTCGGCGGTATCTACGGTTTGTCTAAACGGCAGCTGTCCCAGAAAACGGATGAGTTGCTGGATATCCTCGGGCTGGAAAAGGAGCGGAACACCTTGGTCGATTCCCTGCCCTTGGGCTGGAAACAGAAGCTATCCTTCTCCGTGGCGATCATCCATGATCCCAAGATCGTTTTCTTGGATGAGCCTACCGGAGGCGTCGATCCCGTCACCCGCCGCCAGTTCTGGGAGTTGATCTATGAAGCGGCTGCCCGGGGGATCACGATCTTCGTCACCACCCATTATATGGATGAGGCGGAGTATTGTAACCGTGTCTCCATCATGGTAGACGGAAAGATCGAAGCGTTAGACAGTCCCTCCGCCTTGAAACGGGATTTTAAGACAACGAATATGAACCAAGTCTTCCACGCCTTGGCTCGAAAAGCAACGAGAGGAGAATAAACGATGAAACAATTCATATCCTTTGTTAGAAAGGAGTTCTATCACATTTTCAGGGACGCACGCACGACAATGATCCTCTTGCTCATGCCCGTTATCCTGATCATCTTGTTCGGATATGCCATCACGACCGAGATCAAGCGTGTGCCGATCGCTATTTTCGACCAAAGCCGGGATGAGCTGACACTGAAGATGGCAGACCGCTTGAATGCCAGCGAGTACTTCGAGCTGTATACGACCGTCGATAGCTATGAGGATGCCGGGGCCTTGTTTCGGCAAGGAAAGGTACACGTCATAGTTGTCTTCCCCCCCGGGTACGCTTCCACGGCCGATGCCCAAGTACAAGTCTTGGCGGACGCTACCGATCCGAACGAGGCCACGCAGCTAATCGCCTATTGCTCGGCGATCATCGCGGAACAGTTGAAAGGCGAGTCGGCGGTTGAGGGTAAAGCCGTGACCCCGGTTACCTCTTTGCTCTACAACCCTCAAATGAAAGGCGCCTACAACTTCGTTCCCGGCGTGATGGGCTTGATCCTTATCCTTATATGCGCCATGATGACCTCGATCGGCATCGTGAAAGAGAAGGAGATGGGAACGATGGAAGTCCTGCTGGTCTCCCCGTTGAAACCCATCTACATCATTCTGGCCAAGGCGATCCCATACCTATTGCTGAGTATGGTGAATATCGCTACGATCTTGCTACTATCCTATTTTCTGCTGGACGTTCCGATAAAAGGCAGCCTGCTGTTGCTGGTTTCCGTGTCCATCCTGTATGCGATCGTATCCCTCTGCCTGGGCCTGCTGATCTCCACGGTAGCCGATACCCAGCAGGCGGCTATGTTGATCAGCGGTATCGCCTTGATGCTTCCGATCATGTTGTTGAGCGGCATGATGTTCCCGATAGAGAATATGCCGGATATCCTGCAATGGTTCTCCCATATCGTTCCGGCCAAATGGTATATCATCGCCGTGAAGGACGTGATGATCAAGGGGCTTCCCGCCGTGTCGATCTTGAAGGAGATCGGGATATTGTCGTTCATGGCGGTCGTGCTGGTGTTCTTGAGTGTGAAACGTTTTAAAATACGATTATAAGCTATGTTACGATATTTGTTAGAGAAAGAGTTCAAGCAGATCCGTCGGGACCGGTTCATGCCGAAGATTATCTTCATCATCCCGATCATGCAGTTGATCATCTTACCTTTTGCCGCTAATTTCGAGATGCGAAATATTAACCTTAGCATCGTGGACAACGATCATTCCGTCACCTCCATGCAATTGGTAGATAAGGTACTATCCTCCGGATATTTCCGCCTGACAGACCGGTCGGATCGTTACGACGAGGCGCTGACCTCGGTGGAGAGCAATGAGTCCGATATCATTCTGGAAATCCCCTCTGATTTCGAGCGGGACTTGGGTAAGGAGGGCAGGGCGGACGTGATGATCGCCGCTAACGCCGTGAACGGAACTAAGGGCGGCTTGGGTAGCTCCTACCTCTCCTCGATTATACAGGATTTCAATAGGGAGAAAGGTTTCGCCTCTATGGGATCGGGCAGGGGAGTGGCTTCGATTAACCTGTTCAATCCCCACTTGAGCTACAAGATCTATATGGTTCCCGGCATCATGGTATTCTTGCTGACGATTATCGGGGGATCGATCTCCGCCTTGAATATCGTGAGCGAGAAGGAGAAAGGGACGATCGAGCAGATAAACGTCTCGCCCGTACCCAAGTCCCTGTTCCTGCTGTCGAAGCTGATCCCTTTCTGGGTGATAGGCTTTGTCCTGCTGACGGTGGCGATCCTCATCGCTTGGCTGATCTACGGCTTGGTGCCGGAGGGGAGTTTCGGGGTGATCTATTTGTTTGCCGCCGTATATTTGATCGCTTTTACGGGATTTGGCTTGGCGATCTCCTCCTTCTCGTCCACACAGCAACAAGCGATGCTTACGGCGTTTTTCTTCTTGATCATTTTCGCCTTGCTAAGCGGATTGTTCACGCCGATCAGCAGTATGCCGGAATGGGCGCAGAAGATCACGCTGGCGAATCCGGTGCGTTATTTCGTGGAGGTGATGCGTATGGTCTATTTAAAGGGGAGCGGCTTTGCCGATTTACGGGGACATTTTGTGATTGTCTGTCTATTTGCTGTTTTTTTTAATCTGTTAGCGGTAATTAGTTATCGTAAAAAGGGGTAGTTCGGAAATAAATGTTTTCTTTGTATCCCGTTTACGGATTATAAACTAATACAGCGAAAAAACATGTCATTTATCATTGTCGTACTTTGTTTGGCCTTATTGATTGTCTTGATATCCTACTTTAAGGTGGATGCTTTCATCGCGTTTCTGATCTCCTCTATCTTGGCGGGCATCGCTTTGGGCATTCCGTTGGAGAAGCTGCCGGACTCGGTGAATAACGGTATCGGGAGTATCTTGGGTGGGTTGACGTTGATTATCGTATTAGGCGCTATGCTAGGCAAGTTGGTGGCCGAGAGCGGAGCGGCACAGAAGATCGCTTCCGTGATGGTGTCGCTTTTTGGTACTAAGCATATACAATGGGGGCTGATGGTGACAGGCTTTGTCGTGGGTATTCCGTTATTTTATGGGATCGGATTTGTGTTGTTGGTGCCATTGATCTTCTCGATCGTGTATAAATACAAGCTTCCGGCGGTCTATATCGGGTTGCCGATGTTGGCGGCGTTGTCCGTGACGCATGGATTCCTGCCCCCGCATCCGTCTCCGGTAGCCTTGGTGGTACAATTCAACGCGAATATCGGCCTTACGCTGATCTACGGTTTATGTTTGGCGATTCCGGCTATCATTATCGCCGGGCCGGTGTTCGGCAGTCGGTTGAAACATATAAAATCCGGTCCGGTCACGTTGTTCGAGCAGAAAGAGGATAGCGGGAGATATAGCATGCCGGGCAAGGCGAATAGTTTTATCAGCGCTACGTTGCCTGTCTTTTTACTGATTATCGTGACGGTTATTCCTTATTGCTTTAAGGATATGGGCGAGATGGCGAGCGGGATAGTCTCTTTTATTGGTGCTCCTTCCATTGTAATGCTGATCGCCTTGTTGTTCGCTACATATACGCTGGGCATCCGGCAGGGACGTAGTATCAAGTCGGTTATGGCAGTCTATGGGGAGGCCGTGAAAGATATCTCTATGATCCTTTTGATCATCGCGGGTTCCGGTATCTTCAAGCAGATCATGGAGGATAGCGGGGTAAGCAATGAGCTGGCGACAAGTCTGGAGCAATTGCCCGTTCATCCGTTGATCTTGGGTTGGTTGATCTCTGCCGTGATCCGTTTGTGCGTGGGATCGGCTACGGTGGCGGCGTTGACGGCGGCGGGCGTGGTGATGCCTTTAGTTACGCAAACGGGTGCGAACCCGAACTTGATGGTTTTATCTTTAGGAGCGGGTAGCTTGATGTTCTCGCATGTCAACGATTCCGGCTTCTGGATGTTCAAGGAATATTTTAACCTAAGCATAAAGGATACGATCTGCTCATGGTCTATCATGGAGACGATCGTGTCGGTCGTAGGATTGATCGGGGTAATGATCTTAAATTTGATTGTATAACAAAAGAATGATTGAGCAATGAGAAAGAGATGGCTGCTTAGTATCGTTATTATGCTTTTCCCTTTCGTCGCCTCGTTTGCGGCGGACCCGGAGGAAGGTACTTATCCAACGGTCGGGAGGCTTTTTCATATAGCACGAAGCGTGAATAAGAACTTGGTTTGTTACGATGTGAATCTGAGGGATGGTAAGCTGGATACACATGATCCCTTGAACGTTTATTGGGTCAATCGGGAAAAGCATCCGGGGGAAACCAATGGCTTGAGCTATATCCAACGGAAAATGGCTTATGGGTATAAACTGATCTCGGCGAGTGATAATGCTTGTGTATGCTCATTGACCGCTTATCCCTCCCGCCAGTTGACGATTACCAAACGTGATTCCCGCTATGTATGCTACATAACGATCAACAACCAACAGGCGATTCTCCAATCCCTCTACGTTAAAGCCAGCTCCAAGAATCCTTTAAGCGTCGAGTATGTAGAGCTACAAGGAATCTCTGTCGCCACGAATCAACCGGTAACGGAAAGAGTCAGGAAATAGATCAATATATTTTTTTACTAACATATAAATGAAAGAAATTATGAGCATGATTAACGCAGATGAGAATTTTGAGAAATTAGGGTTGACCTTACCTCCCGCACCGGCTCCGGCCGGAGTTTACAAGCCTTGTGTGATAGATGGCAAATACCTGTATCTTTCCGGTCACGGGCCTGTGCGGAATGATAAATCCTTGATCATCGGACGTATCGGTAAGGACTTGACGATGGATGAAGGCAAACTCGCCGCCCAGCAAGTAGGACTTACCATGTTGGCGACCATCCAGGCGAACCTTGGTAGCTTCAACAAGATAAAGAGAGTGATCAAGGTATTGGGTATGGTAAATTGTACGCCCGATTTCGGAAAGCATCCTTATGTGATCAATGGCTGTAGCGAGTTGTTCGCCGCCGTATGGGGGCCGGATAACGGTGTAGGTACCCGTAGCGCCGTAGGATTCGGTTCTCTTCCCGATAATATTCCTGTAGAGATAGAGGCTTTGTTCGAATTATACGAATAAGCCATGGACGATTGGTACGTCATAAGTAATGTAGACCGGATAGACTCGCCAGCCTTGGCGTTCTATCCGGATCGTATTTCCGGCAATATCGAGTTGGCCAAGAGGATCATAGGCGATACGAACCGGCTTCGTCCGCACGTGAAGACGAATAAGGCGGCTGAGGTATCCCGCATGCTGCTGGATGCCGGAATCCGGAAGTTCAAGTGCGCTACGATTGCCGAGGCCGAGATGCTGGGGCATATGAATGCCCCCGATGTATTATTAGCCTATCAGCCGGTAGGCCCGAAGATTTCCCGCTTATTAGATTTGATAAAGGCATATCCCGCCACCCATTACTCCTGCTTGGTAGATCAAGCGGAGAATGCCCGTGCGATCTCGGCTCTTTGCGAGGCCGGGAATATCACCTTGGATGTCTTTATCGATCTGAACGTGGGAATGAATCGTACCGGAGTCCTCCCGGAGAGAGCGGAGGCGCTGGTGGATGCCATCCTGCCGCTGAAGTCTCTGCAGATTATCGGGTTGCATGGCTACGACGGACATATACATGACGCGGAGCTATCGGTACGTTGCCAAGGCGCGGATGCAGCGTACGCCTTGACCGAACGTGTGTTCCGGGAGATATCCCGCAAGTTTGCCTATCCATTGGTAAAGGTGATGGGAGGTACTCCTACATTCCCGATGTACGCGAAGCGGAAGGATTGCGAATGCAGTCCCGGCACGTTTGTGTTCTGGGATTGGGGGTATGGAAACGCTTATCCGGATATGCCGTTCAAGGTAGCTGCCTTATTGATAACTCGGGTCATTTCCGTGCTGGATGAGCATCATGTTTGTGTAGATCTTGGTTACAAGGCGGTAGCCTCGGAAAGTCCTTTGCCCCGTGTGTTTTTCTTGAATCATCCGGAGGCGAAACCTATCTCCCAGAGCGAGGAGCATCTGGTCTTGGAAGTCCCGGACAGTCGGCTCTATCCATTAGGTTCCGTATTCTATGGCATTCCCGTTCATATTTGTCCTACGGTCGCTTTATACGACAAGGCTTATGTGATCCGGGATCGTGAGGCGATCGGCGAATGGCCTATCATTGCCCGTTCACGTCGCATCACCTATTAACGGTAATCAAATTTTCAATTATCAATTATCAACTCTCAATTAATAAAATGAATAAGCCATTTATTATCGACGCCCATCTCGACCTTAGCATGAACGCTTTGGAGTGGAACCGGGATTTGCGTGAACCCCTAAAAGAAATCAATCGGAGAGAAATCGGTATGACCGATAAGCCCGACCGTGGAAATGCCACTATATCGTTTGAGGAACTGCGTAAAGGAAACGTCGGGTTAGTAGTCGCCACCCAGATCGGTCGCTATGTAGGGCCGGATAATCCACTTCCCGGTTGGCATTCCCCGGAACAAGCTTGGGCGCAGACCCAAGGCCAACTCGCTTGGTATAAGGCGATGGAAGAGGAGGGCCAGATGGTCATGATCCGGGATAAGAAGGCCTTGGAAGCGCATCTGGCTCTTTGGAAAGACGGTGAACCCGCCGACAAGAAGCCGATCGGTTATGTATTAAGTATCGAGGGCGCCGACTCGTTCATCACGGTGAATCATGTGGAAAGGGCGTATGCTTATGGCTTGAGGGCGGTTGGCCCGGCACATTACGGCCCCGGAAGATATGCCAACGGTACGGATTCTACCGGTCATCTGAATGCCATGGGGAAAGAGTTGTTGCGTACCATGGATCGCTTGGGTATGATTCTTGACGTGACCCATTTATGTGATGAGGCTTTCTGGGATGCATTGGATTTGTATAAGGGACCGATTTGGGCGAGCCATAACAACTGTCGGGCCTTCGTAGATCACAACCGCCAGTTTAGCGACGAGATGATCAAGGCGTTGATAGAGCGTGGCGCCGTGATTGGTATCGCCCTAGACGCTTGGATGATGGTACCGAACTGGGTGCGAGGCGAGTCTACTCCAAGAGGCATGAACTGTGGAATGGAGATTATGGCGAACAATATCGATCATGTCTGCCAATTGGCCGGAAACGCGAACCATGTGGCTATCGGCAGTGATCTGGATGGTGCTTTCGGTACGGAGCAATGCCCGTATGACCTAGTAACGATCGCCGATCTCCAAAAGATATTCCCGATCCTTCAATACCGTGGCTTTACGGACGATGCTATCAACCGTATCGCCTCTGGTAACTGGATTGAGTTCTTACGGAAGCATTTGCCGGAATAAGCTACTGCAACCCGGGTTGCAGTGATACCGCGATGCGGATGCAGTGTTACTACAACCCGGATTGCAGCGTCACTGCATCCGCATCGCGGTAAAAAGACAAACACGGTGAGTCTATTTTATATCTGCAATACCAAGACGAACCGGCATCCCTTCTTATATTCCTTATCGATAGATAGGGTTCCGTTTAATTTACTAGCCATCAGTGCGCAGATGGGTAATCCCAAACCATCGCCTTGCGCTAGATCCTTCGCCTCATTGAATGGCTTGAATAAGTTCTCTTTTAGATCATCCGGTATGCCTGTACCATTATCGGTAATGATAAATTGGCAAACATGAGCGCCTTTCCGTTTAAATTCCAGACGGATGTTACCGCTGGAAGTATATAATGCGGCATTCTTTAACAAATGTAATAAGACTTGCTCCAGATGCTCGGCGTTCGTCTTAATCTCCAATTGGGGCACGTCTGTTACGAGATTGACCTCCGGCTGAATATCCCCTTTAACCTTCTCCACGATTTTCTTACTGAAGTTTCCTACATTAAAAGAACTAACCTCATACGGTTCCATCAACGTATTCTCCAAGGAGGAAAGCTCTTGGATATGAACCGTAAACTGTTTCAAAGCCTCTACCCGTGTCCATACATCCTCGGCCTGCTTCGGAGCTACCGCCTGTAATTCTTTGGCGGATGCGCTAAGCTTGTTCAAGGTAGGCTCCATCTGAACCGATATGTTTTGGATGAATTGGGCTTGTTGTTCGCTATGCTCGTTTGTCGTCTGGATGATTTTCTTTAATTTCTTGTTCAGCACAATAAAGCGTAATAGAAGGAATCCTAAGAAAAGTAAGGCAGCTATCAGGATTACCACGAATGTGATAAGTCCGACAATCATATATTGCTTAACAGACAATTTATCGTCTTTCTCCTGTATTGTCTGTAGGCTCTGATCGTATTTTTGTTGTAATGCCCCTAGTTTATCCTCTGCCGTAAGAGCTTTTACGGAATCCGTCCATACGATGTATTTGTCGTAGGTACGTTCCATCAGTGGGGCGTTGTTTGCCTTACGAGCGATAGAGATCAGGTTCCGGTAGCAATCGTTCACCTTCTCGTATTCTTTTTTCTCCTTATACTGGTTGATCAGTTTCTGGAAAGCAGCATCCCCCTGCTCGTTTTGCCCGAACGTATAATAATAACCTGCTTGGGTATATAATAAATTGTTCGATAACTTCTCATCGCCCGCTTGGCTGGCCAGATTATCTAATGTATTGAGTTGAACTTGCGCTTGGGCGGCGTTCTTTAGCTTAATATACATTTCCAACCGCTCTTTCGTTACTTGGAAGCGTTGCTCATAGAGCGATTTCTGCAACTTCTGTTCCTCGGTTAAGATGAATTGGTTCATCTGGCGGCAAAGATCGAATGCCTCTTGGTAATAATTCTCGCGATAATATAGATAAGCCGCCTGCGTACCGGCATCGATCGCCTGTTTGTAATCACCTTTTTGGGATAAGCTCTTGTAAGCTTGTAAAAAAAGATAACGAGCTTTGGTGTAGTCTTTTTTTTCCAGGCTGCTTTGTGCCTGTGTCATAAATTGATTCGTCGTGTTTTGCGCCTGTGTGACAGGGTAGAAACAAAGCATAAAAGATAGTAAAAGATAAATGACCCTCATAACTTAAATTTTTTTGAAGTAAAAATATGTATTTACTGGGATTCATACAAAATATATCAGGGGAAAAATAATAGATATTTTATTTTAAGATACGATTTGTGTGTCAATATTCATATTTATTTTGTCAATTCTGAAAGTTCCGAACAAGTGGAATGTGCTATCTTTATCACATTTATTAACCTTAAGAATTGTGTTTATGAGTATATCCGTATTAACAAAAGGCATGTCGTGTCTATTCTTTTGTTTTTGTGTTTGTTGTATGAATGCGCAAGTAAGAAACACTGATCCTGTACGTCACTTGAGGATATCCGGTTATTTGGGGCAACGGATCGACGCTTGTATCGAGTATCGAGTGAAAGCTCAAGATGTGGATCATTTGGTGGAACCTTTCCGGCATAAGGAAGAGACCTCGCGCTGGCAATCGGAATTTTGGGGAAAATGGATACAAGGGGCGATCGCCTCATACCGTTATGATAAAGATCCTGAGTTGTACAAGATTATTAAGAATGGAGCGGAATTGTTGATGGAAACCCAATTGCCGAATGGATATATCGGTAACTATTCCGAGGAAGCACAGTTGAACCAGTGGGATATATGGGGGCGAAAATACACGGCTTTAGGTTTGATCGCTTATTATGACTTATCCGGGGATCGAAAAGCTTTGGATGCCGCCTGCCGGGTGATCGACCATTTGATGACGCAGGTGGGACCCGGAAAAGTGAATATCGTGACGACCGGTAATTATATAGGAATGCCAAGCTCTTCGGTACTTGAGCCGGTGATGTATCTGTATAATCGTACCCGGCAAGATAAATATCTGGATTTTGCCAAGTACATCGTAAAGCAATGGGAGACTCCGGAAGGCCCTCGATTGATTAGTAAGGCGATTGCGGATATTCCTGTCGCCGGACGTTTCCCACATCCAAAGGTTTGGTTCTCTCCGGAGAATGGACAAAAAGCATATGAGATGATGTCTTGTTATGAGGGCTTGTTGGAACTTTACAAGGTCACTAAGAATCCATTATATTTATCTGTGGTGGAGAAAACGATGAATCATATAATCAATGAGGAAATCAATGTGGCCGGTTCTGGTAGTGCGTTCGAGTGCTGGTATGGAGGCAAGGCGTTACAGACCTATCCTACTTATCATACGATGGAGACTTGTGTGACGTTCACGTGGATGCAGATTTGTGACAGGATGCTCGGACTAACCGGAAATTCCTTATATGCGGACCAGATCGAGAAGGCTATGTATAACGCTTTACTAGCCTCGCTGAAAGCGGATGCCTCTCAAATAGCGAAATACAGTCCGTTGGAGGGCTGGCGGCATGAAGGAGAGGAGCAATGCGGTATGCATATCAATTGTTGCAATGCGAATGGACCTCGTGCTTTCGCGATGATTCCGCGGTTCGCTTATCAGGTAAACGGCAGACGTATCGATGTCAACCTATATGCGGCTTCGAGCGTGGAGGTAGAGTTGGATAAAAAGACGAGGGTGTCGATGACGCAGGAGACGGACTACCCGATAGATGGGCAAATCCGGATTGTGGTGGAACCGGAGAAGACGAGTGATTTTACGATCGCCTTGCGTATCCCGGCGTGGAGTGAGCGAACTGTGGTGTCTGTCAATGGTGAGCCTTTAACGGATCTGTTGGCTGGAGCATACCTACCGATTCATAGGACTTGGGAGAAAGGGGATGAAATTACGGTGGAGTTGGATATGCGGGCTCGCTTGGTGGAGCTGAACGAGGCTCAAGCGATCGTAAGAGGCCCTTTGGTGCTGGCTAGAGATAGCCGCTTTAAGGATGGAGATGTGGATGAGGCTTCCGTGATCGTCAGCAAGGATGGTTATGTGGAATTAACTCCGGTACAAGCCCCCGATTTCGCTTGGATGGCTTTTACCGTTCCTATGGTTTTAGGAACGGATTTGGAAGGAAACGGCAAGGCTCGCCCGATTCATCTGTGCGATTTCGCATCAGCTGGTAATACGTGGAATCAGGCAGAACGTTATAGAGTGTGGCTACCAAAAACATGGAATGTCATGCGTACGCCTTATAAACCTTATTGAGCGGTTCACTCCAGCTCAATGTGTCCGATCCCTGAACTCCGAGGGCGTAACCCCTTCTTTCTTCTTAAAGAATGTGGAGAACTGGCCGGCATTCTCGAAATGCAGGCTATAGGCGATCTCGGAGATCGTCAAAGGGGTGCTAGTCAGAAGCTCTTTCGCACGAAGGAGCTTCTGTTGTAATTGATATTGGGCGGGGGAGACGCCGGTGTATTCCTTAAACATCCGGCGAAACCATGAATAACCTAAACCAAGACGGGCAGCGATCTCTTCCGGACTTAATGGGTCCTCGATGTTCTCCTTCATTAATATACGTGCCTCGTTGATTTTATCTACGACATAGGTGTTCGTGAAGGAGTTGTTCTTTTCCTTATAATATACGGAGCCTAATATATGAAGCACGATACTGGAGATCATCTGTTGGTAACCGGATTTCTCCTCCGAGGCGAACTTCAGTATATCCTCATAAAGTCCGACGATCGTAGCGCTCAGCCCGATCCGGTGTAGCGGCTCTTCCTTGGTAAAGAATTTCTTCTCCACACGTTTATCGATATGAATGCCCCGGAAACCTACCCAATACTCATCCCATCCCGTTTCCCGGTCCGGATAATAACTATGCCATTCCCCGGGGAAAAGGAGGATCATCGTCCCTGCGTTTATCTTTTGCGATTTACAAGACTGGGAGGAAAAGTACCCGCTACCTTTCGTTATATATACCAATTGATACTCATTCAGGATGCGCCCGGTCTGAGGCTTGAAATTATACTTCTCCGGATGCCGGGAAAGCGGATAGGCGCAACCCGGCGGGATGAATTGATATCCGACCGTCGTGACGACGATTCCCCATTCCTCATCCGTAGCGCTGATCGTCAAGTAACGTAGTAAATCATTCCGCAGTTCGTTCATGTCAGATTTGAAAGGTTTAAAATCATTTTCGTAAGCAAATATAGCAATAATGCTTCTACTTTTGCTTTCGTCAAACAAATAACTTTGTTAAGCCATGAAGGAATATAATTTTCTAGCCTTTGATATAGGGGCTACCAGTGGACGGGCCGTGCTCGGGACCTTAAAGGATGCCAAATTTGAAATGAAAGAGATCCATCGGTTCCCGAATCCGATGGTGGAATTACACGGACGGTTTTATTGGGATATCTATCATCTTTATACTTCTCTTATAGAAAGCTTGACGATATGCGCCCGGCAAAGAATCCGGTTGCACTCGATCGGAATAGATACATGGGGGGTGGATTTTGGGTATGTGGCTTTGGATGGCTCTTTGTTGGGCTTACCTCGTGCTTACCGAGATCCTTATACGGACGGCGCTCCCGAGGACTTTTTCAAACGGATTCCCAAGGAAGAGGTCTATAAGCGGACAGGTATTCAAGTGATGCCGTTTAATAGCTTGTTCCAGCTTTTCAGGGCGGGGCAAGACTCGTTTATACCGCAGGAAGTGGCGGAAAAGATATTATTCATACCGGACCTTTTGGCTTATATGTTGACGGAGCGTATGGTATGTGAATATACGATCGCTTCCACGTCTCAATTATTGAACCCGGAAACCCATAAATTCGATTACAAGCTCTTGGAGGCCGTGGGTGTATCTCCTACTTTGATGTGTCCGGTGGTGATGCCGGGGACGTTGATCGGGCGGTTGAGCGAGTCGATCGCCCGTAAGACAGGAATCGGGGAAATCCCGGTAATCGCCGTGGCTGGTCACGATACGGCGTCGGCGGTAGCCGCTGTTCCTGCTTCTTCTCCTAATTTCGCTTACTTGAGTAGCGGTACTTGGAGCTTGATGGGTATCGAGGTGGAGAAGCCGATCATCAACGAGGTCTCTTTCAAGAATAATTTCACGAATGAGGGGGGTATCGAGGGTACGACTCGCTTTTTGAAGAATATTACAGGTATGTGGATCTTGGAACGTTGCCGGGAGCAATGGAAGCGGTCCGGATTGGATTATTCGTACGATGATATGGTTCGGATGGCGGAGTTGAGCGAATTTACTTCTTTGATCAATCCGGATGATCCCCGTTTCGCCAATCCAGAGAATATGCTACGTGAGATCACGGCCTATTGTGAGGAAACCGGACAGGCTGTTCCCGCTTCGGACGCCGATTATGTACATTGTATATTTTATAGCTTGGCGAATCGTTATAAAGAGGTGCTGGAAATACTCAAACCGATGTCGCCACATCCGATCGAACGATTGCATGTGATAGGTGGTGGCTCTCGGAACGATCTGCTGAATCAATTGACAGCCAACGCTATCGGTATTCCCGTATTGGCAGGCCCGTCTGAGGCGACAGCCATTGGAAATTGCTTGATACAGGCTAAGTCGGCAGGATTACTGACGGATTGTTGGGAGATGCGAAGACTGATAGCCACCGCATTCCCTCCCAAGGAATTTTATCCGGAAAGGTGATACACTTTCAAATCATATAAATTTAAAAACATCATACCATGACAAAAGACAGTTTAATTCAACAGGCATTTGAAGTAGCGGCAGAACGTTATGCGGTCGTAGGTGTAGACGTTCGTAAAGCATTAGAGGATATGAAGAAAATATCCCTATCCCTGCATTGCTGGCAGGCCGATGACGTAAGTGGTTTCGAGAACCAAGGCGGCTCCTTGACCGGTGGTATACAAGTGACCGGCAATTATCCGGGACGTGCCCGTACTATCGACGAGTTGCGTCGGGATGTATTGAAGGCGAAATCCTATATCCCCGGTAATCATCGGCTTAGTCTGCATGAGATCTACGGGGATTTCCAAGGGGAGAAAGTAGACCGTGACGAGGTAGAACCCCATCATTTCGAGAGTTGGATACAATGGGCGAAAGAGAATGATTTTAAGTTGGACTTCAACAGTACCTCTTTCTCGCACCCTAAAAGCGGAGATTTGACCTTGGCGAACCCCAGCGATGATATCCGTAACTTCTGGATCGAGCATACGAAGCGTTGTCGCTGGATCAGCGATGAGATGGGTAAAGCCCAGAACGATCCTTGTATGATGAACCTTTGGATACATGACGGGAGCAAGGAAGTACCGGCCAGCCGCTTACGTTATCGCCGTATCTTGGAGGAATCGCTGGATGAGATATTCGCTACCGAATATAAATGGATGAAAGATTGTATCGAGGCGAAACTCTTCGGTATCGGTCTGGAAAGTTATACGGTAGGTTCCTATGATTTCTATTTGGGTTACGGGGCGAAAAAGAACAAGATCGTTACCTTGGACACCGGCCATTTCCATTTGACGGAAAGTATCGCCGACAAGGTTTCCTCGTTATTGCTGTTTACGCCCGAGATCATGTTGCACGTAAGTCGTCCGATCCGTTGGGATAGCGATCATGTCGTGATCTTGAATGACGATGTGCAGGATTTAGCTCGTGAGATCGTGCGTTGCGACGCCTTGGACCGGGTACATATCGGTTTGGATTATTTCGACGCTACCATCAATCGTATCGGTGCTTATGTCATTGGTAGCCGTGCTACGCAAAAAGCCTTTATGCTCGCTTTGCTGGAGCCGATCGCCTTGCTTCGCCAGTACGAGGATGAGGGTAAGTATTTCCAGCGTCTTGCCTTGCAGGAGGAAGCGAAGAGTCTGCCTTGGGGTGCGGTTTGGGATATGTATTGTCTGCAAAGTGGGGTCCCCGTAGGAGAGTCTTATATCGCTGAGATCGAGAAATATGAGTCCGACGTTACCTCAAGACGGAAATGATAGAGATCGGGATCGGGTTGTTGATCATCGCGATCGGCAGTTTCGGGCAGAGTAGCTCGTACGTGCCGATCAATAAGATCCGGGATTGGAGTTGGGAAAGCTTTTGGTTGGTGCAAGGTATCTTCGCTTGGTTGGTTTTCCCTTATCTCGGAGCGATGTTGGCGGTACCGGAAGGGAGTACCTTACTGGAGCTATGGTGTTCGCCGGGTAGCTTGGGAGCGGTTATCTATGGCATGCTCTGGGGTGTCGGCGGGTTGACTTTCGGGTTGAGTATGCGTTATCTGGGCGTAGCTTTGGGACAGAGCATCGCCTTGGGTACATGCGCCGGTTTCGGTACGCTCTTCCCGGCTTTGTTTGGTGGAACGAATCTGTTTGAGGGAACCGGATTGATCCTGTTGACCGGTGTTTGCATTACCTTGGCAGGTATCGCCGTGATCGGTTACGCCGGAAGCCTGCGGGCCCGGAATATGAGTGAGGAGGAGAAGAAAGCGGCGGTGAAGGATTTTGCCTTGACTAAGGGCTTGGCGGTAGCCTTGCTTGCCGGCGTGATGAGCGCCTGCTTCAATTTGGGTTTGGAATCGGGAAACGAGGTGCTGGCGAAAGCGAAAGAGGCGGGAGCTAGCGATCTGTTCGCCTTGAATCCCGTGATACTGTTGGTTACTTTGGGCGGCTTTTGTACGAACGCTGTGTATTGTATTTTCCAGAACGTGAAAAACGGGACGGGCAAGGATTATTTCTCGGTATCGGGAGGTACATTGCTGAATAATGTCTTATTTTGCGCTTTGGCAGGCGTGCTTTGGTACTCGCAGTTCTTTGGACTGGGGATGGGAAAGAGCTATTTCTCGGATTCCCCGGTTATGCTGGCTTTCTCGTGGAGTATCCTGATGTCGTTGAATGTTATTTTCAGTAATGTCTGGGGCATCTTATTAAAAGAATGGAAGGGCGTGGATCGCCGGACGATCGTGGTATTGATTACCGGCATGTGTATCTTGATCCTTTCCTTATTATATCCGAATATAGTTTAATTAAAATAGACATGATAATACTAAGAAACAATGAACGCCTGATGGCGGAAATAGATCGTATCGCCGAGGTCGCCGGCTATTTGTGGACCAAGGGTTGGGCTGAGCGAAACGGCGGGAATATATCGGTGAACCTGACTACTTTATTGAGCGAGGAGGAGAAGGCGTTGCCGGCTTTGGTTTCCTCGATTCCCTTGCAAGAGGCGATGACGGCCTTATGCGGGCACGTCTTTTATGTGACGGGTACCGGAAAACGGATGCGTTACGTGGCGAAAGATCCTTTCGCCAACGGCTCTTTGATCCGTATCGCCGCCGATGGGAAATCGTATGATATCCTAGCGGAGCAACCGATCCCACCGACTTCCGAGTTGCCTTCCCATTTGTTGATGCACAATTTCTTGCGTGCGAAGGGACGGGATAACCGGGTGGTATTGCATACGCATCCGACGGATATTATCGGCATGACGCATTGTAAGCCGTTCTTGGATTCGGAGAAGATTACCCGCACGTTATGGAGTATGATCCCGGAATGTCGGATTATCGTGCCGAAAGGGGTCGGTATCGTTCCTTACGAGATACCGGGCACTTTGGCGTTGGCGCACGCTACGATCCGTCAGTTGGAGGAGCACGACGTGGTGTTCTGGGAGAAGCACGGTATCCTTGCCGTCGGTGAGGACCTGATCGAGTGCTTCGATGCGATCGATACGTTGAGTAAATCCGCCCAGATCTATTTCAGTGCCCGCATGACCGGTTACGAGCCGGAAGGTATGACGGATCAGCAATTGGATGACTTGGTTCCGGCTTTTGGACTCTAGCGTATGCGAAAGAAATTAATCATTCTATTCATAGGGATCGGTTCGTTCACGTTGTTCGCCCAGCAGCGAGACCATCGGACACGGGAGTATATCGCCCCGGTCCGTATTGTCTGGCAGCAAGATAGTTCGCGAATTACGGGAGCGAACCATTTGCTTGTTCCGGGCAACGGACAGTCGGATTTGGCGAATAATCGGTTGTGTGTGTTGAAAAGTACGCCAACCGAACATCCCGCTTTGCTGCTTGATTTCGGGAAGGAGTTGCAAGGCGGCCTTCAGCTGGTGACCGGTATGCCGCCGTCTCACGATCCGGTTTCCGTACGGGTTCGTTTCGGCGAGTCCGTTAGTGAGGCTATGTGCGAGATAGATGGCGCGAACGGGGCGAGCAACGATCATGCGATGCGGGATTTCGTGGTATCGCTCCCTTGGCTGGGCGTGCAGGAGATCGGTAATTCCGGTTTCCGTTTCGTGCGTATTGATGTATTGGGTGATTCTACGGAGTTGCAATTAAAAGAGGTCCGTGCGATCTCCACGTTCCGGGATATTCCTTATCTGGGCTCTTTCCGTTGTAATGACGAGCGGTTGAACCGGATCTGGAAGACAGGTGCGTACACGGTCCACTTGAATATGCAGGAATATCTATGGGACGGCGTAAAACGGGATCGTCTCGTCTGGGTGGGGGATTTACATCCGGAGGTAATGACGGTCAGTACCGTCTTCGGTTATAATGAGGTGGTTCCTAAGAGCTTGGATTTGATTCGGGATATTACGCCGCTGCCTAGTTGGATGAACGGTATCAGTTCGTACTCGATCTGGTGGTTGTTGATTCAGCGGGATTGGTATTATTACCAAGGGAATCTTGCGTATCTGCAAGAGCAACGCTCTTATATGACTGCTTTGTTGCGTCACTTGATCTCGAAGGTTGACCCAAGCGGACAAGAGAGACTGGATGGGAACCGTTTCTTGGATTGGCCTTCCAGTGAGAATACACCCGCTATCGATGCCGGCCTTCAATCGCTGATGATACAAGCCATGCGTGCGGGAGAGGAGTTATGTACCGTTTTAGGCGAGGATGCGTTGGCTTCGGAATGTCGTATGGTAGCTTCCAAGGCTATTAAGTTTTCCCTTCGGAAGAAATCCCGGTTCCCTTCGGAGAAAGATCGGATTACGCCCGGGGATAAACAGGCCGCCGCCTTGATGGCTCTGGCGGGTATCATGGATGCTAAGGAGGCGAACGAGCGTTGCTTGGCGGTGGACGGGGCGAAAGGCTTCTCTACGTTTTACGGGTATTATATGCTACGGGCGATGGCGTTGGCTGGTAATTACCAAGGTGCGTTAGATGTGATCCGTACGTATTGGGGAGCTATGCTGGATGTAGGTGCTACGACGTTTTGGGAGGATTTCAATATGGAATGGCTTCCTGACGCAGGGCGTATTGATGAGCTGGTCCCCGCTGGAAAGAAAGATATTCATGGAGATTATGGGGCGTATTGCTATCAAGGTTTCCGCCATAGCTTGTGCCATGGATGGGCTTCGGGTCCCACATCGTGGTTAAGCGAGTACGTATTGGGCGTACAAGTGGTGGAACCGGGTTGCCGTACGGTACGTATCATCCCACATCTGGGAGATCTCGAATGGGTGGAAGGTACGTTCCCCACGCCTTATGGGGTGATCGAGATCCGGCATGAGAAAGGTGCGGACGGTAAGGTGATAAGCCATATCAACGCTCCTGAAGAGATACGAGTTACCCCGTAGCTCTTATACTTAGTTGTAGAATGTATATAATTATAGAATATATGAAACAAACTATTTGCATCTACGCTTTCGCCGCCCTCTTATTAGGCGGTTGCAAAAGCAATAATGAATTAACGATACCTACGAATCTCCGTACGGAATACCTTACGGAGCCTATCGGCTTGGATACTTCGTCTCCTCGCTTTACATGGGAATACTCCGGAAATGAGGAGGGCTTTAAGGCTTCCCGCTATGAGGTGCGGATCGGTACGAGTCCGGACGACTTGCGGCCCTATGCGGAAGGAATGGCCCTGAAACCTCATACCCGTTATTACTGGAATGTTACGGTATGGGATGGTGAAGGGCGTCCGTGCGCTACCTCGGAGACGGCTTCTTTCGAGACCGCTAAGTTCGATCCCTCGGATTGGTCCGCCTCTTGGATTACCGATCATAAGGATAAGGAGTTCGAGCCTGCCCCTCTGTTCCGCAAGTCTTTCCCGGTAGGCAAGGAAGTGAAGGATGCCCGTGTGTACATAGCATCTGCTGGGTATCATGAGCTATTCATCAATGGCGAGCGGGTCGGAACGAATTATCTGGACCCGGGGTATACGCATTTCGATAAACGTATTTTGTACGTGACGCATGATGTTACCTCTTTGCTGAAGCAAGGCGACAACGCCGTGGCCGCTGTTCTGGGAAACGGCTGGTACAATGAGCAGTCCGTGGCGGTCTGGAATTTTCATGAGGCACGCTGGCGGAATCGTCCCCGCCTGCTATGTGAGTTGCGTATTACCTATACGGATGGTACGACGGAGGTGATTGGTTCGGACGAGACTTGGAAGACTTCCACCGGGGCCTATACCTATAATAATATATACAGCGGCGATAAATTCGATGCCCGGCTGGAAGAGGCCGGATGGAAAACCGCTCATTTCGACGATAGTAAATGGGAAGCGGCACTTCCGGCGCAGGCTCCGGCACCTCTGTTGGTAGCCCAGCAAATGCCGGGAATCCGTATCACGGAAGAGGTGAGGCCCGTGTCTATGAAACGTTTCTCCGATCAGTTATATGTATATTCTTTCCCGAAGAACATGTCCGGCCTTTGCCGCTTGAAGGTGAAAGGTGAGGCGGGAACCCGTATCACGTTAAAACATGGTGAGTTGTTGAAGAAAGATGGTCGCTTGGAGCAAGGCAATATCAATGTATATTATCATCCTGTCAAGCCGGACGAGGTATTCCAGATGGATGTCTTTACCTTGAAAGGTACGGGAGAGGAGGAGATTTTCATGCCTTCCTTCTCTTATCACGGTTTCCAATACGTGGAGGTGGAGAGCAGCCGTCCCGTTACTTTAACGGAAGAGAACTTGACCGGCTTGTTTATGCATACCGATGTCCGTCCGTCCGGTTCCTTCGCTTGTTCGAATCCTCTATTGAATAAGATATGGGAGGCTACGATGCAGGCTTACCGCAGTAATCTGCACAGTATCCCGACCGATTGTCCGCAACGGGAGAAAAATGGCTGGACAGCCGACGCGCATATCGTGATCGACCTCGGTTTGCTGGGCTTCGATGGTATCACGCTTTATGAGAAATGGATGAATGATATTATCGATAACCAGCGTGAGGCGGGTGAGATTTCCGGTATCATTCCTTCCAGCGGTTGGGGATATGGCGAGTGGCCGGGTCCGGTTTGGGACGCTGTCATGTTCATCATCCCGAACGCCTTGTATGATTATTATGGCGAGTCTCGCAGTATAGAACGCTTATATCCTACGATGCTGCGATATCTGGATTATTTGAAGACGAAAGAGAAAGACGGTTACTTGCCTTTTGGCTTGGGTGACTGGGTGTATTGGAAAGCTACGACGAATAATGAATATACCTCTACCGCCTACTATTATCTGGATTATAAGTTGATGGCTCGCTTCGCCTCTTTGCTGGGCAAGGACGCCGCTCCTTATCAAGAGAAAGCGAATACGCTCAAATCCTTGATCAACCAGAAGTTCTTCAACGCCGAGACCGGTGTGTATGCCGAAGGGACCCAAACGGCGCAAGCCTTGGCCTTGTATCTGGGACTTGTACCGGAAGGAAAGGAACAACTCGTGGCGGATAAGCTGCGTGAGGTGGTAGAGGGAAATAACTATTTCTTGGATTTTGGTCTATTAGGCAGTAAGACCGTTCCGGCCATGCTTACGAAATATGGCTATATCGAGGATGCCATGAAGATGATCACGAAGACCGAGGCACCTTCTTGGGGATATTGGGTAGAGACGATGGGTTACTCCACATTGCCGGAGACGTGGACACTTAGTCCGAAGTTTGCCGACGCTTCCTTGAACCATGTCTTTATGGGAGATGTCTCCGCTTGGATGATGAACCAGCTGGCCGGTATCAATCATGACGACTCGGCTCCGGGCTTCCGTCATATCCGTATCACGCCTCATTTCGTGAAAGAACTGGATTGGGCGAAAGGTGAGTACCATTCCGTACGCGGCCGTATCGCCAGCGAATGGAAACGGGAAGGGGATAAGGTTATGCTTACCGTGACGATTCCGGCTGATTGCTCCGCCGATATCGTGGTAGGCGATCAGACCGAGACCGTATCCGCCGGTACGCATACGTTTTCATATCCGGTGTGATAAGAACCGTATGACTTTAGTAAGCCGGTAATGACATCGCCTATATTGGCTTATTTTACCTAGTTGTAGAGACGGGGCGTGCCCCGTCTCTACAACTGGGGATTTCGAAAGCAAATAATTGAGAACCTTAAAGATTAAACGTATGAACAAGCTACTTCTTGCTCTTCTATTGTTTCTCCTATCTTTCAGCTGGATAAAAGTGACTGCCTCGGACAGTTGTCCCGCTGCCTTCCCTTGGAAAGCCCAATGGATCAATACCGAGCGTTGCCAAAGCGCTACGAATACTTGGTTGATCTACCGTAAATCATTCGCTGTGACGGATGTCCCGAATCAACTCATCGCCCGTATCGCCGCCGATTCCAAGTATTGGCTTTGGATCAACGACCAACTGGTTGTCTTCGAGGGTGGCTTGAAAAGAGGACCTTCTCCTTCCGGGACTTATTACGATCCGGTAGATATCGCCCCTTACCTGACAAAAGGCTTGAACACCATCGCTATCTTGCTCTGGCATTTCGGGAAAGACGGTTTCAGTCATATCAACAGTGGGAAAGCAGCTTTGTTATTCGAGGCGATCGCTCCGGGACTGGAGATCGTCTCCGACGCGAGCTGGCAGTGTGCCTTGTATGAGGCCTATCAAAATACCGAGGCCCCTTTCCCGAATTACCGTATGCCGGAGAGTAATATCCGCTTCGATGCCCGTCAAGCGATAACAAACTGGAACCGTACGAGTTTCGAAGGTTCCCTTCCGGGGGCGGTCTGCGTCGGTAAGGCGGGGAAAGCTCCTTTCGGGGAGCTGGTGGAACGTCCGATACCCCAGTGGAAAAACAGCGGCCTGTTATCCTATGTATCCGTCCGGGAATCCTTGAGAGGTGATACCCTGTTCTGTCGTTTGCCCTATAATGCCCAGATCACTCCGTATCTAAAAGTAGAGGCGGAAGCCGGAAAGACTATCCACATCCGGATGGATAATTACGAGGGAGGAAGCGAGCGTAATGTACGTGCCGAATATATCACCCGTGAGGGTGAGCAGGAATACGAAAGCTATGGCTGGATGAACGGCCATGAGGTCTATTACATCATCCCCGAGGGCGTGAAGGTGCTGGATGTGAAATACCGTGAGACCGGTTACAACACGGACCTCGCGGGCTCTTTCCATTGTGACGACCCGTTCTACGACGAGCTTTGGCAACGTTCTGCCCGCACCTTATACATAACGATGCGTGATAATTATATGGACTGTCCGGATCGTGAACGTGCCCAATGGTGGGGCGACGAGGTGAATGAGCTAGGCGAGGCTTTCTACGCCCTTTCTCCGTCCGGGCAGAAACTAGCCGTAAAAGGCATCCATGAATTAATGAATTGGCAGCGGGAGGACGGAACGCTCTACGCTCCGGTTCCGGCGGGTAATTGGGATAAGGAGCTTCCTTTACAGATGTTGGCGTCTATCGGTTGGTACGGTTTTTATACGCAATATTATTATAGTGCCGACAGTAGTTTCGTTCCGGTGATATACGACCGGATGCGCCGTTACCTGCACGAGGTTTGGCAAGTCGATAAGAGTGGCTTGGTGATCGAGCGTCAAGGCGCTTGGAGCTGGGGCGACTGGGGCGAGCACGTCGATATGGGTGTATTGACCAATTGCTGGTATTATCTGGCCTTGAATGCGGAGCGAGCCTTCGCCCTGCAACTCGGCAAGGATAAGGATGCCGATGAGATCTCCCGGATGATGCGTAGCATAGAACGTTGTTTCGACACGAAGTTCTGGACAGGTTCCGCCTATCGCTCCCCCGGCTATAAAGGGGAGACGGACGATCGCTCCCAAGCCATGGCGGTTGTTTCCGGGCTGGCCTCGAAAGATAAGTATCCGGCGCTGACGAAGGTGCTTAAAAAGGAGTATCACGCCAGCCCTTATATGGAGAAGTATGTCCTAGAGGCCCTTTTCCAGATGGGCGAGCCGGCGTTTGCCTTGGAACGGATGAAGCAACGTTACACCCGTATGCTGGATTATGCCGAATACACGACCTTGTTCGAGGGATGGGGCATCGGAGCCGAGGGCTTCGGTGGCGGCACGATCAATCACGCTTGGAGCGGTGGCCCGCTTACCTTATTGAGCCAGAAGGTCTGCGGTATCGAGCCAACCTCTCCCGGCTTCCGTACCTTTAAGATCTCGCCTCAATTGGGTTCCTTATCGGAAGCCTCGGCCAGCCTAGAGACTCATTATGGAACCATCCAAGTAAGTATCAAGAAGAAAGGCAAGCGATTGAAGTTCGATCTCCAAATCCCGGAAGGCACCTCCGCCGAACTGATAAGACCGAACGGCACTCGCAAGCATCTCGACTCGGGACACCATTGGGTGGAGTAGGTCGTGTCTTACTTAAACAGCTGTTGCGCCATGTTATATAAATCATGGCGCCATACATACCAAGTATGTCCGCCGGGCATCTCGCTATACTCGTACTTGATGCCCGCAGCGTCGAACAGTTTCAGCATCGCTTGGCCATTCTTGTAGGCGATATCCTCCGGGCCTCCCTGCGTGAAATACAACTGACGCACGGTCTTGTTGAAGTCGGCGGCTATCTTCTTTAGATAAACGGCTTTCTTGGCGTAATTGTCCGTGTCGGTAGCGAACCATCCGGAACTAAGCACCCACAGGTACCCGAAATGATGATAATGATCCAATCCAACCTCAAGTGTCTCCAGACCACCCATGGAAAGGCCCGCCAACGCCCTATGATCCTTATCGGTCAATACCGGGTAATTAGCCTCTATAAAAGGAATGATATCGTTCATCAAATCTTTCGCGAACAAAGGGACCTCACCCTCCAAGCTCTCGGTATGGATCGTACCGTTGGGCATGACCACCACCATCGGTTGCATTTTCCCCTCGGCCATCAAGTTATCAAGGATCAATCCAGCGGCACCTACCGTAGGCCAAGCGTTGTCATTATCGCCACCGCCATGGATCAGATACAATACAGGCAATTTGCCGGACATCTTCTCATAACCGGCCGGTGTCCATACATGCAAACGGCGCATGGTGTCCAACGTCTTCGATTGGTAATAACGTTCCGCCATGGCCCCATGCGGAACATCCTTCATGGCGAAGAAATCCGTCCCCCCCCTTGTTTACCTCCAGCAAAGCGGAAGTCTCGGAAGACAAGGCACCCTTCGGATCATACACCCGTACGCCATCTACCACGAACCAATAACGATAAATGCCATCCTTCACGCCCGGCACCGTGGCAAACCAAACACCATTCTCCGCCCGGGTAGCCTCATGCATGGCGATATCGCCCATCACGCTCACCTTCTTGGCCTCGGGAGCGTAAATACTCATTAACAGGTCACCCTTATCCAACACACGTACCGACTGTAGCGTATCATTTGGTGTAGGTTCATGCTTCCACTGAGCGGATAGAGGTAATACTTGGCTTAACAGACATAGTATCAACAATATATTCTTTATTTTTTTCATAAATAATATGTTTTAAGATAATAAGACAAAGGTAATCATTTTCAAATTAGCGATCGCCCTCTGTTTTCCTGCGGACATACACCCGGTGGCTTCCATAACCCGATATGGTGATTCCACTCGCCGGGTCGCTACTGAGGCGTAGTAGCTCACGGTTTGCGCTACTACGTTTTAGTCCGGTGACAGCCATGTAGTCTTGTATGCGCAGGAATGGATGTTCATCCAGGTAATCCAATGCCCGTGTTCGGCGCTCCTCTTCGGTGAAGGGCGATTTCCGGACACGGCTGATACCTCCCCGTCTTAAATCGCAACGCAGGTTAGTTTCCTGTACCAGTTCCTTGTCGGCCCGGTAGTTGATACCATTCACCTCGATGCTCCGTGCGTTACGCTTCGGTTCGTCACCATCCAGCGAGTCGATCTCCTTGTCCTTCGCTACGCCTAGGCGGGGCGTGAACGTACCGATGCCATCCAACGTGACCGACTGCCCTTCCGCCATGCAATAGGCCAGATGTTCCGCTACTGTCGTCATCACCTGTATTACGCTACCCCTGCTCAAGCCCGATCCGGGGTAGGTGATCCGTTCCACGAAATCCTCCATGTCCATGTTCCGTTGTATCTTCATCCGATAATACACCGGCTTTTCCCCCGTCCCGTTCAGGTCGCACATCTCTTGCTTGATATATTCTGCCATAACTGCTACTAGGTATAATTGTTTGTATCTTCAAGTTAAAAACATTCTTCTTACTATATACAAATATACTAACTACTTGATCTATTTCCAAATTATCACCGTGGAATATATAGACCACGTCGTGATTTGTATATTCCACGTCTTGATCTGTACAGACCACGTCGTGGTTTGTAGAATTATACAGTATGCGAACAAGAATCCATAAGCTATCGAGCAAGAATTCATATAGGAGTAGAGCGTTTTTTGCTTAGGGGAGTAGAGGGTAGACAGGTAGGTAAAAGAACGTATGCCGCGTAAAAATGTACGTCCGTATACCTTATATCCGCGTATTTATGTATATTTGTATGGCGAATTGGTGCTGAAAAATGTGATGATTAGCTATATTTATCCGCGTAAAAATGTTGTATTCATATGGAAAGAACTGTTTTAAAGGAACTTATTGAATGGAAAGAAAGAGCGGACAGAAAACCTCTTATCCTTAATGGTGCCAGACAAGTGGGCAAGACTTGGTTACTCCATGAGTTTGCCAGGCTTGAATATAAGAAAGAGGCTTATGTCGTATGTCGTAAGAACAATCTTGCCCGGCAGCTTTTTACGCAGGACTTTGATGTGGAAAGAATTTTGCGTGGTCTCCGTGCCATGACTTCGGTGGATATTACTCCGGGTGATACGCTCGTCATTTTGGATGAGGTACAAGATATTCCGGAGGTATTGGAGGCGTTGAAGTATTTTAAGGAGGAAGCTCCGGACTACCATATCGCGGTGGCGGGTTCGCTTTTGGGAATTTCTTTGCATGAGAATGTATCATATCCGGTAGGTAAGGTTAATGTCATCAACCTGTATCCTATGAGTTTCGAGGAGTTTCTTATGGCGAAAGGAGAGAAAGAGGCCTGTAAACTACTTATGAGCCGTGACTATGGGATGATGAGTCTGTTGCATGAGAAGTATGTGGATCTTCTCCGCCAGTATTATTATGTGGGAGGCATGCCGGAGGCTGTTTCCAAATACGTGGAGACCGGAGCTTTACGGGAGGTAAGGCGTATCCAGCAGGAGATTCTCCAAGGTTACGATCTTGATTTCTCGAAACATGCGCCCAAAGAGCAAGTGCCGCGTATCCGGATGGTTTGGAACAGTGTGCCGTCTCAATTATTCAAGGAGAATAAGAAGTTTATCTATGGCGCTTTACGTAAAGGCGCGAGGGCCAACGACTTTGAGTTTTCCATACAATGGCTTGTCAATGCGGGTTTGTTGTATAAGGTACCTCGATGCGCAAAACCCGAGTTGCCGCTCGCCGTGTACGAGGACTTATCGGCTTTCAAGCTTTATATGGTAGACCTTGGCTTGATGGGAGCGATGGTCCAGACCGATCCTGCGCAAGTCTTGATAAAGAATGATATATTCAAGGAGTATAAGGGTGGACTAACTGAGCAATACGTTTTGCAACAGATGAAAAGCAAAGGCGTGTCTCCCATTTATTATCATACGGCGGACAATTCGCGCCTAGAGCTTGATTTCATCATCCAGCGGGGAGCGGAAATGATCCCGATAGAAGTGAAGGCCGAAGGAAATGTCCGGGCTAATTCCTTGATGAACTTATTGGACAAGGTACCAAGCCTGCATGCGGAGCGATATTCCATGCTGCCTTACAAGGAGCAAGGCAACCTGACGAATATTCCTCTTTATGCGGTATGAAGTAGCAAAGGGCTGATCCCGGTTATCATCATCGCCTACACCCAAGGCGATGACGATACGGGAAAGCATTATCTACTTGCCTTTCTGTCGCTTGGTGACTGAGAATTTAGAGTATTTCTCATATTTGGAGCCTTTGGAGAATATATCTGGCATATGTCTCGCCGCAAACCGTAACTTCTCCTCATCCGTATGGAAATCCTTTCCTTCGCAATATTTCTCTATGTCTTTGGCAGCCTCAAGAAAAGCGTCCTTTTGGGATTCGGTTACGATCGGTAGCTCCGTTGAGTCCGCCTCTATTGCGTTTCTCGGATCTGCCGGTGCGATCAAAAAGACCTTTTCGTTACATTCCCCCATCTTGATGTGAAACTGCACGTATTGCTCATCGGTAAGCTCAAGGAAATCTTCTTCTTTAAGGATAAATCCATATTGGAATGTTAACTGCATGGCCTGCCCGCCCCAACCGAATAGTAAATCAAAAATATCCATAGCGTAAATTTTTATAAAGTTATTAATGTTCTAGTATGAAACCTAGGCTAAGGTTTGGGGCAAAGGTAATAGATATTTTGTTTGATAAGGCGTATTTGTGGGTATTTGTAGGGGGGAGATGATGGAAATTCGCTATATTTGTGATGTTTCCATCATGTCGAATCCATTTGTTTTTAGGTGTGGTGGGATGGTGCGTAACATAATGTTTATCTTTATGAAGGGAATAATCACCATTGCATAAGCTTCGTACTTGTAATAAGGTAATGAAATGGGTTATTTGTCCGAATACGATTATTTTGAATTTTGTATTTATTTAAAATGTGATAGGAGTGGTGTATTATGAAGATGTTATATCCATCTAAAGAACAATGGCAGGGCATTATCCAAGAGGGTAAATTTGTAATAGATGAATGCCCTAATCTACATTTGTTACCATGTAATATAAGCCAGAATGGAGAAAGATCTGTAGTTTTTAAGATGCAGGATAGCTGTAATGGTAAATATTACGCATTGAAATGCTATATTTCTGATACTATTAATAGGGCAATAAACAAGGGGGATGAGATTAATGAAAAACTATCAATGATAAGAAAAAAAAATTATAACTCTTATGTGAATTATTTTGAGTACAATGAGCAACCTTCATATCTTGTGGACTTTAGATATGTGACAATTACAATTGATTCAATTATATATCAAGGGAATGTCCCGGCTGTATTAATGGATTGGATTGAGGGAGTAACGCTTGGTGATTGTCTGAAAACGCTAAATGTATGGATTCCGAATCATTTAGAAAAGTTGAATATTATCTATTTGAGGTTTATACAAGTTGTGTCTGATTTATTTACAAAAGATTTTATTCATGGTAATTTATCTTTCGATAATATTATAGTTCAAGAGGATAATGATATAAGATTGGTTGATTATGATAATTTGTATATGCCATTTAAAGGTGAGCAACAGAGATATTTTAGTGTTGCTGGGATATGTAAGTTTTTTTTAACAGCGGAAGAAAGTGATAAATATGAAATTTATTTTGATTTGCTATTTATTATTAAGGCAGTTGTCTATTTAAAATGTAAATTATTAAATAAGGATGTTTCTCTGTTTGAAGAACAAGTTTTGAACGGAATCTATTGTAAAAAAATCGGTATAAGCGATGAGCTATTATTGTTGTATGGGAATATTGATGTGAAAGTTTTAATGGCTTTATATTATAAGATTATATATGAACAAGATGTGAATTCTGTATTGTTTGTATCAGCAGCATTAGGTGTAAATTTAGAGAATATACAACTTATAGACAATTATAAAGCGTTAGACAGAGAGTCTGATTTTTTGAAAAATATATGTCTTACTCAGAAATTCTCTTTTCAAGAACTTTTAATTTATAAAAAAATACTCGGTTGGAGTGAGATCAGTAAAAATAAACATATAGAGTGGAATGATAAGACGATAAATGCTCTAAAAGAATGTATTGATTGGCCAATATTTGTACAAGAGCAAGATCTTTGTTTTCTTTCTGAAAAAAGGAAGAACTTTTTAAAATTAGGATGTTTGTGGGTTGATAGATATTTTAAGGCTCTTGATCTTTGGTATTTTGAACATGGTAAAGAAAGTATAGATGCTCCTTATTTAAAGCGAGAGATGTTTTGTTGGTTTTGGAACTTTATAACAGAACGGTTTGATGAAGAAGGTGACTATTGTTATTCTATTAATGCAATAAAACCAATACTCTGTAAATATTGGATTAATGCATCTATGAATTATAGAGAGTGGTATTTAAAGCGTGTAAATAAAGAAAAATTCTATCTGCCAGTTGAATTTATAGTGGCTTTTTCAATTGATGATCTAATTCCTATTATTCCTGCACCAAATGATAGTTTTAATTTATCTAAAATAAAGCCATCTTGCTTACCTTTAAATAATTTTTCAGATGACTTATTTAAACCTTTAGATGACATACCTAGTCCTTTAGATGATATGTGTGATGATTTAGTGGAATATTATGATCAAAAATGGAAATTTATTGAAGTTAAAGGTGTCGTTAAATACTATGGCGATGGTGGTGGGGCAGATGGTGAATGCTATAAAACTATAGAAAGTGAAAGTGTAAATAAATTAATTGTTAGTTATCTATGTCTAGATGAACAAGTGCATGTTAATTATGAATTAGTCCGTTTTTGGATGGAACAAAAAACTTTAGATGTTTTTTGTTGGAAAAATTTATCGGCGAATAGAATGTTTATCAAGACGGAAGATATAATAAATATATTTTCGGATTACTGGGATTGGTCTATCCTTTGTGATAGTGATAATATACCACAAGATATTTGGTCTATATATTTCTTGGAAAATTATGAAGCTCAATTAGATTGGGATATTTTGAGTGATAAAGAACAGATTGGAAATCTCTTGTGGAATAAAGCTTTAATAAATAGATTTAAAAATAAATGGAATTGGCATATTTTGTGTAATAATCGTTCAGAATATTTGTGGACAGATGAGTTATATCAAATTTTTAAAGAAAAATGGGATGAACGAGATCTATGCTATCCAATTAAATACAATATAATACAATGTCCCAATTTAGAGTTGTCTATTTCATATAAGGATAATATTAAAAATTTCCATGAAAATCTTTCTTTGATATTGACACATCGGGATGAAAATACATTTTGGGTAGATCTGAATGAGCTTTATAAAAAGATAAAGTGGGATTATTCATTGCTTTCTGTTTTAGAAAATTATTTTTCTCAAATAAAGTTATTTTTTTACGATGAAAATTTTTATCGCTTTTGTGAAGAAAATAATGAAATACCATGGAAATTGTCATGGATACTGCGCTTTAAGGAGAAAATAGAAGTGCATACATTGCGTTCAAATCCATATTTGCCACTAGCCCCTCAGTTACTAAAGGAGATGAATGAAAAATGTGGTAATGATTACGAATTTGTACATAATATTTTGTTTCTTGAAAATATAGAATTGCTTTCTAAATATTGGGATGAGGGTAAAATATCATCTCTCAAATCTGTTAAGATGGGAAACGAGATTAATAGTGACAACTGTTTTTTTAAAAATACTACACCTATTGTTGATTGTTCAATCAGAAGTGGTTTAGAAGAATATCAGTCAGTTGCTGAGGTGAAGGAAAATAGTGTATCTCCTTTATTTTCGATTGAATATATAAGAGCTAATAAAAAAAGTTTGGATTGGAATACTTTAAGTCTTGATGAAAGTTTAGTTTGGTCAGATGATTTTATAGATGAATTTAGAGATAATTGGAATTATTCAAATCTTAGTCGAAATAAATCGATTCCTTGGTGTGAAAATCTAATAGACAAATATATAGATAATTGGAATTGGAAATTGTTATCTTTAAATAATGCTGTTCCATGGAATAAAGACTTAGTTTTGAAATATTTTAGCCGATTGTCAGTGCTTTATATAAAAAATCGTGTCTTATATGATGATGAATGTAAAGAATGCAAAATTGTTCATTTTTTGGAATGTCCAAGTATGACTATTAATAGCGAATGGGAGAAAGTTGAGTTTCTTGAAATAATTAAAAATAATTTAATTAATTATAAGAGAAATATCCATTTTGGAGAAAAGAGTGTAAACAATATATATGAAAAAATAAAACTTGATAAGTGTTTTAGGAGATATTCTGGACTAGATGATGATTTTTAGTATAAATATTGTAAATGATTTGTCTATATTCTTTTATTTGCTGTAAGGCATGAACGTTGAATATGCTTTAAGGAGTATTAATGAATAGCATTGAAATTATAATAGGTGAAAAATATAAAATAGAATGATACTTGCTCCCATCATCATTTCGGCCAGCCGGTCAACGGATATTCCGGCCTTTTATGCCAAGTGGTTCTTTAATCGTTTGGCCAAGGGGTATTGTGTTTGGTATAATCCGTTTAATCGGCGGAAGATGTATGTGTCGTTTGAGCGGTGTAAGGCAATCGTGTTTTGGACAAAGAACCCGAAGCTGATATTGCCTTATTTGCATGAGTTGGATAGGAGGGGTATCCATTATTATTTCCAGTTCACGTTGAATGACTATGTGAGCGAAGGCTTTGAGCCGAATGTGCCGAGCGTTACGCAACGGGTGGAGACATTTCGGGAGTTGTCGGAAATGATAGGGAAGGAACGGGTGATCTGGCGATTTGATCCGTTGATTATGACTCCATCTATCACGCCTCGTGTCCTGCTTAGCCGTATTTGGAAGATCGGCAATCAGTTGAAAGGATATACTGATAAGCTCGTGTTCAGTTTCGTAGATGTAAAGGCGTATCGTAAGGTACAGAACAATCTTATAAAAGAGACGAATTGCTTTACGAAAGAGGATGTGGAAACCGCTGAGATGAATGCGATGCAACGTCAAGAAACTGTAGAGGGATTGGTGAAGTTGAGGGAAATTTGGGCTTCTACTGGTTGGAATGTGACACTCGCTACTTGTGCCGAGGACATTGACCTTGCGGTTTATGGCATTGAGCATAACCGGTGTATCGACGGTGATTTAATGGAGCGTGTGTTTGGGGAGGATTATGAATTGGTTTATTATCTTCGAACAGGCCAATTACCCGAACCGGATCTTTTTGGTACGTTTCCCGCTTTACCCGACAAACGCAAAGAGCTAAAAGACAAAGGCCAACGGAAAGCCTGTAGTTGCATGATAAGCAAAGATATCGGTAGGTATAACACTTGCCGCCATTTCTGTGTCTATTGTTATGCCAATACAAGTAGGGAATGCGTACAAAAGAATGTGGCTCAGTGTTCAGAACGCTCGGGTTCGGGCAATTGCTCCGGTGAGAGCAGGGAGAGATAACCGATTTTTCCAGTTCGTCACGAACTCGCAAGGCCGTGTACCCGCAGTCTTTGTGCCGTAGGCGGAACAGGCGAAGCGGTCGCTATGGTTATTACGGAATATTCCACCAAACTTTCTATTGCATGCATTGACATAACTACAGTAATTTATTAAGGATTGTCTGATTCAATATGAGATTCATGGCAATTCGGAAAGATACTGCTTGATCGCTTTGTCTTTTACCACATCCGCTACATTCTTTTTGCCGACCTGTAAACCGGCTCCATGTTCCACTAAGTACTTCACTATTTCAAGCCCTCCTTTTTTGCAGGCATTCCCCAATGGGGTCTTGCCTTTCTTGTCTTTTGCGTTTAAATCTGCCCCTTTCTCTACCAGCAAAGGTATGATTTTCGGCTTGAGCAAATGGCAGGCATACAGCAAAGGGGTGAAACCTTTATATCGTTCGCGAGTTTCTAGGTTAGCTCCGTTTTCTATCAACATTTGGGCAGCTTCGACATTATCGTGTGTGGCAGCATACAACAATGGGGTCATTCCCATCGTATCGACATTATTGACATCCGCGCCATGCTCAATTAACAGTTGCACAATCTCTGCGTTAGCCCAACGGGCGGCTTCTCCCAACACGCAACAGTTGTTTTCAGTTGTCCGTATCTTCACATCGGCACCTCGTTCTATGAGAAAACGTACCATTTCCGGGTCGTTTCTTGTTACCGCGTCCATCAGTACGGTTCGGTCGCCATCGTTCTTGTCGTTGGCGTCCGCACCTTTATCTACCAAGTATCGGACATCGGCAAGGCTTCCTTTTATCACGGCATAGAACAGGACTGTGTATCCCCAGTTGGCTCTTGCATGAATATTTGCGCCTTTTTCAACCAAAAAACGCATCATGTCGAAATGTTTGAAAGAAGCGGAAGTCATTAAGGCAGTCCAACCTTCCTCGTCACACGCGTCCAGCTCCGCCCCATTCTCCAGCAGGTATTCTGCAATGTCGATGACATTGTTTTTGGCCGCAGACATCAAGGGTGTCGCACCATCGGGCAACCTGTCATTCACGTCAAAGCCTTTTTCCACCAGTGTTTTGACCAGCTCCAGGCTTTTCCGATAAACGGCATGGAACAAGAGACTGCAATTGTATTGGTCCTTGTAAGACGGTTCCAGCATGTAGCCCGAACGAATCATAGACAAGGCTTTGTCAATGTCGTTTTCATCCCGTACGAGTCGAAAGAGTTCTTCCATAAGAAATATTTGTTGACAAATTAAATACCACTCTGTTACCGTAAGCAAAGTTACAGATATTTATTATTCAACCGATGATTTTCCCTAAGAATTTGCACCGGATGCTGTCTGCATTAAATTAAGCCGTCTTTTATAGTAATCGAGACCAATACTATCCTAGAATAGTGTTGTATAACATGCCGGATTTATCTATTTTTGCGCCCAATACGAAAGGTTAAGAATAGGAAGTTTTAGGTATGGCAAAAAAGAAAGGTAAGCCTCAACCCCGGAAAAGCAAGAAGAAGCGGGCATCATCATTCATGTCTTCTGTAAAGAAGATGCTTCTTGGCGCTTTTGCGGTAGTTGTTTGTTTTATCGGTGTATTATTCATATATAACTGGTTTTATCCGGTATCCAAGACACGGCCTGTAGAGAAGAAACAGGATCGGGCGGAGACAATAGTCCGTCCGAAGATCTCGGACAAGGGCGGTTCCGGAACATCGGGTAAGAAAGCCGCGCAAGCGACGAAAAACAAGCAAACGACGAACCCAAAGAAAGAGACCACCGCTTATACTTTTCAAGAGGGAGCTGAGATACCGAGACTAAAGAATAAACAAAAAGAGCAGGTTATAAAGCATGAGGGCTATACGGTTTCTTATAATTCCGATTATAAGATCGCCAATTGGGTAGCCTATGAACTGACCTCGAAAGAGGCGACAAGTAAGAAGAACGAGCGGTCTAATAAGTTCGTCTCGGACCCCATGGTGAAAGGGGCTACCGCCATGAACGAGGACTATACCCGTTCCGGCTATGACCGAGGGCATATGGCGCCTGCCGGCGATATGAAATGGTCCGCCAAGGCCATGCGGGAATCGTTCTACCTAAGTAATATCTGTCCGCAAAAGCCCGGCTTGAACCGGGGTATCTGGAAAGATCTGGAAGAGCAGGCTCGTTTGTGGGCGAAAGAGAATGGCTCTTTGTTGATCGTGACCGGCCCGGTGATCACGGACGACCTGAAACGGTTAGGCAAGAATCGGGTGGGAATCCCGAAGACCTTTTATAAGGTAATCTGTACGATAACGAACGGTAAACCAGAAGGGGTAGGTTTTCTGTTTGATAATAAAGACTATGGAAAGACTCCGTTGAAATCGATGATGATCCCTATCGATAGCGTTGAGAAGGTTACCGGAATTGACTTTTTCCCTTCTTTGCCTGATTCGATAGAAAATCCGATGGAAGCATACGTGAATGATGGTAGTTGGTCTTTTTAAGGCACGTTATGCTCAACAATCTCTAGGCGAGAATGTTTTATATTTACTGTGAAGAAAAAGAAATCATAATTAAATAACAAAATGCAAGTTATCATGAAAGGAAAATTAATCCCTGTGTTTGTTTTGGCAGCATTGGTTTCCTGTAGTCAACCACCCGTTAAGGAGCAAGGTCCTCGTCCAGTTAAATTGGCGGACGTTACTTCTCTGAACATGGTTGAGAAATCATTCAGTGGAGTGGTATCGCCCGATCAATTCAGTGATTTGGCGTTTAAGATGTCCGGCCCGCTGATCTCATTAAACGTGGATGAAGGCCAGAAGGTCCGTACGGGACAGATCGTGGCCGAGATCGATCCGCTGGACTTTAAATGGGAATATGAGGCGAAGAAAGCGTCTTTCCAGACCGCTGAGGCGCAATTGCAACGTGCGAAGAAGTTATTGTCCAAACAAGCTATCTCCAAGCAAGAGTATGAGTCTACGGAAGCCTCTTACTCAAATGCCAAGGCGGCTTTCGAGTATGCGCAAAATACATTGAACCAGACAAAGCTTCGTGCGCCGTTCGATGGATTTATCCAGAAGAAATATGTGGAGAATTACCAGAAGGTACAGGCCGGACAAGGAATCGTTTGCTTGATCAACCCGAATAAGTTACAGGTCGTGTTTACGATGCCGGAGAGTAATATCAATTACTTCTCTTCTCCTTATTCTGTTTATGTGGAATTCGATAATTACAAGGGCGTTCGCTTCAAGGCGAAGGTGAAAGAATACGTGGAAGCCTCTCCGGATGGTTCCGGCGTTCCCGTATATCTGTATATCGACGATCCGAACTTTAATTTAGAGAAATATAAGGTAGCTGTAGGTTTCTCTTGCCGTGTGATCTTGAACGTGGATAGCGAGAGTTTCACGCAAGGCGCCGTATTGGTTCCGCTAGCCGCTGTCGTGGCTGACGATGCCAATAGCGATAAGTATGTGTTTGTTTATAATGGGCAGTCTCAAAAGGTTGAGCGTCGCAAGATTACCGAGTCTATGCTGATCGGCAAGGATGGCGTGATCGTAACGGATGGCTTGCGACCCGGCGAACAGGTTGTCTCAGCCGGAGCCACTCGTTTGGTGGATGGACAACAGGTAAAAGTATTAACAGATTAAGAGATAAACAATGAATATTCCAAAATATTCCTTAGAGAATCAGAAGATTATATACTTTTTCCTAGCGGTCATGCTGATAGGAGGTATATATTCTTTCTTTAAATTGCCGAAGAAGGAAGATTCTCCCTTCGTAATCAAGCAAGCGGTTTTGGTTACCCAATATCCGGGAGCGACACCTCAGGAGGTGGAGAAGCTGGTGACTGAGCCGATCGAACGGGAGATTCAGGCTATGTCGGATGTGTTCCAGATCAAATCTGAGTCTTATTTCGGTATGTCCAAGATTTCTATTGAGTTGCAGCCTACCTTGTCTCCGGATTATATGCCGGTCAAGTGGGACGAGTTGCGTCGTAAGGTGGCGAATATACAGCCCCGCCTTCCGTCTGGCGCCTCCTCGATATCCGTTAGTGATGACTTCGGTGACGTATTCGGAATTTATTATGCCTTGACGGCCGATGAGGGATATACTTACGACGACCTGCGTAATTGGGCGCAAAAGATCAAGACGGAGCTATCTCCTGTACCGGGTGTACAGAAGGTCTACCTATTCGGTGAACAGACACAAGTTGTCAACGTAAAGATCTCTATCCCGAAACTGGCTAACCTAGGTATCGACCCGAACGCTATCCAGCAGGTGATGCAAACGCAGAACTTGTTGGTGAATACGGGAGATATCAATACCGGTAATTATCAATTGCGTTTGCGTGCGGAAGGTACGTATAAGGATATACAAGATATCCGGGACCAATTGATCGTGACGAAAAGTGGCGGTGAGGTTCGTTTGGGAGATATCGCTACGGTAGAGCGTGGTTATATGGACCCTCCCTCGAACCTGATGCGTGTGGACGGTAAGCGTGCCATCGGTATCGGTGTCGCTACCGGTTCGAAAGACGATGTGGTTGCCGTGGGTAACGCCGTGGCGGATCATTTAGCGGAGATGGAGCAGCTGTTCCCGGTGGGTATGGACCTGAAAACGATCTATCCGGAGAACAAGATCGCGGATGAGGCGAACAACGGTTTTATCTTGAACTTGATCGAGTCGTTGTTGATCGTTATCGTGATTATCTTTATCGTGATGGGGTCTCGTGCCGGTATGTTGGTCGGTAGTTCGTTGTTGTTCTCGGTAGGTGGTACCTTATTGATCATGTTGATCTGGGGTGTCGGCTTGAACCGAACCTCGTTGGCGGCCTTTATTATCGCTATGGGTATGTTGGTGGATAACGCTATCGTGGTGACGGATAATGCCCAAGTCGGTATCAAGCGGGGACTTTCCCGTTATCAGGCGTTGATCGATGGCGCGACGAAACCGCAGTGGGCGTTGTTGGGCGCTACCTTTATCGCCGTATGTTCTTTCTTGCCGATGTACTTGGCACCGGCATCCGTGGCCGAGATCGTGAAACCGTTGTTTATCGTATTGGCGGTATCCTTGGGATTAAGCTGGGTCTTGGCCTTGACGCAAACGACTACCTTCGGTAATTTTATCTTGAAAGAGGCGAAACCGGGTGAGAGCAAAGACCCGTACGATACGAAGCTGTATCATAAATTTGAGTCGGTATTGGGCCGTTTGATCAAGCGTAGATATGTAACGATCTCTACCGTGGTAGCTACGTTATTCCTTTCCTTGTTCGTGATGAGCATCATGCCGCAGAGTTTCTTCCCGATCATGAGCAAGCCTTATTTCCGTGCGGACTTGATCTTCCCGGAAGGATATAGCATCTACGACGTGGAGACGAACGTGAAGAAGATAGAGGAGGAATATCTCAGCAAGAATGAGAATATCAAATCATACTCGTTTACCTTGGGAGGTTCGCCGGTACGTTATTACTTGGCCAGTTCTTCTATCGGTCCGAAGCCAAACTTCGCCAATGTGTTGATCGAGACACAAGATCCGGAGGATGCGCAAGCGGAAGAGGGTAAGTTCTACGATTATATGGTCGCTAACTATCCGAATATATTGACCCGTTCGGCTTTGTTCGCCTTGTCTCCGGTTCCGGATGCGGCGATCGAGATCGGTTTTATCGGCGATAACGTAGATACGTTGGTTGCCTTGACGCAAAGGGCGCAGGAGATCGCCCGGAATTATGATCAGGTGATGGAGGTTCGCAATAGTTGGGGTAACAAGGTTCCGGTATGGAAGCCGCTATATTCCCAAGAGAAAGGTTTGCGTCTGGGTATTACCCGTCAGCAGGTGGCTTATTCCTTGCGTTCGGCTACGAATGGCGTACCTTTGGGTGAGTATCGTGAGGGCGACGTGTTTATGCCGATCTTACTGAAAGATGCGGATAAGGATTCTATCAGTCTGAATGATATAAAGACTTTGCCGGTTTATAGCGCTAAAGGCCGTTCGGTAAAAGTGGAGCAGGTGATCGATGATTTCTCGCTGGATTATGAGTTTAACGTAGTGAGACGATTCAACCGTGAGCCGTGTATGCTTATGCAGTGTGAGCCGAAGCGTGGCGCCAATACGATGGCTGCTTTCAGTCATTTGTGGAAAGAGGTACAGGAGAAGATTCAGGTGCCGGAAGGATATAAGATGACGTATTTCGGTGAGCAATCCGAGCAAGATAAAGGTAATAAGGCGATCGCCGCTAATATCCCGTTGATGTTCGGTTTGATTTATGTCACCTTGTTATTCTTATTCCCGAAATATTACCGGAAACCGGTATTGATCATGGCGATGCTGCCGTTGATCTTCATTGGTGTGGTATTGGGATTGTTGGTGTTCGGTAAGTCCCTCGACTTCTTTGCTATGCTGGGTCTGTTGGGCTTGATCGGTATGAATATCAAGAATGCGATCGTGCTGGTGGACGAGATCGGTTTACAATTGAACGCGGGCTTGTCTCCGGTGAATGCCGTGATAGAGGCAACGAAAACCCGTATCGTTCCGGTGACGATGGCTTCCGGTACGACGATCTTAGGTATGTTGCCGTTGTTGGGTGACGCTATGTTCGCCGGTATGGCGGCTACCATCATGGGTGGTCTGTTCGTATCTACGATCTTGACGATCTTCGTGCTTCCGGTTACTTATTGTGTTTTCTTTAAGATTAAATCAGAGTAAAAGGTATGAGAAATAAAATAATCATAGGTTGTTTATTGTTGGGTGCCTTGTCCGCTAAAGCGCAAGACGCCCGGCTATCGGCTGTGGAATATAAGGAACGGGTCCTTGAATACAGCCGTCAGATCAAGCAAAGCTCTGAGGAGCGTATCGCTATGCAGCATGCGATCAAGGCCGCTAAGACCGGTTTCTTCCCTTCTGTGGACTTCTCCGGCAGTTATCAGTACCGTATCAATAAATATGATTTGGATTTCGGACCGGGCATGTCCGTAGAGATGGACCATAATACGTATAGCCTAGGCGCTACGGTGAGCCAGCCCATCTATGCCGGCGGACAGATCTATAATAACTATAAGGCAGCTCAGGTACAAGGCAAGATCACCGAGCAAGCGGAAGAATTGACAACGGATAATATCGTTTATTCCGCCGATTTGAACTATTGGACGGCCGCCGCACGTAAAGGTATGTACGATGTGATGTGTCAGTATGTAGACATTGTCGGGGAGTTGGCGAACGTGTTGACGATCCGTTTCAATGACGGCCAGATCAGCAAGACCGATTTATTGCAAGTGGAGTCCCGCTTGAAAGAAGCGGAATTGAATAAAAGCTCGGCTTATAAGGAATATCAGATCGCGTTACAGAACTTGAACTCATTGATGGGTGTGTCTCCGTTAGACCCGATCGAGGTGGAAGATTCCATTACGACCTATCTGGCCTTGCCGTTGCAAGTAGGAGAGGATGTAGCTCTTCGGAATCGTCCGGACTACGCTATTTCCGAGTTGAACATAGAGTATCAAAAGAGACAGATCAATTTGTCGAAGGCGAAATATAACCCGTCTTTGGCGATCGGTTTTCAAGGTACTTGGGGTACGCCGATGTTGAACGTGAAAGGTTCGGACCAGTTGTGGACTCCGGCCGTCTTCGCTTCCTTGAAGATACCTTTGTTCCGTTGGGGAGCCCGTTTCAAGGAGGTAAATTCCCAGAAGGCCATCCTTCGTAGTAAGGAATACGCCTTGGACAATACGCGTGATAAGATCGCTCAAGAGGTAGCGAACGCATGGACAAGCCTAACCGAGTATACGAAACAAATTACCGTCGCGGAAGAGGCTTGTAAGATTGCCGAGGAGAACCTTGATTTGAATACCTTCAGCTACAACGAGGGTAAACTACCGATCTTGGATGTGCTCTCCGCCCAATTGTCATGGATTCAGTCTTACAGTAGCTTGATCCAGACTTGGTATCAGCAAAAGGCTTCTTTAGCCCAATATAACAAGGCTATAGGTATTCGCCGTTTGCAGTAAAAGAAACATATTTATACTTAGAAGACAAGGTCCCTTATTTTGGAAACGAGATAAGGGACCTTCTTTATGAAATAAAACGTCCTTTATTCCGTTAGGTAAACTGAAGATTGCTACATTTGCATACAATCTTGTCTGTTTGGGATACTCGTCGGAATCCGGACTTTTTAAGTAGAATGATGAAATAATAAGATGTATACAAAGTTACTAGATAAACAAACAAAACTTGCCCTAATCGGACTAGGATATGTCGGGCTTCCTATCGCGATGGAATTCGCTAAACATGTTTCCGTTATCGGATTTGATATCAACGAGGATCGCTTGGACAAGCTTCGGAACGGTATAGATCCGTGTGGTGAGCTTTCCTCTGAGGTATTTGAACATAAGGACATCACATTTACTTCTTCTATAGAGAAGCTAAGGGAGGCTTCTTTTTACGTGATAGCTGTTCCTACCCCGATAGACAGCCATAACGAGCCGGATCTATCCCCTTTGTTGGGTGCGACTCGCACGGTAGGCAAAGTCCTTAAACGAGGCGATTATGTAGTATACGAATCTACCGTATATCCGGGATGTACGGAAGAGGATTGCATCCCGATCTTGGAGGAGGTTTCAGGGTTGAGAGTAGGAGAGGACTTTAAGGTTGGATATTCACCGGAACGAATCAATCCGGGTGATAAGGTACATACCTTGGTAAATACCGTGAAGATCGTTTCCGGCTGCGATGCCGAAGCTTTGGAAACGATATCGGAAGTCTATAAGCTGGTCGTTCAAGCGGGGGTGCACCGTGCGCCTAGTATCAAGGTAGCCGAAGCCGCCAAGATTATCGAGAATACCCAGCGTGATGTGAATATAGCCCTTATGAACGAGCTTTCCATTATTTTCGATCGAATGGGGGTAAATACGTTTGATGTCTTGAAAGCCGCCGGAACGAAATGGAATTTCCTGCCTTTCTCTCCCGGATTGGTAGGTGGGCATTGTATAGGGGTAGATCCTTACTATCTGGTGCATAAAGCCAAAGAATTGCAATATCACACGAAGATGATCAACTCTGGTCGCTACGTGAACGATTCCATGGGACGGTATATCGGAAAGAAGGTCGTGAAAAAGATTATCTCGCAGGGGAAAAATATCCTAGGAGCGCATGTGTTGGTGATGGGTATGACTTTTAAGGAAAACGTATCGGATATACGTAACTCGAAAGTAGCCGATATTATCAATGAGTTTAAGGACTTCGGAGCCGAGGTCGATGTGATGGATCCGTTCGCTTCCCCTTTGGAAGTATTGCAAGAGTACGGTATCCGGTTAGTAGAGAGGCCCGGGAAGAAATATGACGCGGTAGTGGTAGCTGTCGCTCATACGACTTATTTGAAGCTGGATGAGTCCTACTTCATGTCGATCACGAACGAACATGCCGTGTTGGCGGACGTGAAAGGAGTCTATCGAGGTAGCATCCATCAGATGATCTATTGGAGTCTGTAATTGTTAAAAAGTAACACAAGCTGCAAAGAAATTTCGATAAACTTAAAAAAATGTGTTGTACAATATCTTTTTTTATTTGCTCAATTATATTAATTAGCCCATCTTTGCATGCAGATAACCTAAACAATCTTTTTGCCTTAAAGACTAATACCTATTAAAAACCTATAAAGAGAGCCTTTGCGAAAAGGCTCTCTTTATGATTTTCAAGGGATTAGTAGTTCGTTTCCTCTATCTTTGAGGTGATTCTGCTAATAGCCTCATTCAGTTTGTCTTCGGGTAATATTACGTTAAAATCTCCCCAGAAACCCTCGTCGTAGTTGAAGTGAGTATCCGAGAAAACCGTGCGGGTGGGAAGGGATTCAATGCGTGAGAAGCGGTTCACATTGGCTGTATCTATCTTACAGGTAACCATTTCGAACCAAGTATGTAAAATATTTGTGTTAAAAAGTTGTCTTCTTTTTTTAATTTTAAAATGCAGATCTCCCCGGATATGGTTAATGTAGTAGGTGCCATTCCATTGCTTGTAAGATACCGTATAGGCTACTTTCTGGGGCGTGATCCGTAAATTCCGGCTTTTTCTCTCGACGAACATGCCGGCCGCTTGCTCGATATATTGGGGATTGACCTCAAAGTCCACTCTTAATAAGGCATTATTTTCCATGTCGATATATATCTGTCCCCGATAAAGCGGTTCATTGATACTCTTTCGTTGCTCGAAAGAGATGACGTTAGCAAGTCGATCACCCACTACCGTGATGTCGGTATGGGCGTATGTATAGGGTGAATCCGGGCTAGGATCCAGAAACTCCGGTAACTGTTTCATCAAGTCCAAGACAAGGCAGGAGTAGATACCCGACTTCATTTTTGTGATCAATGTGTCCTTTTCCTGCTCGTTACTGATGCGGCGCATCTTTAGTAGTTTCACTTGATCGGCCAAGGCATTGCTGTGGTAAGATGCCTTATATACCTTAAAAACAGCCTCGGTCAGTCCTACGAGTCCTTTTTTACGTTCAACGCCTTCTCTGTAAAATGTGGTAAGGTAAATCGGGTGCTGGGAATAATTGCTTCTTCTCTCGTCCAGCATCTCCTGTAATAAGCGTTTCGGATTGGTTAGACGCACGATAACTTCTTGGATGGAGATTACTTTAGGCTCTAGGGATAAGACGGTATGTTTATCTATTAACTCCCGACCATCTATCTCTTGGGGAAGATAGCCGATATGAGAGAAACGTACCTTGGATAATCGGAGTGAGTCCGGTAATTTCAATCGGAACTCTCCATTCTGGTTGGTGATGGTGCCGATAGCGGCCTCGCCGATTCCTACCGATCCGAACGCGATTGGCTCATGGGTATATTGATCCTGTAAAGAACCTTCTATCGAGAAATAGGTTTGTATGGAATCGGGAGTTACGGATGCGCTTTTAGGAGCGGAGGGACTCTCTGGCAGATAAAGCAAGAGATGGTTCTCTATCGTACGGATCGCCAGATTTTTATTACCGGTAATAGCGTATATAGCTTCTTGTATCGTATAATCTCCACCTTTTATCGATGTTGTTTGTTCATTATCGATAATCTTACTGTCGTATATAAAAAGATAGCCGGAACGTTCCGTGACGAGTCCCAGCAATTGGTAGATATTTCCTTTTGATTTAGGCAATCGTATGACCTGTCCCAGTACGTTACCATTCTGGGCATTCATAGGGATGAGAGCTACGAGTAACAGCAACCATCCTACGATCAGCTGTCTCAAGGTTCGGAAATCATCCATATATTATTTTGTTGCGTACATTTTAGTTTTAACGCCGCGCAGATCAGTTCAGCCATCGTTGCGGGTGAGTTATTATAGAAACTAACGGTCAGCCGTCTATTCTCTAAATCAGCCGTTGTCTTCAATGGCATCATCGGATACTCCAGATTAATTACATGCAAGATATCTCCTAAGCGCTCATCCTTAAACTGGATACGGCGGGTGTAATCGGAAAATTGTTCGTTATCTTGAGTCGGAGCTACTTGTAAACGGTTGGAGAATAAGGATACGGTTTGACCGGCCTTTACCAGCGTTTGTTCTCCGTTCTTCTTGAGTGTCACTTTCACTAATCCCCGGCGAACGGCCAATTCAAAGGCGCTTTTATCCGAGCTTTTGATATTGAATGAGGTTCCCAATACCTCGATCCGGGCCTGCTCTGTCTCGATTAGGAAAGGACGTTCCTTATTCCCGCTTACATCAAAAAGGGCGTTTCCTAATAGAGACACCTCTCTTTTTTCTCTTTGGAAATGTTCCGGATAGCTTAACTGGCTGTTATCGGCCAGATAAACGATAGACCCGTCTTCCAAAGTCGTGACCAAGGTGGTGGAAGCCTCGTTATTATGCAGGGTGAGCAGAGTGGTCTCCGGTGTCCGTTCTTGTCCAAGGAAAATAGCTGTAGCTACCGATACGCAAAGTATAATGATAGCGGCGGCCCATTTCATGAGTCCGATCCGGTATGGGATTTGTGTACCGGAAATTGGCTTATCCAGCAGCCCGTCTTGCTCCAAGCGAGTGTATAATTGTGCCCATGCTTGGTCTGTCTTCGATTTATTTTTTTCTATTTGATTCATAACTGTTAGGTATAATTCTCGATTTCTTTTCTTAGTGTTTGTAGTGCCTTGGTCATTTCCGCTTCTACTGTCTTTATGGACAATGAGAGGCTGGAGGCTATCTCCGCGTATTTCATTCCTTCGAAACGGTGCATCCGAAAGATCCGGAGGCGGCGTTCGGGCAATTTACCTAATGCCCGGTTGACCAAGGATTGCAATTCTTTGTACTCAAGTTGATCTTGCGGGGTATACGATTCGGATTCCGGATTCTCTCCGGCTAAAACCGTATTCCGGTATCGGTATCGTACTTCCCGATGCTCCAGATATTGTAAGGACCGGTTCCGGGTAGCTCCATAAAGGTAGTTCTTGATGGAACGTAAGATTGGAAGAGATTCTCTTTCTTTCCAGAATACATAAAACAAGTCCTGAACGATCTCCTCCGCGACTTCCTGCTCTCCTGTTATACTGGTTGCGTACAGGCAAAGAGGGGTATAATAAAGCCTGAAAATACTTTCGAATGCTTTAATATCCCCTTCCTTGATCTTTTTGAGTACGAACAAATCCATAATAATTTGGTTTCAACAGATAATTGATAATGGACAAAGATAATGATTTGTCCATATCATTGTCGATAGTATATTTACACGGTCAATTTTTATGTTGCTTCTTTAATTTATATACCGCATTCTCCAAAGACTCGGTAGGCTCGATAATGTTGTAAGCTCCCCAGAAGTTCTCGTCGGCGAAGTCCGATACCTTGTCGGATAGAGACTGATCCGCTTTAAAAGACATCCGGTAGGGGATGGAGTTATTTTGTTCTTTACCATCGGTAACGACCATCTCGGATACGATCGTGTAGTTGGTAGAGAAGAGTTTTCGTTTCCAATCGCATTTAAAGCGAACCTCATTGCGGATATAACTCAGATAGCTCATGCCGTCACGTTCTTTGTAAGTTACGAGGAAAGCTACCTCCACGGGTTTAAATCGCAAGCCAAAAGGCTTTTTGCGGAGGATGGCCTCGGTAGCCTTATTCCGGTCATCCATGCTGAGGGCGAATTCCGCACGGCTGAAGGAAAGCCGTTCCTTATCGATATATAATTTGCCGTAATATAAAGCGTAAGGCAAGATCGCTTGAGGTTGGAAACTGATTACGTAATGCGGTCGGTCGTTTAACATCACGCTTTCTTCCATACGGAAGGCGTAATAAGGTAAGATATTCGGGTCGAGCAATAAATCCGGATTCTTCACCACATCCACGTAAACGGATAGGTTTGGGCCTCCCAATAATTTCACGGCTAATGTATCGCTAGCCTTCTCGCTCAATAATTTACGTCCTTTATAGATCTGTACCCGATCCCGTTCCACGTTCCTGTCCTTATAGGGAGTTTTGTAAACATCGATAACCGCTTCCGAGATATTGATGTAACGACGGCCTTTTTGTGCGGTCTCCCGGTAGAACCCGGTAAGCATGCTACCTGTGGCGATGTAATTCTTATTTACTTTCTCAATCGCCTCCTCTACGATATATCGAGGATCTCCGGCCCGGATAATGACTTCGCTAAGCGTATTCATGTTCGGTTCGAGTAATACCGTACATTCTAATATGTCCTTATCGTTCACGGGGATCAAGCCATTCAAATATCCGATATGCGATACTTCTACTTGTCTGGCATGGAGGCCGTTTTTCACTTTGATAGAGAACTCACCGTCATTATTGGTGATCGTTCCCACGTTGGTTCCCGGAATAGAGATATTTACGTATTCCAGTTTTTTTCGTGTTTGCTTGTCTTTTACTACACCGCTGACAGTGATAAACTCATCGTCTGCGCTATCCTGTGCCTTTATAGAGGTTACACCGCAAGCCAACAGTATCATCAGGATAAATCCCATAGTTTGTTTACAGAGCGCTTTCATATTTGTATTGTTTTAATGGTAAATAATCACTTTGTACTTATAGGATCGCTCAGAAAAGAAATACCCTATGGGATTTATCGAAAAAATCACACAACCTTTTGTCCGGGCTGCAAAGTCAACATTTCTTTAGGTACCGCTTTCTTGATGCTCTCTATTAAAATACCCGCTACGGTATGCCGGATAAAATCTTTACGGGTGACAAAGACGATCTCCCGTGTCGGCTTGGGAATGGCGAACGGACGTACCAATTCTTTCTGCTCTTTACTTAATTGCAGGGTAGCCAATTCCGGGATGAACGTAATACCGTTACCGCTTTCCACCATACGCATAAATGTCTCTAGGCTACCTAAACGGTAAGCGGCTTGGCGAACCTTTACCTTTTCCATCTGGCAGAAACGCATCAGCTGGTCACGGAAGCAATGTCCCTCGTCCAGCAGCCACAACCGCTCGTCGTTGATATCGGCGGTACGGATCAAATCCTTTTTGAAGATAGATTCATTATGAGCCACGTATCCGAAGAATTGCTCATAATATAATATGTCTCCTTGTAAATAGGATTCTGTGGGTTGGTTCGCTATGATAGCGGCATCGATTTCCCCGTTTTGCAGGGCGGCCATAGTGGGAGCGGTTTTCATTTCCAGCATACGGATGTCAAGATCCGTATGCTTTTCCGATAATTGCTGGAAAAAGCGAGGTAGCAAATAAGGGGCGATAGTCGGTAGCACCGCTAAGCGGAACGTACCTTTCAATGACTGTTCCTCCTCGTTCACGATATCTTTGATAAGAGAAGCTTGATAGAGGACATTTCTCGCTTGCTCAATAACCTTACGTCCGGCAGGTGTGGGGCGAACGGGCTGCAGGTTTCGATCGAACAATTTAATACCTAGTTCGTCTTCCAGCTTTTGGATCATCATACTCAATGTCGGTTGTGTCACCCTACAATGCTCTGCTGCCTTTGCGAAATGACGATAAGTATCCACCGCTAGGATATATTCGAGTTGCTGTATATTCATAGTACTTAATTTTACAAGCGTTAGAAATTAATGAAGACAAACTTACGGAAAAACGCTGGAATAATCGAATAAAAGTGGAAGAATAAAGCAACTTAATTTGAGTATTAGGCATTTAGGGGGAAATCGGGGAAGTTGGGTGAAAAGCCAAAATACATTTGCTTATCATGGAACAGACGAATGGGCTAACTGGATGATAGATTTACACAGAAAAAATATGTAACTTTGGAGAGTAATTTACAAATGGTTTACAGTCGTATATATAATGAGCTAAAAATTAATTGATTAAAGTATATGTCAGACAGTATCGTCATTATTCCTACATACAACGAGAAGGAGAATATTGAGAATATCATTCGTGCCGTGTTCGGGCTGGAGAAAGTGTTTCATATCTTGGTGATCGATGATGGCTCTCCGGATGGGACGGCGGCTATCGTGAAGGGCTTGCAGAAGGAGTTCCCGGAGCGTCTTTTTATCGTGGAGCGTAAGGGGAAGCTGGGATTGGGTACCGCTTATATCCGGGGTTTTAAATGGGCTATCGAGCATAAATATGATTTTATTTTCGAGATGGACGCCGATTTCAGTCATAATCCCAATGACCTGCCGAAGCTATACGCCGCTTGTACCGGGCAGGGTGCCGACGTAGCCATCGGGTCGAGGTATTGCAACGGGGTGAATGTGGTGAACTGGCCGTTGGGCCGTGTGTTGATGTCTTATTTCGCCTCGGTGTATGTCCGTATCGTCACGGGTATGAAGATACAGGATACGACGGCGGGTTTTAAATGTTACCGCCGTGAGGTGCTGGAGACGATCGATCTGGACCGTGTCCATTTCAAGGGATACGCCTTTCAGGTGGAGATGAAGTTTACGGCTTATAAGTGCGGCTTCAAGCTCGTGGAGGTGCCGATCATCTTTATCAACCGTGCCTTGGGTGTCTCCAAGATGAACTCTTCGATATTCGGGGAGGCTTTATTCGGCGTCCTTCAATTGAAATGGTGGAGTTTCTTCAGGAAGTATCCGAGGAAACATGCGAGCCATGCCTAATGAAAACAGAGTTTGACAATTTATAATAGGATAAGAAAGATGAATAAAATAGTAATCCAAAATCCGAGAATCATCAACGAGGGCCGTTCTTTTATCGGCTCGGTGTTGGTGGAGGGAGATAAGATCGCGGCGGTGTTCGAGGGGGAGGTTCCCGGGAACGTGCGTGCCGAGGCGAACCAAGTGATCGACGCTACGGGGAAATGGTTGATACCGGGCGTCATCGATGATCAGGTGCATTTCCGGGACCCCGGGCTTACCCATAAGGGGGATATCGGGACCGAGAGCCGTGCGGCCGTGGCCGGTGGCGTGACGACCTTCATGGACATGCCGAACACGAAGCCACAGACCACGACGATCGCCGATCTGGAATGGAAATTCAACCGTGCCGCCGAGGTCTCCCGTGCGAATTACTCCTTCTTCTTCGGTGGGACAAACGATAATATGGACGAGATCCGCAGGCTGGATCGTAGCCGTGTGCCGGGACTGAAACTCTTCCTCGGCTCGTCTACGGGAAATATGCTGGTGGACAAGAAAGACTCGTTGGAGCGTATCTTCGGCGAGGCTGGTATGCTGATCGCCATCCATGCGGAGAAAGAGGAGGTGATCCGGCGTAATATCCAGTATTACACGAACCTGCATGGCGAGGATCTGGATATCTCTTTCCATAGCAAGATCCGTAGCGAGGAGGCCTGCTACCAATGCTCGGCCGAGGCGGTTGAACTGGCTACCCGCTTGGATTCCCGTTTGCATATCCTGCATCTCTCCACGGAGAAGGAATTATCGTTGCTCAGTAACCATCTTCCCTTGAGCGAGAAAAAGATAACCGGCGAGGTCTGCGTGCACCATCTGTGGTTTCATGACGGCGACTACGCCCAATTCGGTAATCGTATCAAGTGGAATCCTTCTATCAAGACGATCGAGGATCGCACGGCGCTGCGTGAGGCGGTCAATAACAATACGATCGATATCGTGGCTACCGACCATGCCCCGCATCTACCGGAGGAGAAGCAAGGCTCTTGCTTGAAGGCGGCTTCCGGAGGACCGCTTATCCAGCACTCCTTGATCACGATGTTGGAGCTGGCGATGGAAGGCCGTTTCACGTACGAGAAGGTGGTCGAAAAGATGGCGCATATGCCGGCGGAGCTGTTCCGTATCGATAGGAGGGGATACATTCGTCCCGGATACTACGCCGATATCGTATTGATCGATCCGGAGCAGACTTGGACGGTATCGAAGGAGAATATCTTGTACAAATGCGGCTGGTCTCCTTTCGAGGGCTATACGTTCCACCATGGCGTATGGAAGACTTTCGTGAATGGCGAGTTGGCCTATGGCGATGGAGAGGTGAATGACGCCGTGAGAGGTAAAGAAGTCCGTTATCTATAGCAGTAGAGACGGGGCATGCCCCCGTCTCATCCTATCTATTGGATATCGATCAGTTTATGGGTTTGCAGACTTAGTCTCCACCGGGGATGCCGGAGGATGTAATCCACTACCTCTTTCGTATTTTGGCAGGAGCAGGGTTGCAGGAAATGGTACCGTGCGGGGATTTCGGCGTATGCGGACAGGTCTTGCCCGGTATAAACCACCTTTATCTCGTCGACTCTTTCCAATACCACCGGGGCGTTCTCCTTGGGCGAGCAAGTCACCCAGTCGATGCCGTCGGGCAAGGGGCGTGTGCCGTTGGTCTCGATACAGATCTGTTTCCCCGCCTCACGTAAGCGGGATATAAGCGCCTTGTCGATCCACAGGCTAGGTTCTCCTCCCGTCAGGATTACCATCCGTGCGGGAAAGGAAGATACCTTCTCCACGATCTCCTCGTCCGTCATCATTACGCCCTCCTCGTGGCGGGTGTCGCAGAAGCTACATCTCAGGTTGCAACCGGAGAAGCGGACGAATACGGCGGGAGTCCCCGTATGGAACCCTTCGCCTTGCAAGCTGTAGAATATCTCGTTAATCTTCCTCATAGATCGCCGTGTTACCCTCAGACTCTTTTACCTCTACCTTGAAACAAGACGGGATCTGCTCGTATACCCAAAAGGCTATGTTCTCCGCCGTCGGGTTGAAAGGTAAGATATCGTTCAAGTTCTGGTGGTCCAACAGGGATTTCACCGATCTCTTGATATGACTGAAATCGACTACCATGCCATCGGCGTTTAATTCCTTGGAGCGGCAATAAACCGTGATCATCCAATTGTGACCATGTAGATTCTCACATTTGCTGGGGTAGGACAATCTCAAGCTATGGGAAGCGGAGATCTCCATACGTTTAATTACGGTATACATACGATAATAATGTTTATACGATAAATAATAATGTACCTAATGTCACCTCGGCACACAAAAAAATCCCGGATATTAATCCGGGATGCAAATATACGAAATATTTAGTTTGTTTGTACGACACTTGTCTACGATCGGTAGAGACAGGCGGTACGTCGATCGGCTATGCCTCTTGGTTCAGCGCCTTCATCGAGAACAGGAAGGTCGTTCCTTTGCCCTCGCCCTCGGACTCGAACCAAAGCTTTCCTCCATGAAGCTCCACGAAGTCCTTGCAAAGCATCAATCCCAGACCGGAGCCTTTCTCGTTCTTCGTCCCGTAGGTCGTGAAATGCGAGTCTTGTTTCAAGAGCTTGTCTTGATCCTCTTTCTTGATGCCCTTGCCGGTATCTTTCACGCTAACGGTTACGAAATCCCCCTCGGAGCGTGAGGATAAGGTGATCGTGCCCCCCTCGAAACTAAACTTCATGGCGTTAGAGATCAGGTTACGGATAATCGTCTTGAGCATATCGATATCGACCAAGCCTACCAGCTCTTTATCCAGATTTTCTAGGATAATCTTCACGCCTTTTTGCGCCGCCATCGGGACATACATCTCGGCGGTACTATCGATGATACTGTTTATGTCGGTCTGTTGCTTATATACGTGCTGCTTGTTCAAGCGGTTCTTGGCCCATTTCAGCAGGTTGTCCAGCAAGAGGAAGATCTCCTCGGAGGTCTTGTTCATCATCTGGATCATCTCGTACACCTCGTCGCCTACCCGCTCCTTGTCCACCATCATCAAGATGGCGTTATTCATCATTTTCAACGAGCCTAGCGGGGAACGCAGGTCATGGGCGATAACGGAGTATAGCGTATCCCTAGACTCGATCGTGTTCTCCAGCTCGGCCTTGATGCGCTTGATGCTGTAAAGCTCGTAGCGGTGGGCCACCCTCTTCACCAGCTCCTCACGTTGGAAAGGCTTTGTGACGTATTCGGTGGCGCCCAATTGGTAACCTTTCACGATGCTTTGCATATCGCTTAGGGCGGACATGATAATCACGGGTATATCCGTAGTCTCGGGATTGCTTTTCAGATGCTGGAGGACCTCATATCCGTCCATCTCAGGCATCATGATATCGAGTAATATCAGATTTGGGTGTTTCTCGTTAGCTATGCGTAGCGCTTTTGTCCCGCTGTCGCAAGTCAAAAGCGTATATCCCTCTTTCTTCAGTATGGCTTGTACTAGCATGACGTTTGTAGGGACATCATCTACGATAAGAACTTTATACTCTGAGGCCAATTTATCCATTGTATCTAAATTGTGTTCTAGTTTTCTTGATATTCAAATAGTATCAATAGCGCAAAAGTATTAATTAAAGTCGACATATAACGACTATTTATCCATCTATTTTTTTATTTTTTTATCCCGCGCCTCGTTTGGCTTTTTCCCAAGCGCCTGTGCCTTTATGCTTAGCGAGATAGCTATACCCTCGTATGACATTGATATTCATGAATAAAAAGTAATAAGGAATGAATAATAGCTTGTTCCGGATGTTCCGTTTTTCCATTTTATACCCCAAGTATCCCAGCAGGTAAAACGCTAATTGCAGGGCAAGGATGACCGTGTAAAGGGTATGCCCGGTACAGGCTAGGAGAAGGTTGAGGGGCAGGAGGGCGAAGAGCACGACCGGCGTCAGCGTCCAGCGCAGTACCCGGTGGCTGATGTATTGGAAGCTCAGTATCCCGTACCGGAAGATATTCAATAATCCCCGTAGCCGCCATACCGATTGCAATCCTCCGGCCGATATGCGTACTTTACGTTTCTCCTCCTCCCGCATGTTCAGGGAGGCGCTCTCGAGGGCGTACGCCTCTTTGCTGTAGGCGATCTTGTAGCCTCTCATCGCTATGCGCAGGGAGAGGATGAAATCGTCCAGCAGGGTATCCGGGGGCATCTGCTCGAAGAGGGAGGTGCGGATGGCGAAGAGCTCGCCTGCCACTCCGACGGCGGAGTATAGGCGGTAGTCCAGTCGCTTGAGGGCGGACTCGTATTTCCAGTATATGCCTTCTCCGGCGGTGGCTCCCTGCTCGGCTTGTATCTCTACCCGTTTCTCTCCGGCCACGCAGCCTACCCGTGGGTCGCTGAACTGGCGTATGATCTCCTTGATGGCGCCCTTGTTCAGCATCGTGTTGGCGTCGGTGAAGATGACGTAGGGGGTATTGACGTAGGGGAGGGCTCGGTTCAAGGCGGCGGTCTTTCCTTGTCGCCGCGGTTGGTACAGTACGGTGACCTCCGGGTACTCTTTCAGTCTCTCATTCGTGTTGTCATTGCTTCCATCGGTGATCCAGACCAGTCTCAGCTTATCCGCCGGATAATCCAGTTGTCTGCAATTCACCATCTTGCTCGCCACGATCGCCTCCTCGTTGTAGGCGGCTATCAGCAACGTGGCCTCCGGTAGTGTCTCGGGAAGGCGGGGGAGCCGGGGTTTAACGAACAGCTCCTTGATCTTTACCATAAGGTATAATACGATCCCATACCCCAGATAGGTATAGAAAACGATCCCGATGCCGATCCAGAAGAGGATCTCAATGACTTGACAGCTCTTTTCCATAATTCATATCCTTGTTGATTGCGATTAATCCGTTTATTAATCCCTTGCCTAGCGCCCCGATCAGCCGGAATTTCCCTTTTACGAGATAGATCGAGAGGCGTTTCGGGAAAGCCACTAGGGTTTGGTAGATGTATGAGTAAATCCTTTCATCCCTTTTATCGATCGATCGTTTGGCGAATAAAAGGCGGTTGCGGGTATGATAATAGACCTGAAGCGGACTTTGTTTCCCTACGCTCATGCTCTCCTTATGATAGACGGTGGAGGTAGCCTCGTACCAGATTTTCAGCCCGGCCCGCCTTATTTGCACGCACCAGTCCAGCTCCTCGTAATAGAGAAAATAAAATTCAGGCATCATCCCGAACTTCTTGATATCCGTGGTCCGGATCATCATGGCCGCACCGTGGGCGAATGCCGTATAGCGGGATTTATTGAATTGTCCCGTGTCGGTTTGACCGAATCCGATATTCTCGTTGCGGAGGGTAACCGGGCTCATCGGGGTGGAGCCTGCGTACTGTAGCTGCTTCTTCTCAGGCCAGCACGCTATCTTGGGGGAGACACATCCTATTTGCGGATTGTTGTCGAGAGCCCTTGCTAGGTTCTCCAGTATCGGTTGGTTGATGATCGTGTCGTTGTTGAGAAACAGGATATAATCACCGTCGGCGTATGAAATCCCTAGGTTGTTCCCGCCGGCGAACCCGAGGTTCTTGTCGCTGCGAATCACTATTGGCTTGGGGCTATATTTACTGAGTACATGGTGTTCGCCGTAATTTTTCGAGCCATTATCGATGATGATAATCTCATAAGGATAGGTTTCGTACCGACCGAACGACTCGATTAGGTCTACGGTATCATCCTTCCCATTGTAATTGATGGTGATGATGGATACTTTTTTAGCCATTATTTTCTTTATTTTTTATCGTTATGTCATGAGGAGTACTCTGGAAGCTGGTGTCCTTCTCCTTCACCCGGCGCAAGGAGGCTATATATCCTTTTATCAAGACGCAAAAGAGAAAAGGGAGCTTCGACAGGTTCATGTAGAGCTTCCGGGTATGCATCTTCCGGGGGATAGCCAGCGTATACGTCAAGATGCTGACCAGTATTAGCCCATACCATTTCAGGGCAAGCGGGAAAACCGTGAGGCTCCATGCCAAGGCGAGGAGGGACGGGATGATCAGTTTTAATATTCTCGGGAGCGGGAACCATTGGACCGCCTTGTCCATATAATTCCAGTTGAGGGTACGGAGGTCGAGATGCCGTATGATCAAAGAGAATGCCAGCAGTTGGGCGTGGAACCAGCGGGATCTTTGCCGTGCCATGACCTCTTGGCGTGAGGTCTTCTCGTCGTACACGAGGATGTCCTCGGCGTAATCGACAAAGATATTTTCCGTGGCGAGATAGATCTCCAGCTCCTTGTCCTCGGCGAAAGTGCCGCATTGGGGCATGTGGGATTTCAGCCATCCGAAGTCGAATACCATGCCGGAGCCTATCAAGGAGGAGGAGATCCCGACATTGACCCGCCCCTTGCGGAAGATGGTGTTGTTGATCTCCTCGGAGATACCGTCCCATACCGCTATCGGCGTATTGTCGTTCTTGAGGGTACGGTGCGCTTGCAGGGCGATGTTGTCTTGCGTGATATCGTTGACCCGGGTCAGGAAATCCGTATCCGTGAGGTTGTCGGCATCGAGGATGACGACCTTATCGATTCCCTCTTTCAGGTATTCCAAGGCGTAGGTGATGGACTTATGTTTCATGCTATGCTTGAAATCCGGCGTGAGGAGCTCGATCGGGAGCTTGGCGAGCGCTTGGTTCGTTTCCTCCCGCATATGGTCCGATACCACGATCACCCGGTATTTGTCCGCCGGATAGTCTTGCAAGAGGATGCGCTCCACGGATTCCTGTATGACTTGGTCTTCCTTATAGGCGGCGAAGATGACGGCGAACTTCTGGAGCCGTATGCTCCGGTGCTTCCGGTGCCTCCTCCGAAAAAAGGACGCCAACGTAAAAAATAGGTCATAGCCTATGAAAAAGGCGATGAAAATGAATAGGGCGATATCTATGTAGATCAACAAGTGCATTCGCTTTTTTTTACAAAAGTACTTATAATTTTCAATAAGAGTTTGATTCTGCCGTTTTTTTCTCACCTAAGGGGGCCATATCTTTCCCAGCGAGCTCAGCGCCGCCGAGAGTATCAGCCCCCAGCCCAGCAGGTTCAAGGGGCCGGGCGAGGGGTGGACGAGAGCGAGAGTATCGCCCCGATAGCCGCCAGCGCCGCCTCCCGCATGTCCAGCAGGAGGGAGAGTACCGCCAGCAGGAAGAGGCTGGCCAAGGCGAGCAGGCGGAAGTGGGGGAAAGGGGGGCGTGGGCTCCGTGGGAGTGTCGGTCGTGTCATGGGGCGGTTGTTTTTGGGGCGTGTGAGATCCTAGGTTTAGCAAGAAATCCAGCAGGCTGCGGACGAAGGCTAGTATTTGTCGTATCTTATTCATATCAATTGTTGTTTTTTAGGGATGAGTAAATCGGTTCGATCTCGCGGCAGAGCTGTACCAGCGTCTCCCGGTAGCGCTCCCGGTTGTCGCCGTTCAGCTCGCTGATGTAGGGGCTGTAGGCGATGGCCTTGGCGTAGTCGGCGGGGAAACGGCTCATGGCGGCGGCCTGCGGGTAGGAGCAGACGAGGAGGCGGGCGAAGTCGAGGTAGGAGTTGCGTGCCGAGTCGTAGCGGCGGAATAGCAACTCGCCCCGCTTGTATCGGGCGGTGACGCGGCCCCCGTGCCAGAAGGCGTTGCTCGCCCCGTAGCCGGTGATGCCGAAATGGTTGTTGGCCTCCCGGGCTAGGCGGGAGGTGCCCCAGCCGCTTTCTAGGGCGGCTTGGGCAAGGAGGATGATGGGGTTTAGGTGGAAGCGGTCGCCGGCGGACTGGGCGTCGGCAAGGTGGGTGGAGATATAGGCTTGTTTCATGATATATACGATGAATTATGGTTTGATTTTTCTTGGAAAATTAATCTTAAATTACTATCTTTGAATAAGTTAATAAATAAACAGCATCAGTATGGAAAAGCGGGAGACCGGTGTCGGCGCCTATTATTTTTGTGATATAGCGATGAGTTATTTTCCCTTATTGTCGAAGAAGAAAGCCTCGGATAAGCTGTCCCGGTGGATACGTGTCAGCGGGAAGTTGATGGAGCGGCTGGAGGAGTGCGGATGGCATCCCCGCCAACGGATCTTATCGCCCCGTCAGCGGGAGTGCATCGTTTCTCATCTAGGGGAGCCCTGAGTCAGATCTCGTCGGGGGATTCGCTGTCGCCTCCTCCCGGGGCGGGTGCGTCGGGCACGATCTTCTCGAACTTGGCGAGGCCGGTGACGCTCTTTAGCGTCACGCTCGGACGGAAGACGATCCGGGGACGTTTGATAAGGGAGGCGTTGAAGTCGGCCTCCAGCTTGGTGCCCTTGCTGCCGATCACGGCTTGGAAGTGGCCGAGATCGCCCAGCTGGACGGTCTCCCCTTTCTGGAGGCGTTGCTTGAGGATGTAGAGAAGGCCGTCTACCACGACCTGCACGTCGCCCCGGGAGGCGGTGCTGCGGTCGGCGATCTGGTCGCACAGCTCCTCGAAATCGCAGGTGCCGGTGGACTTGTTCACGGCGTAATACAACTTGGAGCCGGCGGCGGCTCCCTTGGTCATGTCTTTTCGTAAGACTAATCGGTACTTGATCGGCATAATGTCTGGTGTTTTATTGATTACGTCGTAAAGGTACGACATGCCGCCGGTGGGATTCCGGTCAACGGGGACGAAGGGGGGCGAGGTCGGGTGAATGGGGGTAAAGAGGTGATTTTAGGGGGGAGAATGCTTGTTTGTCAAGAAAAATAAGCGTATGTTTGCCTTATCAAAATTCGATTGACATGAAAAATTTACGGTATGAAAGAGAAAGACAAGCGGCGAGACGCGAGAGGTGAGTCCCGTGAACGGGCGAAGTGCCAGCGTGAGACGTTGGGCAAATATTTTTACGATTTGTCAAAACTGACGTTCACGGCGTTGGTGCTGGGTGGAATAGCTATGTTATTCCAATCGGAAAAGATAGAGATAAGTATGATTGGAATGTTCATGGTAGGGATCTTGTTCTCTGTCGGGTTAGCTTTCTGTGGTAATAAAATCTTGAAATAATAAAGAGCTATGAATCCATTGACATTTCTTTTCGGGGTAATGCTATTGATACTTGTGGTGTTTATCGTTTGGATGTACACGCCATCCGGCAAGCGTTGGTTGGATAGCATGAAATAAAAGGACTATCGTATTTCCGGTCCGGACACTACTGTGTTTGGCTTCGGATACTACTGTGTTGGCTTCCCAACACAATAGTGTTCGGTGCCAAACACAGTAGTGTTTTTTTGTGGGCGGCTGATGGTTGGCGGGTCAGCCCTCCACCCGCCTCACGCTCTGGCTTCCCAGCACCCTCCCGATCCGGTCGCTCAAGGCGAAACAATCCCTTAGTTCCCCGAGGCATGCCGCCCGCTCACCGGTCGAGGTAGCGGAGCGGAGGCGTGCGGCCGTGCGTTGTAGCCGGTCGTGTATGAAAGGCTCGGCGTAGAGGAAGAGCTGGCGTTCGGCCTCGTCGGGCAAGAGTTCGTCGGGGAGCCTTTCCGGCGGTCCCTCCTCCGGGTAGGAGGAACGGAGGGAGAGGATGAGGGCGGAAAGAGACTCGTCCGTGATCCCGTCCGGATGGCCGCCTCCCGAGAGGAGAGTCAGCAGGTCGAGATGGGCGGGTTCCGTCAGGGGCATCCCGCCGGTGGACAACTCGGAGGCGACCCATGCCGGGAGGGAGATACCGCTACCATCCCCGGCGTAGAACATCCGGTCGTGGTTGGCGAGGCAGAAACGCAGCAAGGCCCTTTCCCGGAGGCGTGCGGGAGGGAGGCCCGTCACTACTTCCGCCGGCCCTGTCCGGACAGGCTCGCCGGGAGAGGCGGACAACTCCTCACGCAATACGTCGAGAGGGATACCCGTAGCCTTGGAGAGCTCCTCCACCCGCTGGTACACGGCCAGCGGAGAGCCTACGAGACGGATCTCCCCGAGCACCTCCCGTATCCCCCCGGCGTCGGGTCCGCCTTTCCGCCCCGCCGCCTCCCGGATGCGGTGGCTCAGGTAATCCACCGCCTCTGTCCGCACGAGCCTGCGCAGCGCCTCGGCCCCTAGCCGGCGGAACACCTCGTCCGGGTCCATGCCACCGGGCAGGGGAAGGAGGCCCACCTCGCATCCCCGTGCCAGCAAGAGACGGGCGGAGCGGAGGGTGGCGGCCTGTCCCGCCGGGTCCGGGTCGAGGGCGAGCGTGACGTGCCCCGTCAGCCTCCGTATCATCCGCACGTGATCCTCGGTGAGCGCCGTGCCGCAAAGCCCGGCGGCGTGACGGATACCGGCGGCGTGGAAGGCGATCACGTCCTTGTAACCCTCGCATAGCAGCACGTCGCCCTCGGTGCGGACGGCCCTCACCGCCTCGTACAGGCCGTAGAGGATACGTCCCTTGTGGTACGCCTCGCTGTCATCGGAGTTGACGTATTTGGCCGTTCCCGCCCCCTCCGTTCCCCGGTACCGCCCGGCGAAGCCCGCTATCTGCCCTCCGGTGGTCCTTACCGGGAAGACAAGCCGCCTCCGGAAGCGCCTGAAGCCCTCGTGGGCGTCGGGCGGGCAGATACCTACCCCGAAGTGGGAAAAGGCCTCACGGAGCGCCCTGAGGTCTTCCTCGCCGTTCTCGTCCTCGCCCGTTATCCCCTCGGCGGGATCGTAGGGAAGGAGGGAGCGGGCGAAGGCCTCGTTGCCGCGTAAGATCGCCTGTCGTGCCTCGTGCCGTCCGGCCTCTTCCGTGCCCCGTTCCTCCTCCACCTCGATGCCATACTTGCGGGCCAGCAGCCGTACGGCCTCCTCGAAGCCGCATCCCTCCATGTGGCGCACGAGGCGTATGGGGTCCGCCGCCTCGCCGCAGCTGAAGCATTTCCCGATATTGAGCGCCGGGCTGATCCGGAACGAGGGGTGACGCTCGTCGTGGAAAGGGCAGAGCGCCACGAGGTCCTTGCCGGAGCGCCGTAGCGTGAGGTACCCGGCCGCTACCTCGTCGATGCGGGCGGTTTCCCGTACCCGCAGTAAAGTGTCACGTGCGATCATCCGAACAGGTCTTTATCCAGCTCCGCTTTCGCCGGTCTGCGGTCGTTCGGCACCGGCGTGCGGTCGTCGGTGAACCGGGTAACCCCCTTGTTGTGGCAGAAACGCACCTCCCCGGACTCTCCGTGCCGGTTCTTGGCGATCGAGAGGGTACCCCGGCCCTCGGTGGAGAGACGGGTCTCCGGGTCCTCGTCGATGTTCATCACGGAGAGGCGGCGGAGGAAGAATACCGTATCGGCGTCTTGCTCGATGGAGCCGGAGTCACGCAGGTCGGACAGCATGTTCTTCAGCGTGGGTCTCGCCTCGCAATTCCGGTTCAGCTGGCTCAGCAGCACGACGGGGATGTCGTTCTCCTTGGCGATCAGCTTTAGTTGCCGTGTGATGGCCGATATCTGGTCGTTCGTGCTCTTGCGGTCCTCGGAAGGCGAGAGCATCAGTTGGAGGTAGTCCACGATCACCATCTCGCACCGCCCCTGCTTCCGCCGGAGCGAGATCTGGTAACGCAGGTCGGCCACGCTCAGGTCCGTGCGCTCGTCGATCCATATCGGCAGTCGCTCCAGCTCGTCGGAGGCCCTTTGTATCCTCTTCATCTCGGGGGCGGAGAGGGTCCCTTTCAGGATCTTGGAGGGCTCTATGTCCGCTATGCATCCCAGCAGCCTGAACACCAGCTGCTCCTTCGACATCTCTAGGCTGTAGAGGCAGACCGGGTGCCCGTTCCTCGCCGCGTTCAGCGCCATGAAGAGGGCGAAGGCCGTCTTGCCTACCCGGGGGCGTGCGGCGATCACGTTGAGCGTGCCCGGCATCATGCCGCCCGTCATCCGGTCCAATCCCTCCAGGCCGGTATGTATGCCCGGCGTGCGTCCTTCCGTCACCCTGCGTTGTATCTCCAGCATGCGCTCCTTGGCCAGCAGGGTGGCTTCCTTCATGCCTACGCTGTTCGTGGCGTGCGAGAGCCGTTCCATCAGCCGGCCCACGTGCGAGTCCATCTCCTTCAGCAAGGCCTCCGTGTCACGGTCCGGCCGTGAGGCTTTCAAGGCCGAGTCGTAGCAGCTCAGCATGAACTGCCTCGCCACGTAGGCCTCCCGCAGGTGCCGTGCGTGGGTAGGCATGTACTCGTCGCTGGTTTCCAGATACCGTCCGCCCAGCGCCAGCTGGTACAGGTCGGTGGCCAGCGTCTCCTTATCGGGCGCTATCCTCCGCAGCTCCTTCTCCACGGAGAGGGCGTCGGCGCTCTCCCCCCGGTTGTAGATGTTCAGGTACGCCTCGAAGGCCATCGCCACTTGCGGTAGCGTGAACATCTCCGGCAGCAGTTGCGCCGCCAGCGTGGGCATATGCCGGTGGGAGGCCATAAGCCCCGATAAGATCGCTTTCTCGATCTCCTGCTCCTGCGGGAGGGCGAGGCCGTCGGGCAGTGTCGCCGGGCGGTCGTTCTTGTTTTTGCTCGTGTTTGCCATGCTTTACTCCTGTTCTTGTTTGTCGTTATCTTTCTGTATCTTCTCCTCCTTGATGAAGAGGGACTTGTAGAAGGGTACCTTGATGGCGAGGCCGTTTCCTGCCTTGATCTTATGGATCATGTTTTCCTCGGCCAGCTCGTTCAGCGCTTTCCTCGCCGCGTATAAGGAACATCCCAATGCCCTGGCCATGGTCGTGATATGGATGATGCACTGCCCCTCGTAGATAGATACCCGCTTGCCGCCGGCGTATCGATAGTTGTAAGGCTTGTTGGCTAGTTTACCGAAAATGTATATGAACACGCCGATCTTAAGGCGTGTTTTGTTCTTCGGATAGTAATCTTGCAGTAATAGGTCGATAAATAACCTCGGAAAACGTGTGTAACCTCCACTTTTTAACTCTTTGACGCTAACTGTCTGTTTCATTGTACTTTGTATTGTTTTGAATGGTGAAAATAAAGAATCGAACCTAGTTTCGAACCCCCGATCGAATGGGGGGTTTAAGGATTAACAATCTGTTAAATAGTGGTTTGTCTTGAATAGGTGTCTATTTTTCGAATGCCCTTTTTAACGTCATTTCGCACTATATAAGATATAAATAGGTATTTATAATAAAAATAAAAGAATAGAAAACGAAACGTTTCCTTCTTTTTTTGAATTAATAATTATTTATTTTGTATCTCATTAAATCAACTTATTTGTATTTCCTACTTTCTTTACAAAGGTAAGGTTATGTTTTGGTTTATGCAAGCATTATTATTGGTTAATTATTTTGTTTTATAACATGGTATAATTTTTTCTAATGTGGGTTTAAATGATTAATTTGATTCTTTATTATGACTAGATTGGGGTGAGTAACCTTTTGCTTAAAAATGAATTTATTATCTTTAAAAAATTATGTTTGTTATAGAGACGGGGTATATCCCGTCTCTTATTATATGATAATGTTACTTATTTAATTAAATTAGATTCCTCGTCTTGATACTTTTCTTGTTTGGTGAAAAGCTGGTGTATGTTCCTTAACGCTTTGTATACCCTTACTTTTAGGCTATTGAGCAAGGAGCCGTCTTGACCCACCGTTCCGTACCCTGTGACGGCCCTCGCCTTGCGATCGTGAATGAATACGATCTTACCTACTTCTCTTAGATGCATGGCTAATGTACCGTCTTCTCCTCTTTTTATATCTACCCGAATCCCGATTCTCCGGGCCGGCTCTGTATGATAGGCGAAAACGAGCCCTCTTACGCTTAGTTCCGGGCGCTTGAATGATAGAAAGTATAGATAGATATCCCGTGACAACTCGTAGAAGAACAGGTCGAGCCTTGAGTGTCGCTCATCCGGGATATAGCTCCATGAGGAGCAGCAGGCTACGTTTCCCGGAATCCGCAAATGATCTACTAGGATCTGGACGTATAGGGGAGGGTACATGGTATCTGCGTCGATATTGATATGGTATCTGCCTCGTGCGTGGTCTAGTCCGCATTGGCGGGCATATCCACAACTATGTCGTTTTTCCAAATAATGCGGGAGGCCTACGAGACGGAATATCTCACCGGTCCTATCGGATGAATCATTGTTTACGCCGATGATCTCCACGGGATATTCGCATCTCATCTCACTCAGCGCCCATAGGCAAGGCAATAAATGCCTCTCCTCATTGTAAGCTATGACGGATACGGTAACCACGGGCTCGTCGCTTTGTACCTTCGCTAGTTTTTGCTTGATTTCTTGAATGATCCCCTCATGGACGTTGTCTAGGGGTTGATTGTATATGGATATGTATTTTTTTGCCCATTTCATGATAATTATCGTTTTAATAGCATCTTCTCCAAAGACCTTACGGCCTTGTATCCGAATATCTTGATGAATAATGTCCGTGTACGGTAGTAGGCGAAAGCCTTATGCGAAAACCATGAGTTTTGGTAATGATGAATCGCATGGGTCTCAGGGGTGAGGAATACCTCTCTCGAATCGAATACCTTAGGCGAGAAGTATTCCTTGGGCAAGACATAGACAGCCTCTCCTAGGTCTTTTTTCTTCAGATCGTCGATATTGCTACCGCTGGGCATGTTTATGACGGGCTTTAGACGGAGTATGGTCTCGTTCAGGATCTCCGGTAGCATACGGATATCATAACTTCCGTCTTCACGTATGAAATTTCGTCCTTCATAATAATCCAAGCAGCATTTGATCCAGTCACAACCTTTTTCGGCTCCTAATATGGCCGCCTCAATCGTACCGGAAGTTTCCGCCCCGACGAAATAGGGCAGCTCAAGAAAGTTATCGAGGCTCTTCAGTATCTCCACGTCTGAGTCTAAGTAGATTCCTCCATGGTGGTAAAGAGCGTACAACCGGATGTAATCGGCGGCGAACGCGTATTTCTTGGTGTTGAACGCTTGCTCTACCCATGGGACTTCGTGGATGTTAAAACGTTTCGTGTCCCATAAAATGATCTCGTAGCTAGGAAGGTGTTTTTTCCAGCTATCAAGGCAGTCTTGTATTTTCCGTGGATATGGATCACCACTTAACCAACAGAGATGTATGATTTTAGGAATCATGGCTTATTCTATTTTTTGTTTTCTATATCAATTTCACTTAATACTTTACTCATTTGGCTCTCCCACGAAAGCGATAGGACGGACTCCCTGATCTGGCAGGGAGATAGCGTTTGCCCCCTATGAAATTCCAGGATAGCGGGAATCTCGATCGGGCTTTCATCTGCTTTGGCTTTCAGTATATAAGACTTTCCCTCGAAATCACTGTCCATCTCGGAGTAAATGAAAGGGAGTCCTCTTGCTGCGTACTCTCTGTTTTTCAGTGTTTTGATGTGGGTGATGCCGCTTCTATGGCGTGCGAGGCTCCCTATGCCCATATCGGCCTGTTCGAAGAGCTCATCCAATTCTTCCCCGTGTCTCATCCCGTGTAGGATCACATATCTCTCTAAGTTATATTTCTTGATGAGTGGGAGAATATCGTTCTCTTCCCGTTTCGCCGCGAAATTGCCGACGATGTGGAAATATACATTATATCCGGAGTTTGCTTGGTAATAATTGACTAAGCCTTTTACTAGGCGGTCGAAGCCATGCCAGTAATGGATTTCCGCCACCCCGATCAAGTGGAGCTCATGGCTCGTGTCGTTTATGTGTTTCTTTAGCTTGATTTGTTTGAAGTCTATCCCGTTCGATATTTGTATGGTACGGCTACCGAATATTGTTTGGTAATCGGAAAAGGTGATGACCCCGCTTAACCGCTTAGCTAACGTATGGCGGAAGCATTTGTCGATAAGCAGCGTTGCCTTACGGGAGAAACCGATATATTCTTGGTCATAGGGGTATGTAGGTATCTCCATGACCACTTTCACGTGGTTTTTACGCATCTGCCATACCATGTGGAGCGTGAAAGGGTTCGCGTTATTGTCTGAGCGCATATAGACGAGGTCGATACCTTCTTTCCTGACGTATTCCACTATAGAGGAATACTCGATTCTTTTAAGGATCTTGCCTTTTATGCCAGTTCCGTAATCCCGTAAAATCTCGGAGTCGATCATGCGTAGTTTCCTGCCAGCTGGTTCTCGCATGTAGCAAAGCCTTGTATCCACTCCGCATGCCTGTAAAGCGTCTACTTGATATTGTATCTTCTTGCTGATCCCGTTCGCCGGGTTAAATCCATGGAATATAAGGAATAGGGCTTTCATCTTTTTATCTTTGATTTTAGGAAGTTAATTATGTTATATACGCCACTCAATTGAATATATATGCAGGAGATGAGAACGGCAATAACCGCTTTTATGAACAAGTTTGCCAGCTCCGGTAATATAATGGATGATTGGTGGATAGACCATAGGCATACTATCAATATACCCACGAGCGGAGCTGGGGAAATAAGTTGTCTGATTAAAGACGCTAGGCTGCGTTTTAGCGTCACTTTATACATCCATACATAACATTGTATGAAATTGATGGCGAAGGTCGCACATATACACCATGCGACAGCTTCGAGGCTCTTGAATATGAATATGCCGGCGAGGATGCCTGATACGTTCAATAGGGCTGAGAATACGCCACATATGAACAGGCTTTTCGTATCGTTGGCTGCTTGGTAGATGGAGCCGGAGGTGGACAGGATGATCTGTATGCCTACGGATAAGGATAGGATCTGAAATACGGGAACGGATGGCAGCCATTGGTCTCCGAATAGGATGAGCGTAATCTCCTTGGCGCAAAACCATAATAATACTGATAATGGGAACCCGATGAATGCTAGGATGCGGATGACTTTCTCGTAGGAGAGGGCTAATTTAAGCGGATCATCTTGAAAATTGGAGAAGACGGGATGCATGACTGGTGATATGACATGTGTTATGTTTTGCAACGGGAGCATCATCAAGCGGTACGACTTCTCGTAATATCCTAAGGAATTCATACTCATATACTTTCCTATTAATAATTTATCAAGGTTTCTGCTGAAGTAATTTATCACATTAAACATGAATTGATATGCGGAATAACTGAATATCTCATGAATGGATTTTGATCCAAATGTGTATTTTAATTTCTGGGGCTTTTTTCTTATGGAAATAATGAATATAAGGATGCTTGAGAATATAGGATTGATAATTAAGGCATATAATCCAGCTCCTGATATAGCTGCTAAGATTGCTATGATTCCTCCAATGCATTGAACAAATAAACTCCTGTATGCTATAAATTTAAATTCTTTGTCCTTGAATAATAGTGCGTTTGGAACGATGTTGGCTGAGGCAAAGAATAAGTTGAAAGATAATAAATGACATATGGATAGCAATGAACTCTGTTTGTAAAATAAGGAGATTGGCCATGATGACAAGAAGAATAAAATGGAGATCCCTATCCCGGTCCATAGTGTAAAAGAGAATATATCGTTAAGTTTATCCTCTGTTAAATGCTTGTTTTGAATGATAGCTGGAGCGATCCCTAAATCACTGAAAATACTGAAAAATGAAATGATGACGGTGGCGATCGCTACGACCCCGAATTCCTCTGGATCGATCAGCCGGGCCAGTACACCTGCCACGGCTAAAGAAATGATGATTCCTGAGTATTTTGATATAGCTGTATAGATTATTCCAGATGCCAACTCTTTTTGTATTGATGCCATATTTTTCTAGTAGAGGTGTATTATTCTCCTAATAGGCAAATATATGTTTTTTATTTAAATTATTCATGAGGTGTTCCTTATTTTCGATAAAAATACATACCTTTACATTAAAACAATAAAATTAAATGAGAGTCCTATTTGTCTATAAAGAGAAAAATGGGGATAATTTATTTGTTCCCGTGATTCGAACGAGGCTTTCTGTTCATGGAATAGAGGCTATCAGCTCAGTTGATGAGTTTTGGAATCCATCCCGGTCTTATGATATCATCCACATTCATTGGCCTGAGGAAGTGGTGGGATGGAATGTGAATGACGTGGATATCGATAAGCGGCTGGAGACCCGGCTGAGATATTTTAAGGAGAAGGGCTCTCGGGTTTATTATACGTGCCACAACTTATCCCCTCATTATGGAAGTCCTTTGCATCAAGCTTGCTATAGAGTGGTAGAGAGAATGGCCGATTGCATGGTACACCTCGGTAACTATAGTCTAGGCAAGATGGCCGGTCTATATCCTGATTGTAGGCATGTCCTAATTCCTCATCCGATTTATCTGGGCGCTTATGACGATACTCTGACGAGAGAGGCGGCAAGAGAATATTGGGGCATTGACCGGAGGACTTTTGTGGTTACGGCGTTTGGCAAATTCCGGAGGAGAGATGAGGTCTGGATGACGTTGAAAGCTTTTTTCTCTTTGCCTCGAAGGAAGAAGCTCTTGCTGGCCCCAAGAATGCTTCCGGGGAGTTATCCGAAGCCTTTATTGTCCGTAATACGTTGTTTATTACATCTTTTAGGGGTACGAACGGAGAATAATGAGCGGATTATATCAGATGAGGATTTACCGTATTATTTTGCGGTGTCTGATGTTGTCTTTATACAGCGTTGCGTTATCCTTAATTCCGGAGTAGTTCCGATGGCTTTCTTGTTCGGGCGGGGTGTCATTGGCCCTGATAGCGGGAATGTGGGTGAATTACTGAGGGTGACAGCGAACTTGGTCTTTTCCCCCTCGGATCAAGGGTCTGTCAATTCAATGCTTCGCTCTGCCATGAACATGGATTTGGACGATTTAGGAGCTAAGAACCGGAGGTATGCCGACAAGTATCTCCATCCCGATAAGATAGCCGGTCTTTATGCGAAATGTTATCATTTTGAGGAATCGCATTGATCCCTTTTATCGGGTTCGTTTCCATTGCTGTCCGCATGGGTCATAATGTTTGACAACTTTAGCAGGATTGCCTACGGCCACAGAGTAATCTGGTATATCTTTTGTGACGACACTGCCTGCGCCGATCACGCAGTGCTTGCCGATATGTACGCCTGAGGTAATGACCGTGTTCGCTCCTATCCAAGACTCATCTTCTATGATCACAGGGGAGGTAGTTATGCCTTGTTTTACGATTGGTTTAGAAATATCATGGTATGTATGGTTGAGCCCGGATATAGTGATGTTCTGAGCCAAGATAACTTGATTCCCAATAAAAACGGGACCGATGATCGTATTATGTATGCCTATGCGTGAATGATCACCGATGTGTACGTGGCCTACCCCGTTGTCTATCGTGACGTAATGCTCAATTATACTTTCCTGTCCAAGTATGAATGAGTTAATGGGACTGACATTCATTATAGCAGATCTTCTGATCTTGCTCCGTTTTCCATAGGTTAACATAAATGGATTGACAAACCATTTAACCCATAACCTAGGGCAAGAGCCTCTTTGATTCATTATTAAGTAATGAACCGTTCTCTTTAATCTGTCATTTTTCTTTATCTTTTGTTTAAGATCGCTGATATTCATTTCTTTAAGGATTGAATGACTTCCATATAAACTTGCAATAGTTTCCTAGCCGTATGATTCCATGAGAATAATCGGGATCTTTGTAATCCATATTTTATTTGTTCATCATGGAATGCTTGATCTTCTTCTAGCCGCAGCAATAAGGAAGCTACTTCTTCTTCGTTGAAAGGATCTGCCAATAATCCTCCCTTTCCGGCGATCTCAGGCATGGCCGAGGTATTCCCCGTTATCACGGGTGTACCGCATGCCATAGCTTCTAGCATGGGGATACCGAAGCTTTCCCTTAGGGAGGTGTATAGGAAGACGAAGGCCCCATTGTACAAGTATGCCAAATCCTTGTTGGAGATGTAACCTGGGTAAGACAGGTAAGGCTTGATTTCCTCTATATGCTGCTCTCTCAATATCATATCCAGCTTGTCTTCGCGTAAGTCCGCTATTAATAGAGGACGCTTTCTTGATGAGCGCTTGAGATACAGACTGTATGCCTTCAAGGTGCGGGGTACATTTTTCTTAGGGTCCGTATTTCCTAGGAAGAAAAGGTAATCGTCCGAATGAATGTATTTATGGGTGATGGCGGATATGCCTGATAGGGGATGAAAATGCTGGCTGTATCCATTGTAGATCGCCATGATTTGTTCTTTGGGCAGACATAAGGCCTCTCGAATCCGATCACGTTCAAAATGAGATACGGTAATGATTCTCTTACACTTAGGGAGTATACGGGGAACTACTAAACGTCGGTAGTGCCAACCCATGTTTTGGTACCATGATGTATTACCTCCCTGCTTGGGCTCAAGGAAGATGATGTCGTGCAAGGTCAATACCAATGGGACGGGGCAATGAATCGGAGCCGTGTTACTCGTACAATGCAATAGGTCTGGCCTTATCTTGGCTACAGCCCGTGGCAACGCCACCTGCTCCCAAAGGGGGTAGGTGGGGCATTTTACCTCCACGATGTGCGTATTGCTTGTTTCTTCTAGGCAATGATCTTCTCCCGGACTTACGAATATGAAATATTCATTTTCCTTGTCGATTTTCTGTAGCTCTCGAATGCTCTCGAGCGCTACAAAATCCATCCCGTGCTTATTCGTACGGAAAATTCGCTGGGCTTCAATGGCTATCTTCATGATTTGGAGAATGTTTGGTGTGAGAGAATGTATGCTTTTTCCCTATTCGGAACGTGTTTAGGAACATGAGGAAGAATAGGATGGGAACACTGGCGATCGCCTTCCTGAATTTTTGGTCCACTAAATAGTCTGGAACCGCTACGCTAAAAGTGATGCCTAGCCATATCAAGAGGAACCACCATTTAATGGAGATTATGATATCAAGTGGACTTAGGATGGCGGCAATTAACGTGATAAACCCTAGCAATAAGACACGAGGGGGCATCATCCATTGAAATAATTTATCGCAATAGTCCCAATTTCCTTTTATTAGTGCTCCCGGTATCTGGAGAATCCCTGAGAGTAAGTTGTGGAATTGTGTGGCAAGCCAGCGCTGTCTTTGATTATAGAAGTCTTTCTTGCCTCTTACTTTCTCGTCGTATGTATAGACATCTTCAAGATATTCGATATATATATTTTGGAGTAACAGTTTTCGCTCCATGTACTTATCTTCTCCGATATCGTTGCAACCTTGTATGATATTCTTGAAAAGACCGTATTCGAAAGCCATACCCGAGCCACTTAGGGCGGACGAGAAACCTAGGCGGGTATGTCCTTTCCTGAAAATAGAGTTGTTGATCTCCTCGCTAACGGCGTCGAGCACCGCTATGCTGCTATCTCTGTTCTTGGCTACCCTATGCGTCTGTATGGCTGAACAACCTGCGTAAATAGCATCGTTTATTTTCTCTATATAATTGTTTTTTACGATATTATCGGCGTCAAGGATAATCACGTTGTCATATTTTGTTTTTCCTTCTTCAATGTAACGGATGGCTGCCTTGAGGGCCTCTATTTTGGTACTTTGTGGGTTCTCCATTTTTATAATCTTTACGGATAATGACTTTAGCCTATCGAGGGTTTCCTGACGCATTTGGTTGGCTATCACGATAATATCATATAATTCTCTTGGATAGTCTTGCTGAAGGAAACTTTTGACGGAGTCTATAATTACCTCATCCTCCCCATAGGCCGGAAATAAGGCCGCAAAACGGTATTTTTTCATAGTCGTAGGGTATTTATAAGTCGATTTCCTTTTAGAGTAAACGGCGAATACGAATAAATACAGTACGCATACCATAAAACATAGGAATACGATGGCGTCTATCAATTGAAATAGATACTCCTCCTTGTCTATCCAATTTTCTCCTATTTGAAAGAATTGCTCAATCATGGTGTTTTATATTTGAATCAGTTGATTTTTTTTCTTGTATTTCTTGATCTAGATAGGGTCCTACCATTATAAAAGTAAGTCCCGTAAAGGAAATTACCATTGTCGGGAATTGTCCCCAGAAAGAGTTCCCGTATGCATTGATAAACATTCCGAATATGCCACAAAGTAACCCTGTCAGTAGCCCTTTCAGCTCCGGATCTCTGAGCCGCATGGCTATGATCCATCCTCCCCATCCAATGGATAGAAAGATCATGCTTAGGTAAAGTGTCAAGCCAACCGCTCCTGTCTCCACCCAGATTTTGACATACCATGAATCTGTTGGAATGGAGGTGGTAAAGCGTTTTGATATTCTCTCTCCAGCCCTGTCACCTGATAATCCCAGCCCTTCTCCAAAAGGCTTGTATTTCATGTAGGATGCCAATTTCTTTTGATTTTCTTTTCGAACATTGAATGAGGCGTCTTCTGTCGGGGTGAATGCGGTACGCATCCTTCGGATGGTAGCGTTGCTATTTCCTATAGTAGTAAGGGCAAAAAAAACATAAGTAAGCAATAATAAGGTCGAGCTTGTGATAATGGTTTTGGTTTGTTTACTGACGAATGTATAAAGCGCCAATCCCGCTAATGGAACGATCATGGCCCCTCTTGTACCGGAAAGGAACATCGCATAAATGGCTAGGATAGCTATGCTTAAATAATATATTCTACATAAATAGGAGCGCATGTGGAATGCTGCGATCCCAAAGAACATAGTGGCGGCTCCCATATTCGCCCCCATATTGCTAGCGTCGGTGAAAAAAGAGAAATAGCGGACTCCGGACCATATGATATGAGTCGTAGCTCCCCCTTCATTAAGCCATTTGGTCTCGAAACTGTCAAATCCAATATATTTTTGCATGAAGGTTTTAGTTATAGCTAAAAGGGTGAATAGGGATAAACAAAATATCAAGGATTTTAAAAAAGAGTAACGAGTGCATAATAACGATGTAATAATAACAATGATAAACCCATTGAATATCAGTCCTCTTGATAATATCCAAGCCTCAAGTACTCCGGAGGGGTTAGCGATTTCAAAGATACAATATCCCATCCATATACAGCACATGACGCTTAAGGGGTGAATTGCTCTTTTCCATTCGATGTTCTGATAAAGGGCCGCATGAATGGATAGTAATACTAAGGCTGTTACGTATAGGATATCCATGATTACGCTAATGCCTTCTATTGGAATATATCGGGTAATACCCAATATGAAATAGTTGATCGTAAAAATGACAAATAGTATGAACCAAGGATATTTCAATAATAGGATACAGGTTATACATAACAAAGGCAAAGCTATTATCATCCCGAAAAGAGGGATGTTATTAAATAGTAAAGCTCCTCCTATTCCTACTAGTCCTATGACAAGGATTAATAGGGTCATATTGAAAGAAGAATCCTCTTTTATCTCTCTTGAAGTATCCATGAGCTTCGCTATTTTATGGCCGAATTGGTTGCGGTTAACCCCATATACATCATACGGTTCGTGAAAGAGCGCATGGAGGTCTGAGGGGGCAATTGCCCGGTGAAATCTTCTACGGCTTCTCGTGAGGCGTTATTCAAGTATAAATACAAAGATGTATTTTTAGTTATCTCACGCAAATAACTAACAAATTCCTTATCGCTATTTTTCCATACTCTGCGTACATTAGCTATTAGAATATTAACTTGACTTGAGCTTAGCAAATGTGGAGGCACACTGTTTCCTTGAATGGAAGGATATTCGATTAATACAATGTCTGGTTGACTTTCGGCTTTAATATACTCTTCTATATTTTCTGTGGTGAATAGTGACGATTCAATGTTTATCTCTTCTCCGATCCTTATATATCGTACTTGGAAACCTAGCTCTTCCCAACGTTCTTGAAAATATTTGGCAACGAATGTCTTCCCTTCTCTTTCTTCTATACTTAATATATTTATGTATAGAGTCTTATTTTTTTGCAAATAAGGAGCCAACCGATTGCAAGCGTATGCGGCTGATATTCGGTTACAGGTCTTTACAAATCCCCTGTATTTCAATTGGGAGTTGCGTCCGTTGAAGGCTCCTAATATATTCATTCCTGTGAGGCGTTTAGCCCGTTCTGCATCCCGGAGGGTACGGTCTAGTAATTCAATGACCAAATTTAGGGCTATAATGAAAATTAAACTACCGATAAAAGCGGCTATGACTAAAAACATGCGCTTACCTTTGTCACTAAACAATGGATAAGCGGCCTCTGAGATAGTTGTTAAGTTTGATGAGGTTAATTGTAAGTTCACCTGTTTCATCTTAGCCATATTTAAGGCATGGAGAACTTGTAGATAAGACTGTTCAGTGACATTGATCTCTCGTTCTTGCTGGTTGATCTTAGTCCCAATGGGAGAATAATTCTTATACTGCTCCTCGAAATCGTGCTTTCTTTTGTTTAAAATCTCTAAGTCTGCCTTGGATTTCACTTGTATCAAGGTCTGTGACAACCATTCTTGTACTAATCCGTCAATAGCGACTCCTTCTTTACTTTCTTTATAGCTGTTAATTTTATCTGTCAGTAATGCTATTCTCTTCTCGACATCTTTCAGTTGATCTTGATATCGTGTTAATTCTGTATCCTTGTTTAATGCGTTTTCAGAGGTGAAAGTCTCTATCTCGGTGATTTTACCACTGATGCGGGAAACATCTTCCAATGCGTTGATAAACTCTTCATTCGTTTTGACAAGTTTAGTACGAACTTCCATGTATTTCTCTAACTCGTTGATGATTTTGGTTGAGCTCTCGTAACTTCGTTGTGTTTCTTCGTAACGGTTCTCAAAATCAGCAAAAGAGTTTGCGATAGATTTTGTTTGTTCTGTATAATTTATGACGCTGTTTTGTACGTTATAATCTGTAAGATCATTTTCTTGTTGATTGAGTTTTGTCCTTAATTTATTCAATTCCTGCTCATAATATTTTACGATATCATTTGCTGTTTTATATTTTAAATTATCGTAAGAATATTTCATTTCTTCGCTGACTAACTTAACCGTATTCCATGTGATTCCGGGATCTGAGCTAGTGTAGGCTATCTCTATCAAATCGCTATTACCTTGGCGTCTAATAATTATGCTGGATAAAGCTGCGTAGCTATAGAATGCAGCTCCTCCGTTGAGCAATTCATGCAAATAATTGCGGCTATCACTGTTTTTATATTCTTTAAATCTGTTTATAGTGTTATCGAGAGAAGCCGTGTCTATTAAATTTATTATTTCTTCAGGTATAGATGCTGTTAATTTCTTGTAATTGTCAGCTGTTATATAGAGATTATCTATTTCAGGATTTCCTTGTGTTAGGTTTAATGCTAATAATTTTAGTGATACGTTTTCTAGGGTTCCTCTTGATTTTGTTAAATTAACCAAGTTATCATATGTGTTGTTTACTGCCTGCCAATCAGGTTTTGTCTCTTCATCTAAACCCGTGTTGGAGGTAATACCTGTGTAGATCGAAGTTGTCACGGTGTATTTTTTCTCCATGAATTGACTGAAATAGGCAACCAATGCTGTTACAATAAGCGTTCCAAATATCAGTTGGTGACGAATTCTATATAAAAAACGGGATATGTATAGTGTAATATCCATAAATTATCGATTTATGATTTTTACATTTGTAAGCATCTCTAATAGGGTTACCGCATTGTGTAAGGTAGCTCTACCCTCTTGATAAGAGATTACGGCTCCAGAACGACGTCCTCTTTCCATGGCCAAAGTCGTAATGTCAATTTTACCGTTGATGAAGTCTTGTTCCGATATTTTCATTTGGGCGTTGTAAAGGGCAGCAGCGTCTGATTTAGCTTTCAAAGTAGCTAAAGCTTGCAATACGTTATTATAAGCTTCCAATATTTTTAATTTCCGTTCTTCTATTGAGATCTCATATTCATAATCTAATTGCCGGAAACGAGCTTTCCGAGCTCGTACCTTTTGGCCACGGCTAAATAGGTCACCAAATGGGATAGACACCGATATGCCTGCGCTATAAGTATGTTGATTACTACCCAGACTTGTGAGATATTCAGGATATTCTACGGTTTCATGAGAGGATAGCTGCACTAATCGTCCATATTGGTACTGTCCGTATACCCTGAAATAATCTAGCCATTCTCTTTTGGTCACTTTCATTTCAGCATTAGCTTCATCTTTCTTAGCTTCGTAAATCTTGATCGAAGGGTGATCATATACTGATTCTAAAAAAACAGATAAAGGTGGTAATTGGATACGTTCATAATCATCTAGCATCGCTTGAATAGAGTCTGAGCCAGATGTTACTTCCACGGTTGTAGCTTTATCGAAATAGGTTTTCTTTTTCTGAGCTATAGCCGAAAGGATACTGAATATGAATAGGATGATAAATAAGTTCTTCATACGATTTATTAATGGATCTATACGTCCTCTTTCTGTACGAACGCCGTAAAGGTCTTAATGATGATCTTCATGTCCAGCCAGAAAGAAAATGTATGAGCGTATTTAATATCTAATTGTTTACGTTCCTCGGCGGACATACTACCAGAATTGCCACGTTTCTCTACTTGCCAAAGACCTGTAAGGCCGGCAGGAGCCATGAAGCGTTGTATGTATTCATCGCTGGTCAATAATTCCGCCTCGTATACGGGAAGAGGGCGGTTACCAACTATTGACATGTCTCCATTTAATATATTGAATAGCTGGGGAAGTTCGTCAATGCTGTATTTCCGGATAATATGGCCGATCTTTGTTATACGGGGATCATTCTCTAATTTGATGAAAGCGTTGGAGCGTTCGTGACGTTTTACTTTTAAATAGTCGTTTTCAGGAGTAGCGTCATTGTCGGAATATAAAATGATATTTTGCTCATCGTCTTTAAAAAAAGAAGCTTGCTTCTGTGAATTCACAGAAGTTGCTGAAGAGGCTACAGCCTCTTCATCAATAGATTCCATATACTGATTAAGTTTCTTATATTCAGCCAAGCGCTTGTCCGCGTCCATATACATAGAGCGGAACTTATAAAAATCGAAAACCTTGTAATTGCTGCCTACTCGTTTCGACTTGTAGAAAGCGGGGCCTTTGTCCTCTAGCTTGATCCAAATCACCGTGATGATAAAGATAGGGGAGAGGCAGAGGAGCGCCATGGATGAGAAAATGATGTCGAAGACCCTTTTCCATAAAGGCAGCTTGAAAATGGCGAGATCAGGCTCTTTTATTTGAGGCTTACGCGCTTTTTCCATTCTCTTGCATTTCTCGGCGATACCCAGTAGCTTCACTAAATCTTCCTTAGAGGTAGACTCGGAGATGACACAGTCCGTTCCGGCTTGCAAATAGGATATTTTCTCCTCCCGGGTCATTTCCGGGGCGATTAATACGATATATATATTTTGAAACGTCTTATGCAAATGCATGATCGCAGGAATGTTTAACGTAGGATCTGTTTTCTCGATGAATACACAATAATCCATTTCCTCGGCAGGAAGAAGCGTGTTTTTCATCTGCAGAAGCGTTATACATTCTATGACCCCGGTGCCTAATGCCTTACGTAAACGTTCGGCCAACGGCACGTTATTACCGAAAAAGACATAATTCATTATCTTAATATTCGTTTTACCCTTACCCTTAATTCCTCTGGATTGAAAGGCTTCAAGATAAAGTCTTCCGCCCCTTCCTCAAACAAACGTATTCTATTTGAGCTGCTCTCTACGCTCGATAGGATCAAGACCGGTATATGGCTGAACATATCGTTCGCTTTTAAATAAACCAAGAATTCCTCTCCGGACATTTCTGGCATATTCAAGTCAGAGATGATCAAATCCGGTAAATTGCCTTCTTGAAGCCAAGCGATCGCTTTCAAAGGATTTTCTTTATAGGATACCTTGTAAGTACTTGATAAATAAAGCATGATTATCTTTGCGATTTCTTGCTTGTCATCCACTAAAAGAACAGATTTCTCCATAGAGTCGTATAATATTGTCGTCTTTTGTTTTATCTATTATGCAAATTTAGGATATTAAATTGAAAAAATCTATGTTTTTCAATTGTTTTTTTGAAAAAACAGTTCGGACTTTGAAAATAGGGGAAACTGCGATTTTTTGATTAAGTTTGTACGCACATAAATGAGATGAGTATTCGAAGATGCGTTGGAGGAAATATATAGATTTTGATGTTATTCATTTATTGGTTGGCGCTATTGTCGGGATGGGCTTGTCCTCTTGCCAGCCGGAGATGCCGGTGATCTCTACGATAACCGTGGAGGCGGATGGCCTGACGGTTCCCGTGAACCCGGATCTGTATGGTTTGACCATTGAGGAGATCAACCACGGGATCGATGGGGGGCTGTACGCCGAGCTGATCCAGAACCGGAGCTTCGAGGATGGCGTGCCACCCTTGAACTGCCCTTACGACGCCGCCCGGAACGTCTTGATTACCCCGAATGGATGGACGATCCCTTTCATGCGGGGAGATTCCGTACCGGGATGGAGGCGGATCGTCCCTAATACACAGATATACCCGGATATGAAGGAGCTGGTGAATGATAAGAACCGGCGGTCGTTGCTCGTGGCCGTATCGACTTCCGGGGAGTCGGGGCGCGGAGGCGTGATAGCCGAGGGATACCGGGGGATACCGATCCGGAAAGGGGAACGATACGATCTCTCGTTTTTCGCCAAGGGGGCGAATATGGTGCCCCGTACCATCCGGGTGGCCTTGGAGGACTCGATGGCTAATACGGTCTTGAGCGATGTGTTTCAGGTAGCGCCGCTATACGAGTGGAAACGATACAGGCATACGTTTACGGCTACGGAGGACGCGCCGAACGCGGTCTTGACGATCACGGCCGATACCTCCGCCGTGTTTTGGCTGGATGTGGTATCGCTCTTCCCGGAGGATACGTGGAAGGGACGGAAGAACGGGCTGAGACCGGACTTGGCGGCGCTGGTCGATTCCTTGGCCCCTCGTTTTATCCGTTTCCCCGGAGGCAGTTTCGTGGAGGGGTATACGGCGGGTACGTACCCTATCTGGAGGGAGACGCTGGGTGATATCTCGGAGCGTAAGCATTTCTGGAACGTATGGGCCTATGGTACGACGAACGGCATGGGCTACCACGAGTACTTGCAAATGTGCGAGGATATGGGGGCGGAGCCTATCTACGTTATTAATAGCGGGATCACGAGCCAAAGCCGCCGGCCCCGCTACGAGGATATCACGGCGATGGATAAGCTCACGGGAGATGCCTTGGACGCTATCGCCTACGCGAACGCCCCGGCGGATTCCCTGCCGGGCGCCCTGCGTGCGAGGAACGGGCATCCGGAACCTTTCAACTTGAAGTATGTCGAGATCGGCAGCGAGAACTATGGCGGGGAGTATTTCAGGCGCTTTGAGCTTTTCCGCAAGGCGATCAAGGAGGCCTATCCGGAGATTACCGTTATCAGCAGTTCGCCCCTCACGAAGCGAGGCCGTAGCGAGTGGGTGGATTCCCATTATTACGCCGGGGAGAATTTCTTCCTATCGAACTCCGGCCGGTTTAATAGCGACCGGTATTCCCGACGTTCGCCGGCGGTGTTTATCGGGGAGTTTGGGACGACGGAGCGGCCCTTGGCCGGTACGCTCCGGGCGGCGGTGGCCGAGGCCTGTTTCTTGGTCGGGGCGGAGGAGAACCCGGATATGGTACGCCGCTTGGCGTATGCCCCGGTATTGGGCAACGCCGGGTTCGAGAACCAGCGCCATCCGTTGATCTCTTTCAACACCCATCAGGCGGTGGTCTCTCCTTCCTACCATTTATTAAAGATGTTTACCCGCCATCGGGGGGATGAGGTGCTGAAGACGATCGTGGATACCTACGAGAAGCCACAGGTACGTACGGGCCGGGCGGGCGTGGAGATGTTTGATAATAGCTATGAGTTCAAGGACGTGCGGATCGACGGCGTGCCCGTATCGGATATATCCGTGATGAGCGGGGGATGGAAGGTCCCGGAGGCTGGTACGTTGGTGCCGGAGGCCAACCGGTGGAACCAGGTATTGTTCGGCGACTCTACGAGCTACGCCTATGAATATACGGCTACCGTCCGGCGTACGAAAGGTAGCGGGCAGATACAGCTTCGCCTCCGCGACAACGGGCGGACGGGCGAGCAGGCGGATTATATCGCCCTGACGATCGGGGCGGGAACGAGCGAGCTGTACCATCAGGTAGGTGGCGTGAAGGATAGCTTGGTCTCTCCCGTGCGGTTCCCTTTTGAGAGTAACCGGTGGTATACGGTTCGCATGACGTGCGAGTACGAGCGCGTCCGTTGCTATGTGGACGGCGTATTGCTGCATGAGGTGGATATGCGCCCGATCCCGTCGTTGGTATCCGTCGCTACCCTCGACAAGGAGAACCGGGTGATTTACTTGAAGGTCGTGAATACGACCCGCCACGAGGAGAAGACCTCTTTGCGTATCGAGGGAGTGAATATCCGTAACGAGGCGGAGCTGATCCAATTGAGAGGGGAGCCGGAGGCTCGTAATACGTTTGAGAACCCGGGGGCCGTAACGCCTGTCACCGAGCCTATCGTATTCCCGATGAGCGGCCCGTTTATCTATAATTTCCCGCCTAATTCAGTGACGATCTTGAAATTATACATGGAGTAGGTCAGATAGGGCAGGAGGGCCGGTACACTTTATCTGTATTTATCCTAACTTCGCGGCGACTTTAACAAAAAAATGTGTTATGGAACCAATGCATAAGATAAACAAGGTAGAGCTCCGGAGTTTGCAGCTTGAGGACTATACGCAGTTGTCGCAATCTTTCAAGAGGGTATACGCCGACAAGGATGTTTTCTGGACCCGCAAGCAGATCGAGACGTTGATACGGATATTTCCCGAGGGACAGGTCGTGACGCTGGTGGATGACCGGATCGTAGGATGCGCCCTCTCCATCATCGTGGATTATGACATGGTGAAAGGGGATCATACCTACGCCAAGGTAACGGGCAACGAGACGTTCAGCACGCATAACCCGAACGGGAATATATTATATGGTATAGAGGTGTTCATCCATCCGGACTACCGGGGCCTCCGGCTGGCCCGCCGTATGTACGAGTACCGGAAGGAGCTGTGCGAGAAGTTGAACCTGAAGGCGATCATGTTCGGCGGACGTATCCCGAACTATTATAAATACGCCGATCATATGCGTCCGAAGGAATACATCGAGAAGGTGCGCTCACGCCAGATCTACGACCCGGTGCTCACCTTCCAGCTCTCCAACGATTTCCACGTGCGGAAAGTGATGATGAACTATTTGCCGAACGACGAGGAGTCGAAGCATTGCGCTACCCTGCTGCAATGGGATAATATCTATTACCAGCCGCCTACGACGGATTACGTGGATAAGAAGACAACCGTGCGTGTCGGTCTGGTACAATGGCAGATGCGGCCTTATAAGACACTGGACGACGTGTTCGAGCAGGTGGAGTTCTTCGTCGACGCCGTATCCGATTACAAGAGCGACTTCGTCCTTTTCCCCGAGTATTTCAACGCTCCGCTGATGGCCAAGTTCAACCATCTGGGGGAGGCGCAGAGCATCCGTGGGCTGGCACAGTACACCGAGGAGATCCGTGAGCGATTCGTGAACCTCGCCATCAGTTACAATATCAATATCATCACCGGTAGCATGCCTTTGCTGAAGGAGGACGGGGCGCTATATAACGTGGGATACCTGATCCGTCGTGACGGCTCCTACGAGATGTACGAGAAGGTACATGTCACCCCGGACGAGCAGAAGAGCTGGGGACTCTCGGGCGGGAAGATGGTGAAGACGTTTGATACGGATTGCGCCCGGATCGGCGTGCTGATCTGTTATGACGTGGAATTCCCGGAGCTTTCCCGTATCATGGCCGACCAAGGGATGCAGATCCTCTTCGTGCCTTTCCTTACGGATACGCAGAACGGTTACTCTCGGGTTCGTGTGTGTGCCCAAGCCCGGGCGATCGAGAACGAGTGCTTCGTGGTGATAGCGGGCAGCGTGGGCAACCTGCCTCGTGTGCATAATATGGATATACAGTACGCCCAGTCGGGTGTGTTCACGCCTTGCGATTTCGCTTTCCCTACCGATGGCAAGCGTGCGGAGGCAACCCCGAATACGGAGATGATCCTTGTATCGGACGTGGACCTTGATTTGCTCAACGAGTTGCATACGTATGGTAGCGTGCGTAACCTTCGGGACCGTCGCCACGACTTGTATGAGTTGAGGGTAAAAAAACAGTAGTGTTTGCGGTTGAACACAATAGTATTCATGGTTGAACCCAGTAGTGTTCGCTATTAAACACAATTATATTCGCCGGAAGAATGCAGTAGGGGCGGGATCTGTCCGCCCTCCCGTGTATGCGTGGGAGGGCGGACGAATCCCGCCCCTACGGTTTATATCGGGGGGAGGATCGCTCGCTTCCCCCCTTCGGAAATGATCTTAATGACTTAGCATCTCAGCCGTGATCGGCGTGAATTTCTCGGCATCCGATTTACGGAGTTGTACGCTGCCGTCGTTCCAGTTGGAAGGCCAACCTCCGATGATGTGTCCGAGGAATACCAGCTTGATCTCGTGCAAGCCCTTTGCCAAGGCCGCGGAGGTGTCATGACGGGAGAAGCGTTTTACCTCGCCACCGTTATTGACCATCAACTTGCCGTCGATCCATACCTCCTCTAAATCCGAAGAGATGTAATAAACGCCATCCTCCGGGATGTTCACGTAGCCGGTAGCGATAGCGGCGTATTGCTTCACGCCTCGCATGGATTCGGGGGCGGGCACTTGGTTGGTCAGTTCACGGGTCGTCTTGATGACCTGTTTCTTACCGGTCTTCTGAGCGGCCTCCAGATTATTTACGCTTAGGTACATGCCATCGAATACCTCCATGTCGAGGCCCGGGGTCGTCTTGGCTACCTCCTTGGCGGGAGCCAGCGTTTGTTTCTCCACGAGGATCGTGCGGGGCTTACCCATCTTGCCGGAAGGCAACACGGAAGCGATCTTCACGGTCGTAGTCTCTGTGATGTCGAAAGGAGCCGTATATACGGTAGATTCCGGGGTAGGCTCGGTGCCATCCAGCGTGTAGACCATCTTCATCGGACGGTTCGTGGTGAATGTCATGGTAGCCTTGTCCGTGAAAGCCACGAAGTTGCAAGAACCGTTCGGTTGCTCGGGCTGCGGGATGTAGTAGTTGATACCGTGTCCGTCTAGGCGAACCTGAGCGTTGTCCAGACGGCGTTCGAAGTCCTTGTAATCCTTCCGGTCCAGCGGGCTCCAAGCGATCTCGGAGAGGGCTAGGATACGAGGATAGATACGGTACTCCATGATGTCCGTGTTATAAAGGTACTCACTCCATACGTTGCATTGCACGCCCTTGATGAAATGCCCTTTACCGGCGGTGGCCAGCGTGTCGGGGACGGGGTTGTACTTATAGACCCGCTCCGCCGTGGTGAATCCTCCGATAGATACCGGGTTGATCTTGTAGTCGCCTTGGAACTGGTCGATATACATACCCTCGCTTCCCGGGGTCATGATCACGTCGTGGTTCATGCTAGCGGCGGCGATACCGCCTTCCTCACCTCGCCAAGACATTACCGTGGCCGATGGAGCCAGACCTCCCTCAAGGATCTCGTCCCATCCGATCATCTTCTTGCCGTGCTTGTTTACGACCTTCTCCATGCGTTGTACGAAATAGCTCTGCAATTTCTCCTCGGCGGAATGTTCCTTGTCGCCTTTCAAGCCTTCCTTACGGATACGGGCCTGACAAAGCGGGCATTTCTCCCAGCTCGTCTTCGGGCACTCATCGCCTCCGATATGGAAATACTCGCCCGGGAATAGGGGAGCTACCTCGGCGATCACGTCCTCGAAGAACTGGAAGGGTTCTTCCTTCCCGGCGCATAATACGATGTCTTCCACGCCCCAGATGATACGGGGAGTACCCTGCTTACCCTCGCAAGACAGTTCCGGATAGGCGGCGATAGCGGCCATCTCGTGTCCCGGAAGCTCTATCTCGGGAACGATCGTGATGAAACGATCCGCCGCGTATTTAACGATATCCTTCACCTCCTCTTGAGTATAGAAGCCTCCGTACTCGGTACCCTCGCCATCGATGCGCTTAGAGCCGATCTCGGTCAGTTTCGGGTACTTCTTGATCTCGATACGCCATCCTTGGTCGTCGGTCAGGTGCCAATGCATGCGGTTGATCTTGAACAAGGCCAATACATCCAGCTGCTTCTTGATATTCTCTACCGGGATGAAATGGCGGCAGGGGTCTAGCATGATACCACGGTAGCCGAAACGAGGCTCGTCCTTGATAGATACGGCCGGAGCGGTCCATGCGATACCTTTCACGGCGGAAGGACTCTCGATCTCGGCGGGCAGCAATTGCAAGAACGATTGCATACCGTAGAAAAGACCTTGAGGGGTCTTGGCTTTGATACGAACGCCGCTGTCGGCTACGTCTAACGTGTATCCCTCGTCGTTTACGTCCAGAGAGCCGTCGATAACCAACGAGATACCGTCGGAGGTCTCTTTGTCGGCGGTAGCTATCTGGTAGCCTGTCGCCGTGTTCATTTTAGCCGCGAAGAACTCGGCTACGGTTTTCGCCTCCGGGGTGGAAGCGTAGATCTTCGTGTTTTTGTTTAGCTTGAAGTTTCCCTCGTTCTGCGTAAGGCTGACCGGTGTCGGGATGATGTTGATACCTTGGTTGTAAGCTTTCGCTTTACCGGGAGCATCATCACACGAGGCCATCAGGCCCAAGACAGCGCCGGCGCAGATTGTAGCAAGGAGCTTTTTCATAGAATTAAAAATTGAAAGTTGAAAATTGAATATTGTTTAGATGTTTTTGAGAGTTTAAAAAGAGAATTGAGAGTTGAAGATAAGATGCCGTTTGGCATCCTTTTCAATTCTCAATTCTCAATTTCCTATTTACCATGCGAAGATAGGATATTCCTTCATGATACCGTTCACCTTCTCACGAACGGCGCCGATAGTCTTATCGCATTCGGGAGCGGCCAATACGGTGTCGATCAGTTCCACGATCTCGCCCATAAGCGGCTCTTTAGCGCCACGGGTCGTGATAGCGGGCGTACCCACACGGATACCGGAGGTCTGGAAGGCCGAGCGGCTGTCGAACGGAACCATGTTCTTGTTCACCGTGATGTCGGCGGCTACCAAGGCTTTCTCGGCCACCTTACCGGTCAGGTCGGGGAACTTCGTGCGCAGGTCGATCAGCATACTGTGGTTGTCCGTACCGCCGGAGATGATCTTGTACCCTTTGTCCGTGAAGGCCTTGGCCATAGCGGCGGCGTTCGCTTTCACCTGTGCTTGGTACGTCTTGTATTCCGGCTCCAAAGCCTCTCCGAAGGCTACGGCCTTGGCCGCGATCACATGCTCCAGCGGACCACCCTGGATACCCGGGAATACGGCGGAGTCCAACAACTGAGACATCTTCTTGATCTCGCCTTTCGGTGTCTTCTTGCCCCAAGGATTCTCGAAATCCTTACCCAGCAGGATGATACCGCCACGAGGACCCCGCAGGGTTTTATGCGTCGTAGACGTTACGATGTGAGCGTACTCCAGCGGGTTGTTCAGCAAACCGGCGGCGATCAGGCCTGCCGGGTGAGCCATATCGATCATCAATAAGGCGCCTACCTTGTCGGCAATCTCGCGCATACGTTTGTAATCCCAGTCACGGGAATAAGCGGAACCACCGCCAACGATCAATTTCGGTTTCTCACGAAGGGCTACTTCCTCCATCTGGTCGTAGTCCACCCGTCCGGTATCTTCCTTTACATTATATTCGGTAGCGTGATAGAGAACGCCGGAGCTATTTACTGGTGAACCGTGGGACAGGTGTCCGCCATGCGACAGGTTCAACCCGAGGAACGTGTCGCCCGGATTCAATACGGCGAAAAATACGGCTGCGTTGGCCTGCGCCCCGGAGTGAGGCTGCACGTTGGCCCATTCGGCGTTGAATAGCTTTTTCAACCGTTCGATAGCGATCGTCTCACTTTGGTCTACTACCTCGCAACCCCCATAATAACGCTTGCCGGGATATCCCTCGGCGTATTTGTTGGTCAGACAGCTTCCCATGGCCTGCATGACCTGGTCGCTGACAAAGTTCTCGGAAGCGATCAACTCAATGCCTTTCAATTGGCGTTGGTGCTCCTTCTCGATAATGTCAAAAATGATGTTGTCTCTTTTCATTACCTCTTAAATTGGTTATTGCAATGATATGTTCCTCATTGAAAAGGAATCCTCGCGAATGTACTATATTATTTTAATACTATTTAAAAGATTCCGTTTAATTATTACAGATGCGCCGGAAACGGCTCCGCTTACCACTTGGTGAGGGTTACGTTTCTGAACTCAACCTCCTTACCCTCGCTCTGTAGCCCGATATGGCCTTCCTTCACCTTGTTGGTTCCGGTGTTCTGGTATACGCCGTTGATGTAAACGGTGATGACGCCGTCTTTCACGAAGATGTTCGCCTCGTTCCACTCTCCGGCGGGCTTCTCGCTGGACGGGTTCACGTTCTTTACGACAGGGAAGAAGGGACGTTCCTCTCCCGGGCGTTGCTGGTACTCGACAAGGTCGGAGCCTCCCAGCAGTACGAACAATCCGGCCCTCCCGGCTTGCAGATTACACTCGATCCCGTTCGGGAAGGGGTTCTTTAGGTCTGCGATATGCAGGAAGATGCCGCTGTTTGCGTTGGAATCCCCATTCGGCCAACGCCATTCCACGTGCAATTTATAGTCGCTGTATTTCTCCTTGGTGTACATATAGCCGAAAGGCTGGCCGGTGATGAAGATCTTACCGTCGCGTACGGAATAGACCTGATCGGCGGGGACGGAGTTTTTGTCGACTACGAAATTCCAGTTAGACAGGTCTTTCCCGTTGAACAGTTTCTCGGTCTTCTGTGCGTTCGCCCCATCGGAGAAACAGAAGAGGGAAGCGGCTAATACAGCCAAAGATAGCATTCTTTTTTTCATGGCATTAAACTCTATTTATAGTATGATTAATCAACGATTAGTTTGCGATAGCGTACCCGTTTCGGCTCGGCGTCGCCCAAGGTCTTACGTTTGTATTCCTCGTATTCGGAATAGGTCCCTTCGTAGAAGACCACGTTGGAATCGCCCTCGAACGACAGGATATGGGTACAGATACGGTCCAAGAACCAACGGTCGTGAGAGACGACGACGGCGCAACCGGCGAAGTTCTCCAGCCCCTCCTCCAAGGCACGTAGCGTGTTCACGTCGATATCGTTGGTCGGCTCGTCGAGCAGCAATACGTTCGCGTCCGCTTTCAGCGTCAGCGCCAGATGCAGGCGGTTACGCTCTCCTCCGGAGAGTACGCCGCATAGCTTCTCTTGATCCGCTCCCGCGAAATTGAATTTAGACAGGTAAGCGCGTGCGTTCACCTCCTTGCCGCCCATACGGATGAATTCTTGTCCGCCGGATACGACTTGGTAAACGGTCTTTTTCGGGTCTATATCCTTATGGGTCTGGTCGGCGTAACCTACTTGTACGGTCTCGCCCACCTCGAAGGTCCCCTTGTCGATGCTTTCCATGCCCATGATCATCTTAAATAAGGTAGTCTTACCGGCACCGTTTGGCCCGATGACTCCCACGATACCGTTCGGGGGAAGCATGAAGTTCAAATCATCGAACAGCAGCTTATCGCCGAACGCCTTCGCCACATGCTGTGCCTCGATCACCTTATTGCCCAAGCGAGGGCCGTTCGGGATGAAGATCTCCAGCTTAGCCTCACGCTCCTTCTGGTCCTCGTTCAAGAGGGCCTCGTACGAGTTCAGACGTGCCTTACCCTTGGCGTGACGGGCCTTCGGCGCCATATTGATCCATTCCAGCTCACGCTCCAAGGTCTTACGGCGCTTGCTGACTTGCTTCTCTTCTTGAGCCATACGCTTCGTCTTCTGGTCTAGCCAAGAGGAGTAATTACCCTTCCAAGGGATACCCTCGCCACGATCCAGCTCAAGGATCCATCCGGCCACGTGGTCTAGGAAGTAACGGTCGTGCGTGATGCAGATAACGGTACCGGCATATTGTTGCAGATGTTGCTCCAACCAGTCGATCGACTCGGCGTCCAAGTGGTTGGTCGGCTCATCCAACAGCAATACGTCCGGCTGCTGGAGCAGCAATCGGCAAAGGGCCACCCGACGACGCTCGCCTCCGGACAACGTATCCACCACCTGATCCTCCGGCGGACAACGCAAAGCGTCCATGGCACGTTCCAGACGGCTGTCGAGGTTCCATGCGTCCGTAGCGTCGATCTTGTCCTGCAACTCCGCCTGACGGTTGATCAAGGCATCCATCTTATCCGGATCTTCCAGCACCTCCGGATCGCCGAATCGCTCGTTCACCTCCTCATATTCTTTCAAGGTGTCCACGATCTCCTGCACGCCTTCCTGCACGATCTCCTTCACGGTCTTGCCCGGCTCCAACTTAGGATCCTGCTCCAGATACCCTACGGAATACCCGGGGGAGAAGACCACCTCTCCTTGATAATCCTTATCAATACCGGCGATAATCTTCAGCAACGTAGATTTACCGGAACCATTCAATCCGATGATTCCGATCTTCGCCCCATAGAAAAAGGACAGATATATATTCTTTAAAACCTGTTTTTGAGGCGGAAAGATCTTGTTCACGCCTACCATCGAGAAAATAATCTTCTTATCGTCTGCCATATAATTTTTTGTGTGTTAATTGGTTCCTTAACTTAAAATAATGGTGTACAAATCTACGTAAATATCTTTTATTTTACAAATGAACAAAGATCATAGGTATCAGATATCTACCGATTGCCAAGTTTGGCGTGTGGAGATTACTCGGTTCAATTCTCTTGTGCAAGAAGCCGGTAGATATGCTATTCCTCGGAAGTTGAGTTTTAGCGTTATCATAAATGAAGGGTAGGAGAGGTTGTGCGGCGTTGTGGTTAGGACTGTGCGATCTTGTGGCTTTAGGTTGTGTGATCCTAACGATTTAGGATTGTGGTTCGTCTTCGTCTCGTGAAGATATGTAACCGGTTTATGCATGATGTAATACGTGATGTAAAGTGCTTATATCTTGTTTCTTGCATTTGCTCCCCATGAAAAAACTAAAATTTACCCCTCTTGAAATTTGTATAATAAAATAAAACCCCCTATCTTTGCACTCGCATTACAAAAGTAACGCACAGGATGATTCGCTAGCTCAGCTGGTAGAGCACAACACTTTTAATGTTGGGGTCCTGGGTTCGAGCCCCAGGCGGATCACTGAAACAACAAGAAGAATCAAGTAAATCCCTGATAATCAAGCATTATCGGGGATTTCTTTTTTCTGGCGGTAGCAGTAAATAGCTGTTTCAAGCATATTATGGCTCACCCGATAAATCAGGGGGAAAATTCTTTAATTCTATAGAAAATTTG
>NZ_QTLP01000018.1:0-114953 GCF_003635405.1 Parabacteroides sp. AF39-10AC | reverse complement strand
CACGCCGATGGTACTGCGTAACAGTGGAAGAGTAGGTAGCCGCCGTCTTGAAGAAGGCGATAGCCGATGGAGAGGAGTCAGTCCGTAAGGGGTGACTCCTTTTTTTATATTAAATTTGATGTATTAAATCTATTATCTAATATCATGAAGAAAATCTATTTATTTCTATTTAGTCTGTTTATCTGTAATATCCTTGCGGCGCAAGATCAAGACTATAAAATAGTCAGAGATATCTCTTATACCCAATCGAAAAATCCATATGCGGTGGAACGTTGTAAATTGGATCTTTATTATCCCGAGAACGCAAAAGACTTCCCTACGGTAGTCTGGTTTCACGGAGGCGGCTTGTCGGGAGGTAGCAAATTCATTCCGGAGGAATTGAAGAACTGCGGATTAGCCGTTATCGCCGTAAATTACCGTCTGCTACCCAAAGCCACGTTGAGCGATTGTATCGATGATGCCGCCGCCGCTGTCGCTTGGACATTCAGCGAAATTGAGAAGTATGGTGGGGATAGGCGTAAAATCTTTGTCTCAGGTCATTCCGCTGGAGGTTATTTAACAAATATGGTCGGACTGGATAAGAAGTGGTTGACTAAGTACCGGATAGATGCTGATTCCATCGCCGCATTAATCCCTTTCAGCGGTCATGCGATCAGCCATTTCGCTTATCGGCAGGCGAAGGGGATGAAAGATACCCAACCGAGTATCGACGAGTTCGCCCCTTTGTTTTACGTACGTCCTGACGCTCCTCCATTGATTATCGTCTCGGGCGACCGGGAGATGGAGATGCTGGGCCGCTATGAGGAGAACGCCTATTTTTGGCGTATGATGAAAGTGGCCGGACATAAGAATACTTATATCTATGAGTTGGACGGATATGATCATGGATCGATGGCCGCTCCTGCCTTCCACATCTTAAAGAATCACGTGAAGGCGATCTTGAAAGGTTCAGAAACCCGGTAATTCGATAAACTATTTAATTTAATACGTATGGTTCTCTTTTCTTTATTAATGGTCTTGATTTGCTTGAACGCATGTTCTGGAGCGAAGACCTCGGACAATGTAACGGTGTATGTCACGACAAACGATCGTGCGAAAGATTTCGTGAGAAGTGAGATCGCCTTGGGGGACAAACAAGCCGCCTCGCCTTCCGTGATAACGATAGACCCTTCGGTGCGCTATCAGACGATGGATGGCTTTGGCGCCGCCGTGACAGGCTCTACCTGCTATAACTTGATGCGGATGGCTCCCGAGGATCGGACAGCTTTCCTGAAAGAGACTTTCTCTGATACGGAGGGGATGGGGTATAGCTATATCCGTATCTCGATCGGCTGCTCGGACTTTTCTTTAAGTGAGTATACTTGTTGTGACACGAAGGGTGTCGAGAATTTCGCCTTGCAGAGCGAGGAGAAGGAGTATGTGATACCGATCTTGAAGGAGATCTTGGCGATCAGCCCTTCTATAAAAATCTTGGGATCGCCTTGGACTTGTCCAAGATGGATGAAGGTGGATAACTTAAAGGATTTGCGCCCGTTCGAGTCGTGGACTAGCGGACAGCTGAATCCCGCCTATTATCAAGATTACGCTACCTATTTCGTGAAATGGATACAGGCGATGGAGGCCGAGGGGATTCCTATCGAGGCGATAACTCCCCAAAACGAACCTTTGAACCGAGGAAATTCCGCTTCCTTATTTATGGGATGGGAGGAGCAACTCTCTTTCGTGCGTGACGCTCTAGGCCCTAAACTGAAAGAGACTGGCCTCAAGACGAAGATCTACGCTTTCGACCATAATTACAATTACGATAATATGTTGGAGCAGCAAGGCTATCCGATGAAAATCTACGAGGATGAGAATGCCGCTTCTTTCCTGACAGGTGCCGCTTACCATAATTACGGGGGCGACCGGGAGGAGTTGAATAACGTAAACGGCAAGTTTCCCGATAAAGAATTAATCTTTACGGAAACTTCTATCGGCATGTGGAATGATGGACGTAACTTAGAGAAACGCTTGATGGAAGATATGGAGGAGACGGCCTTGGGTACGGTGAATAACTGGTGTAAGGCAGTTATCGTATGGAACTTGATGCTGGACAACGAGCGGGGACCGAACCGAGAGGGTGGTTGCCAGACTTGTTATGGTGCCGTGGATATCGATCGCTCGGATTATAAGACGATTACCCGGAATTCTCATTATTATATTATCGGTCATTTATCCTCTGTGGTGAAACCGGGGGCAGTACGGATCGGCTCTAAAGGGTATACGGCTGATGGGATTATGTATTCCGCCTTCGAGAATTTAGATGGAACGGAAGCGCTCGTATTACTAAATAATACGGACGGGACTAAAAATATAACGGTAAACAGCGGCGAACGTTCGTTTACCTACGAGGTTCCCGCTAAAGCAGTCGCTTCTTTTCGTTGGAATCTTTACTAATAAGGAGGGTGTGTTAAAAGTTGGTATTATGGCACGCAGATTTACGCAGATAATATATTGATTTTCATATCATAAATCTGCGGTCATCTGCTCAATCAGCGTTATCTGCGTGCCATGTTCACACTTTTGACACACCCCCGAATGTCCAATACTTTATCTATAGTGGCAACAAGCCGGTAGCTTATCATATACGGCTTTATCCGCCTTATCCATATCCGTGTCATGGCCTACTTTAGCGATCGCCTTGCTGATCGCTTTTGGGGAGGTCTTTTGGGGATCGTACTGGAGATGGATCATCTGGGTATCTTTGTCCCAATGAGCGGATAACACACCATTTACCCCTTTTGCCGCTTTCTCGATACGTTCCTTGCACATATCGCAAGAGCCTTTGACACCGAACATGGCATGCTCGGAGGCTACCCCCGTGGCGCTTTGCGCATGCATCATATGCCCCTCATGCCCAGTCATAGGCTTGGCGGGCTCGTCGCCGTTATTCATCATGGAAGTTTTTCCCTCCAGCTGTGCGCTGGCGTCTATGGCGAAGACTCCGTTGGTTACGATTTCCTCACCTTCTCGCAAGCCATTCAAGATAACATAAGAGTTACCAAGGGAAGGGCCTAGCTCCACCTCACGCATCAAGAAAGCGGGGGTATTCGTATCCGGTTGCTTTACGTACACGATAGCACGTTTACCCGTCCAGAGCACAGCGGTTTGCGGTACGACGATCTCGTTCTTATAGTTGCGGAGCGGGGCGCTTACGTTTGCCGTGGCGTACATCTCGGGCTTGAGCTCCAAAGAGGCGTTCGGTACCTCTACACGGACCTTGGCGGTACGGGTCGTCGTGTTCAAGATCGGGTCGATGAAAGAGATCTTACCCGAGAACTTCTTGCCGGGTAGCGCTTGCAGGGTAAATTCCACCGGATCACCTTTGCTAAGGAAAGGGAGATCCACCTCGAAAGCGTCGAACAAGGCCCATACCTTCGTGAGGTTCGCCACGTCGAAAAGGATAGCTCCTTGGGATACATAATCACCTTGGCTTACCCGCTTGGACAGGACGATACCGCTCGTGTTCGACTTGATCTCTACAACCGGGGAGATAGAGCCGGACTTCTCGATAGCGGCGATCTGGGCATCTGTCATCTTCCATAAATATAGTTTTTCACGGGCGGCCTGTATCAATTGAGATTGTCCCATGCGGATCGCTTCCAACAATTCTTGCTGGGCGGTGAAAAGCTCTGGGGAGTAGAGGGTAGCGAGGGTCTGTCCGGCATGCACCGTCTCACCCGTGAAATCAACGTTCAAGCTCTCGATGCGTCCGCTTACATGGGCTGTTTGAGATTGCAGGCTACGCTCGTCCGGTACGATCTTGCCGTATAAACGGACTTGCTTGACCGGATTCTGGCGGGATACCTTGGAGGTTTGTACGTCCGCTAAGGCTGCTGCTTCTTCCGAAAGCTGAATGGCGTTGGGATCGATGGCCTTGTCGGAGAAGGAGCTCTTACGTACAGGGATCAAATCCATGGCGCAGATAGGGCATTTACCCGGCTTGTCTTGGCGAATTTGGGGATGCATGGAACAAGTCCACTCGCCGGCCTCGTTCTGTTGGAGGTCGTGGCCATGCGTAGGGTCGTGAACTTCCGTGCCGGTCTCGCTCGCTTGTGACGTATGGCTGTCGGTATCGGAGTTATGGAACAGGAGCCAGCCCAACAAGAGGCCGCCCGCTAGGAACAGGATATATATCAGGTACTTGGATTTTACGGTTTCATTTATATTTTTCATTTTCTTATTCGTTTACAGAGGTGGATATTAATTTCTCGATTCCGGCGATTTGGGTATTATATTCCGCTATCGCTTCGCTTTTCTTCAAGTGATAGTTCAACATTTGTCGCTCCACTTGGATCACGTCGGTCAAGGTCGTACTTCCTGTCGAGAATTCCCGGACGATCAGTTGGTAGGTGGCCAACGATAGATCGTATTGTTTCTGGTACAAATCGATTTTCCGTGCGGCATCTTCCAATTGCTGGGTAATACGGATATACTCGGCTTGCAGTTGGTTCATCGTGTTCTCGTACTTCAACTCGCTGGATTTCCAATAATGCTTGCTTTCCCGTTGCTGTGCGTTATATTTCTTACGGAAGATAGGAAGGCTGATCTTTAGCATGGGCATGAACATATCCTTTCCGTTCATACCGGACATAGAGCCCATAGACATATCTTCCGGTTTCTTCCCGATCAAGGAATACTGGAGGCCGATACCTAGCATGGGGTAACTCATTTTCTTGTCCATCTCCGCCTTGGCCCGGTAAGCGTTTCCTTCCGCCTCCAGCATGGTAAGCATGGGGTTGTTGGAGATGACGCTGTCAAGAGCCATCGACTCACCCCATGAGAGAGGAAGCCGTTCCAACGAGTCGGGGACGGAAATCGGGGTAGCTAGCGACTGATTGAGCAACGTATTAAAAGCAGCCTCGGCCGTTTTCCGTTGCGATAACAAGGAGGCTAGCGTATTCTCCAGTTCTACCTTCTCCATCTGGATTCGCAATACGTCCGACATTCCGCCCATGGAGTTGCCACTTCCCATAGAGCCTCCACCCATAGGGCTACCGCCGGACATTCCGGACATCGTACTACCGGATGCTCCCGTGCTTTGTACCGTAGGGCTTCCCATGCTACTGCCTCCCATACCCGACATACCTCCACCGGATACGGCGGGAGGAGTCGATGGAGCAGAAGATACGGGGGAGGGTAAGACGGAGGAACCGCCCGCCTTCGCCGACGGAGCGGAGAAGCGGTTCAATGCCAACTGTTCCAACTGGTCTAGCAGACGAAGGTTCGCCTGCGTATTTTTATATTGCTCGCTGATATTGCAAAGCTGGTACCATTGACTCTTCACCTCGTAATACAGGTTGTTGCGACTGTTACGGAATTGTTCGTAAGCCATCCGGGCCATCTCGGTCGCCTCGTTGCGGGCCGCCTTCCGGGTACCGAACCAAGGGAACATTTGCATCAAGGTGAAATCCGCTATTTGCTTTCCGGACAAGATCTCCATCGGTTTCAGGAAGAAACCGATCTCCAGTTCCGGGTCCGGATAGGCTCCGGCTTGCGGGACTTTCTCCAAAGATGCCTTATACAGGGAGAAGTCGGCGTTGATCTGCGGATTGTTACGTGCCGCCAGTTCCAGATAATAGCCTAAACTATCGGCCGGCTGGGAGTAAGCGAAAAGGACGTTTAGCATCCCCAGTACACCTGCCATGATGATTGATCTGATTCTTTTATATCTCATAAGTCGTTACCTCCTCTTGAATTTTATTCTTTTGTTCTTTCTTTATAGCGTTCTCCCGCCACCAGCATTGCAGGACGGGAACGACAAACATGGTCATACTCTGGATCAGCATTCCTCCGAACGTAGGGATAGCCATCGGTACCATGATATCCGCCCCCTTACCGGTAGAGGTAAGTACGGGGAGCAAAGCGATCAGGGTAGTGGCTGTAGTCATGGCCGCAGGGCGTACCCGTTTCAGTCCGGCGGCTACTACCGCTTCCCGGATATCGTGCTTGGTGCGGGGGTCTCGCTCGAGGAATACATGATGGATGTAGGTTCCCATCAATACCCCATCATCCGTAGCCACACCGAACAAGGCGATGAAACCGACCCAGACTGCCACGCTCAGATTGATCGTGTGCATCTGGAAAAGATCCCGCATATTCTCTCCGGCGATGGAGAAGTTCATGAACCAATCCTGTCCGTAAAGCCATAGCAAGATAAAACCTCCGGCGAAGGCCACGAACACCCCGGAGAAATGGATCAGTGAGGCAGTGACCGTCTTGAATTGAAAGTATAGAACCAGCAGGACGATCAACAAGGCGAGGGGAACGACGATCATCAGCCGGCTGGTGGCACGCTCCTGCTGCTCGTAATTGCCGGCGAACTTATAGGATACGCCGGGATCAAGGTTCAACCCTCCCTCCTTTATTTGTTGCTCAAGGATGCGGGAAGCCTCTTTCACGACATCCACTTCCGCCTTCCCCGCCAGTTTGTCGAAGATGACGTAGCCTACCAAGAAAGTGTTCTCGCTTTGGATCATCTGCGCTCCACGGGTATAGTTGATATCGGCAAGCTCTTTAAGCGGGACTTGCGCCCCAGTGGCGGTCGGTACGAGGATCATACCTAGCGCCTCCGGATTATCTCGAAGCTCACGAGCGTAGCGTAGGCGCACCGGGAAACGTTCCCTGCCTTCCACGGTGCGGGTCAGTACCATGCCACCGACAGCGGCACTTAATATCTCTTGCAAGTCCTCCACGTTTACGCCGTAACGGGCCATATTCTCACGGTTCAGTTCGATCTCCAGATAAGGGGCGCCTACCGCACGGTCGTAAAATACGGAAGAGGGGATAACGGAGGATACCTCTTTCAATGCCTTCTCGATCGCCTTTCCGGCTTTCTCGATCGTCTCCAGATCCGGGCCATACACCTTGATACCCATCGGGGCACGCATACCGGTGGATAACATGACGAGACGGGCCTCGATAGGCTGCAGCTTCGGGGCGGAAGTCAATCCCGGAAGATGGGTGACGTTCACGATCTGTTGCCAGATATCGTTCGTGTTCTTGATCTCCGGTCGCCATTGGCGGAAGTAATCGCCTTTAGCGTCTGGGATCAGGCTGTCTGAGGGAATCAGCCGGAAACCGTCTTTGGGGTTATATACGCCTCCATCTTTTAGGAGATACTCCCCTTGCCGGTTTACCTTGAAACGTTCCCTTTTCCCGTCCTCATTCAGGATATATTCCGGACGGTAGTTGATCGTATTCTCGAACATCTGTACCGGCGCTGGATCGAGGGCGGAGTTTACACGGCCCCATTTACCGATGGCGGTCTCCACCTCGGGGATAGAGGCCAGCCGTTTGTCGAGCGCCTCTATATAATCAAGGTTTTGCTCGATACCGGAATGCGGCATGCTAGTCGGCATCAGTAGGAAAGAACCTTCGTTCAGGCTAGGCATAAACTCCTGTCCGATGCCTCTCCATATCCAGAAACCGAATACGATGGTAGCTCCCGGAATCAACATGAATTTCCAGCGGTTATCCAAGCACCAGCGCAATATCCTCTCATAATACATAACGAGCAGCCACAGGATGCTTAGGATGATGGCTACGCAACCCGCCACGAACAGGATATTGGCGAGCATCCCTTTTTGCGGCCCCATCGGCAACCATTCCTCGGACAGGTAATAGATCGAGACAAAGAGGGTGATACCGATATTGATATAAGTGCTCATCTGAGGCTTCTTCCAATACCCGGACAATAGATTATTCAACCCGACTGCCGTTAGCCCGATAGCGGGAATACTGCCATAGATAATAAGTAAGGCGATTCCGGCCACGATCAACAGGTAATTCAGTATTTTCCGTATCTGCCTTGAATGGATCTTTATCGAGAACAACCAATACGATAGGGAAGGAAGCAAGATCAATCCCAGCACGAAGGCGGAAGCCAAAGCATACGTCTTGGTGTAGGCCAAGGGCGAGAACATCTTCCCTTCCTGCGCCTCCATGGTGAAGACGGGGAGGAAGCTGACGATCGTCGTGATCATCGCCGTGCTGATCGCCCCGGACACCTCGCTTACCGCCTTATAAATAAGGTTGACAAACGCCTTTCCCCCCTGTATATGCCTGTTCTCGGGCATCTCCCGGTAACGGATGATACTTTCCACGAAGACGACCCCTACATCCACCATCACGCCAATGGCGATCGCTATACCCGATAAAGCCACGATATTCGCCGCTATCCCCGTATAACGCATGATGATGAACGTGGCGAGCACCGCTATCGGTAACATGCTGGCGATAACGATAGAGGCCCTTAGGTTGAGCACCAGCACGATGATAACGATCACGCAGATCAATATCTCGTGGGAGAGGGCGGTCTCCAACGTCCCGATCGTCTCCTTGATAAGCCCCGTACGGTCGTAGAACGGCACGACGGTTACCTTGGAGACCGTCCCGTCCGCCAGTACCTTCTGGGGCAATCCCGGTTCCATCTCCTTGATCTTCGCCTTTACGTTATTGATAACCTCCAAGGGGTTGGAGCCATAGCGGGCTACGACCACTCCGCCCACGGCCTCCACACCCTCCTTGTCCAGCCCTCCCCGTCGGGTTCCGGGGCCGATATTCACGAACGCCACGTCCGATATGCGAACCGGTACGCCTTCCCGAACGGTGATGACGGCATTCTCTATATCTTTTACATTCTTGATATACCCCAAGCCCCGGATCAGGTACTCCACCTTGTTGATCTCCATCGTCTCGGCGCCGATATCGAGGTTGCTCTTCTTGATGGCGCTCATGATATCCATCACGGAGACGTTGAAGGCATACATGGCATCCGGGTTCAACTCGATCTGGTACTCCTTCACGAAGCCGCCCGCCGAGGCAACCTCGGATACCCCCTCGGCGGAGGATAAGGTGTACTTGACGTAGAAATCCTGTATCGTACGCAACTCCTCGGCGTTCCAGCCTCCGGTAGGTTTACCGGTCTTGGGGTCCCGTCCTTCCAGCGTATACCAATAGATCTGCCCGAGGGCGGTAGCGTCCGGTCCCAAGGTAGGCTGTACGCCTTCCGGCAAGGTTCCCGGAGGCAGGGAGTTCAGCTTCTCCAATATACGGGAACGGCTCCAGTAGAACTCTATATCGTCATCGAAGATAATGTATATGAAGGACATCCCGAACATGGAGGAACTACGGATCGTCTTCACTCCCGGGATACCTAAAAGAGAGGTGGTCAGCGGATAAGTGATCTGGTCCTGTATATCCTTCGGCGAGCGGCCCATCCATTCCGTGGCCACGATCTGCTGGTTATCGCCGATATCGGGGATGGCGTCTACCGGAATCGGATTCCGGGGAATGATCCCCCCGTGCCAATTGAAGGGGGACGTGGAGATGCCCCATACGATAATCAGCACTAGTAAAAGTAAGGTTACCACCCTGTTCTCAAGGAAGTAACGAATGATTCTGTTTAACATTTGAATGAGCTTTTATGATTTGAAAACATATGAGAACGCTTATTTGTTCGTCTTTGAAGGCAAGCGATCACATGAGTACTCGTGATGCTTTACGCCAGTACTCGCAATGGATTACTCCAGTATTTGCAATGGATTACTCCAGTACTTGCGGTGGATTACTCCAGTACTCGCAATAGATTACGCCGGTACTCGTGCGTAAACAGACGTAAATCGCCTTTTAAAAAGGAAGCCTATACCGCTAAATCAAAAAAGTACAATGATGGACGAATAACGGGATAGCGCTATTCTCCTTGGGTGGATTAATAAAGGGATTGGAACGTGTTGTCTCGTCTCGCCCGGCGATCTTATAGGAGTCGAGTAGATCGAACAACAAAACTACAGCGACAGGAGCGGACAATTGCACGAGCGTATTCGCCACATCCTGATCGACGGATAACTTAACATATTCCGTCTCGGTAGAGCAGCACTTATGGGACGTGCCCGCCTCACCGCAACTGGGGCAAGTGTCAAGATACTGCAAACTCACCTCCGCCAACTTACCCATACAATAATGGTAATTCAGCGCAAACCCGGAGGAAACCCCGAGGTAAAAAACAGCGAGTATGAACAATAAAAATCTTCTCATCCCAAGTAATATATTCCGCAAATATATGAATATTTTTTGAACGGGCAATAGGGTGGAAAAAGTGCTCGTAGGGTTGTTAAAATCAGAACCTTTTCTTTATAGCCTTGTTCAAGGTAGGTAATTAATCTAAACAAAACACATTTATGAGACTATTTGTACAAGGAGCAGTATTACTGCTAGGTATGGGATTCTTATCGGCTCCCGCTAAGGCTCAAAAGGTGGTCATCGAGGATGACGTGCCAAATTCGATAGTCCTTGTCAGCCAAGACAAGGCAGGTGATGAAATCGTGAGGATAATGAATGAGACGCAGAGCCCTCGTTTCCACGACCCGAAAGCCCCCCGCTTCGTATTGACCGATCGTAAGGGACGTTTCGCCTTGGGTATCGGCGGTTACGTGAAGGCTACGGCGGAGTATGATTTCGGCGGGATCTCGGATGATGTCGATTTCTATCCGTCCATGATCCCGAATGGTGGGCAGAACTACGTCCGTAACCAGTTCCAGATGGACGCTACTACCAGTACGATATTCTTGAAATTAGTGGGTCGTACCAAACACCTCGGGGATTTCGTCGTGTATACGGCGGGTAACTTCCGGGGAGGCAGCAAGGTCTTCGAGCTCCAGAACGCCTATGTGTCTTTCCTTGGTTTCACGATGGGTTACGATTATAGTACCTTCATGGATCTGGCCGCCCTTCCGCCCTCGATCGATTATGCGGGGCCTGCCGGACAGGTTTTCAGCCGTGCCACCCTGTTACGCTATGAGCGTGCTTTCGGTAAGGGATGGAAAGCGGGTGTAGGTATCGAGATGCCTGTGGTGGATGGCATCACGAACCAAAGCGTGAATATCAGTAACCAACGTATGCCGAACTTCCCTGCCTATATCCAATACGCTTGGAATAAGAGCAGCCATATCCGTGTAGCTGGTATCGTACGTAATATGACGTATGAGAACTTGGTGGCGCAACGGGCCGAGTCTAAGGCCGGATGGGGCGTGTTTGCCGCCTCTACGTTCAATGTGACGAGCAAACTGAACTTCTACGGTCAGGCTACTTACGGCCGGGGTATCAGCCAGTTCTTGAATGATATCAGTAATCTGGACGTGGATCTGGTTCCGGACCCCGAGGCCAAAGGCAAGATGCAAGTGCTTCCGATGATGGGTTGGTACGCTGGCTTGCAGTATAATATCACGCCGAAGGTATTCGTCTCCAGCACCTATAGCCAGACTCGTTTATACAGCGAGAATGATTACCCGGTTACCCCGTCGGATCAATACCGCTACGGTCAATACTTGGTAGCCAACATTTTCTGGAACGTGAACGCTAATCTGCAAGTCGGCGCCGAGTACTTGAGAGGCTGGCGTACCGATTTCAACGATATGACCCGCCACGCCAACCGACTTAATGTTTCCGCTCAATATAACTTCTGATAATGTAGCGTTTTGTTGATGTGCCACACCGGGGGATTCTTGGTGTGGCATTTCTTTTCGAGGCGATTGGCAGGTCTGCGATTAATAGATGTTCGCCATGCTAATCAGCGGCTCATACAGCTTCTCGATATCCTGCGAATCGATCTCGATTTCTACTTGATCACCGGGGATAAGAGTCTGTCCGGCGGGAGCCAAGTCCTTGCGATCCCGGTGAATAGTCTTGATGATACAACGTTGGGGGAGGGTGAGGTGATCTACCTCCTTCCCGTCGAAATAGGCACCTGTCATGATCTCTACGAACAGGCTGGAACGCCCTTCGGTACGGAAGGCTGGAGTCGAGATCATCTCGTCGTAGAGAACCACGTTAAAAGGTTTTATCTGTAGCATTTCCGTGAAGTAATACGTAAGCCCGCCGACAATGATAGAGGGGTAGAATACGTCCAGATGCCCGGTTATCTCCGTAATCAAGACGATACCCGTCAGCGGTGTCCGGACTACCGCCACCAAGAAACCTACCATGCTGATTAACATGATATAGCTGATGCTCTCCGTTTCAATGAAACCATACTTCACCAATAATAAGGCGATGATCTGCCCGAACAATCCCCCGGTAACTAGTGTAGGGATGAAATTCCCTCCCGGCAGTCCGGAGGAGAAAGAGAGAGACGTGAATATCAAGTGGATGAGCATCATCGCCGCTATCCATAAAACGGGGTGATATCCATGCATCGCTTGCATGATAAGGAATTGCTCGCCTCCTCCTGTCAAGTCGATCTCCGTCAATGAGATCGTATACGCTATGATAAGCAGGTACAACATCTTCATATAAGGAGGATGCTTCAGTCTGGTAAAGAAATCCTTGCACCAAAGGGTAAACATCGAGTAAATTTTCCCGAAGACGGAAATAACCACGGCCAGAAATAAGAACAACTTCAGTTGATCTATAAAAGTAGCCTGCGGGGCAATAGCGCTAATCTGCGAGTAGGGGTTGAAGGGGAAAATCAAGCTCGCTACGCCTCCCGCCACGACCCCTGCCAGCAAGGTGGTAATGGCGGTCTTGGGAGCGTCGAACCGTTCGATGGACTCGATCACCAAAAGTGAGGAAGCGAGGGGAGCGGCGAAAGCGGCGGCCAATCCGGCACCTGCGCCGGCGGCCAAAAGTTGCTTGCGCTCTCCAGCCAATACGTGTCCCCATTTGGAAATGATATTCCCCACGTAAGATCCGATCTGTACGCACGGCCCCTCACGACCAAGGGACAGGCCGGCGCTGATCGCTAATATCCCTCCCGTGAACTTGGCGATTAATTGTGTCAACGGGTTTTTATAAGTGATCCTGCCATTGATAACCGCCCGTGTCTGGGGAATGCCCCCACCGGTAATCAGCGGCATCTTCTTGACCATCCAATTCACGCAAAGCAATATACCCCATAGCGTGAAGAAGAACAAGACATGGAAATACCAAGGGTAATGACCGTCGAAAAAAAGTTTCCGGCTATTGAATAACTGCTGGAGCAGATAGTGATAAGGTACCGCTACCAACCCGGTCAGCAATCCCACGAAAATGCTTACAAAATAAAGTCTGGCGTCAATAAGTTTCAATTTCCAGATCCGCCAGCGCCTCAATTTTGTTATATCTAAGAGATCATTATCCATCGGACTCACCTTGTTTTCGTTTCCTGTTACAACAACCAAGGTAAATAAGAGGTTTAAAATCTCATTCCATTGAACCTTTTTTAAAAAGCCTTGTTATTAAGATATAGTGTTTTTCATGGTATTAGAATTAAGTTAGATTAGGTTATCCGTCTTGTTCGTGAGAATAGGGCGGTTTTCCTGTTTATAGGGGTTTGTACTTTGAGGCGGTTAGGATTTCTTGGGCGTCGTTGTTTTGCATCAACGCCTCCGGGGTAGATCCCGTCTCCTTCATGTACTGGTTGATGATCTGCCAGCCTATCCAAGTCCCGATATTCCCGGGAGCGTCGTTCTCGGGGAAAATGGCCGGGGTATCCTCGAAATACTGGGAAGTTATCAGTTGATCCGGGGTATAAAGATGCTTGCGCTCGATGATTGCTTTCCAGATTGTTCCTTCGTTGTCCTTGCACCAGTTGTAGGCCTGTTCGGTGTATCCCATTAGCTCGGCGGCATCGGGAACGCCTAGGGCTTGCGAGAGCAGGTATTTGATTTTTCCCTCGTAAATCATCCGGTCCAGCAATACGTTCTCTTTTCCCGCGAAAGGATATTCGGACATGAGCCACCCCGCCAGATAATCCGGGACCACGAGTCCACGTTGCATTTTCAATTTCTGGGAGTCATAGAAGAAATCTTGATACAAGGGATAGTCCTTTCCCATATACTTATCGATGGAAAGGGAAAGCAGGCTATCGCCTACCAATACGTTCTGGTTGAAACCGGATACATGCATATAGATAGCAGGGATCTGCATCGAGGGGAAATTCTCCTTTAGATAGGCGAATCCGTATCCCAAGGATTTCTCGATATCCTCCACGGAATCATATTGGGTGATAGCGTCACGATACAAGCCTTTCAAGGTAGGCTCCGAGTAATAATTCCGCATTTTCTCGAAGAAGCCGGGAGTCTCGATGGTTTGCAGGTTTAATATGCCTTTCCCGATGATATCCAGCATTTCCGGGTATTGTTTGATTAGTTCGGGTTGCAAGGTGGTATCTTCCGTATCGATCAGCCGGAATAAATCCTTGTCAAAACGATTGATATGCAGGGGTTCGACGGTAGCGTAGTTGATCGTATTTGTGTTTTGCCCGTTGCAGCTCAATAGCGTAGCGGACAAAATACAGGCCATGATGAGTTTTGTAACCATATCTCTTCGTATAATAATGTAATATGATAAGAAACGGATCGCATGGGGTAATATTGTGTGACTGGCATCTTATTACTACCTTTGCCTCCCTTTTATTTAAGATTCATCATGCGATATACGAACAAACAAATTCTAAAGATCACGTATCCGGTATTAATCAGCTTGCTCATGGAGCATATGATCGGATTGACGGATACCGCTTATCTGGGACGTGTCGGCGAGGTCGAGCTAGGTGCCTCCGCCTTGGCAGGAGTCTATTATCTTGTGATTTATATGCTGGGCTTTGGTTTCAGTGTAGGCGCTCAGGTGCTGATGGCACGTCGTAACGGTGAGGGGGAGTATGAACGGATCGGCGAGGTTTTCACGCAAGGCGGGCTATTCCTTTTTTTGCTGGCGGCGGTGTTGTTTACGGCCTCTAATCTGCTTACGCCCCATCTGCTCCACCGGATGATCGGTTCGGAAGAGGTGTATCGAGCGACGATGAGCTATCTGGACTGGCGGGTGTACGGGTTCTTCTTCTCTTTTATAGCGGTGATGTTCCGTGCGTTTTACGTGAGTACGACGAATACGAAGATCTTGACGGCCAATTCGGTGGTGATGGTGCTTACCAACGTGGTCTTGAACTATATCTTGATATTCGGTAAGTTCGGGTTCCCCGCTTTGGGGATAGCGGGTGCCGCTATCGCTTCCTCGATCTCGGAAGCTGTTTCCGTATTGTTCTTCGTGATTTATACTTGGAAGAAGATAGATTATAAAAAATATGGTCTGTTCCGTTTTACGAGAGTGGATTTTAGGATGCTGGGACAAATACTTAGTGTCTCTATCTGGGTGATGATCCAGCATGGGATCGCTTTTGGAGGATGGTTTATCTTCTTTATCGCTATGGAGCATCTGGGTGAGCGGCCGTTGGCGATTACGAATGTGGTACGTAGCATCTCCTCGTTCCTGTTTATGTTCGTGAATGCTTTCGCCTCCACGAACAGCTCGCTGGTAAGTAACTTGATCGGTGCCGGGGAGTCGGACCGGGTGCTTCCGCTTTGCCGGAGGATGATCGGGCTATGCTATGCGTTCGTGCTACCGATCGGTATCTTGATCGCTATGTTCCCGTCTACCGTATTGCGTATTTATACGGATAACCCGGACTTGATCGCTAGCTCGATCTCCTCGTTGTGGGTGATGCTGTCTTCTTATCTCTTCGCTGTTCCCGGTTTTATTTATTTCTTTAGCGTATCGGGGACAGGCAATACCCGCCGTGCGCTGGAAATCGATATGGCTAGCATATTCGTGTACGTATTATATATATTGTATGTCGCCGTATGGTTGCGTGCGGACGTGGCGGTTTGCTGGACTACGGAGTATGTATATAATATCATGATCCTTTCTTCTTTCTTCTATCTATGGAAAGGAAATTGGCGTAACAAGAAAATCTGAAGACTTATCTTTTGATTAGTACGGTAATTCGTAAGGATAAATCAAAAAAGACCATCTTGGCATTCACGTTCTGTGTGATATGGCGTTCCGCTTTCGCCAATTCTTCCATCAAATCGATCACGTTTCGCTCGTTGACGAAAGGGGAGAACTTAACGGAGAAGCTAGCCTCGTCCAGATTCATATAATTAAGTTCCGGCGATTGGAACCGGTACATGAAGTTCTCCCGGATCAAATGCTGACAATAGGAGAGGAAGTTTTTCTGTCGTTCCCGTCCGATCCCTGCCATGACGTCCGCCATCGCTTTCATGCCTTTTACGTTTCGTGCCCATGAGTTTCGCATCATGGCCTTGAATTGCTCCAGAAAGAATTTATTTTCCTCGCCCAAGCTAATCGCCTCCATCGCCTTGATAAAACTTCCGGAGGAGAGGTGAGCGACGTGTTTAGCGTCGTCGGGCGAAAGCCCGAAACGGGATACCATGGCATTCATGATCGCATCGGTCTCAATGGGACGGATGTGGATGCGTTGCGCACGGGATTGGATGGTCCCGAGGATAAGGTCCGGTGTCTCGGATACCATAAGAATAACCGTTCTCATAGGAGGCTCCTCTATGATTTTCAGAAGCTTATTGGCACAAGTAGGATGCAGTTTCTCCGGCAACCAAACTATCAAGATACGATATTCCGCCTCATAAATCTTTAGGCTCAGTTTATGGATAATCTCATCGCTTTCCTTGGAATAGATGATGGCTTGTGAGTTTCCGGCCTCGATATAATCCAGCCATTCATCCATATTGAAATAGGGATGTTCTTTGAGGAACCCACGCCATTCACTGAGATAATCATCGCAGACCTCTTTCTTTTTCTCTTTCTTGGCTACGATCGGGAATACAAAATGTAAATCGGGATGTGCCAATTCGTCATATTTGAGGCATGACGGGCAACGTCCACAAGCGTCCGTGTCCGTCCGGTTCGTACAATTCAGATAACGGGCGTAAGCCAAAGCCAGCGGAAACGCCCCGGCTCCCCCTTGCTCTGTGAATAACTGTGCATGGGGTACGATCCCCGTCCGAGCCGATTGTCTCAACCGTTCCTTCACTTCCTCTTGCCCGATGATATCTTTAAAATACATGAGATATTTCCTTTTCTATAGAATAATGAACGAAGTTACGGAAAAGTATTCAGATATCAAAAAGCGCGAGGTTTTGTAAATATCAATTGACATATGTAGAGTAAAACTAAGAACGGATACAATACCAAGTCAAGTCCAATAAAGAATATGTATTTCATTACCTTAGAATTTTAAAAATAACCATACTTAGTACATGATTGTTCAATCGTGTACTTCTATTAGACAACTCAGCGTATAAAAACCCCTATTGTATTTCAATAAATTTCTTTCGCTATTTTGTAAACGCTATCCGAGGCCATCATTGTGTAGAAATGTAAGCTCGGTACACCATGAACGATCAGATCCTTGCACTGCTGTATACACCATTCCACACCCACCTCTTTCGCTTCCGCATCATCTTTACATTTACGTAATTCTGTTGCGAAAGGCTCCGGGATATCCGCACGGAATATCTTCGGAAGAACCGTTAATTGGTTCTTGAAAACGATCGGTTTGATACCGGGGATGATGGGAACCGTGATGCCTTCCGCACGGCAACGGTCCACGAACGCATAATATTTTTTATTATCGAAGAACATTTGGGTTACCAGATATTCAGCGCCATTTTTTACTTTCTCCTTTAAATAATAGATATCAGATTCCATATTGGGCGCTTCCTCGTGCTTCTCCGGATAGCAAGCCATGCCGTACGAGAAGGGAGTCTCTATACCGTCTATCTTGGAACCGTCTAACGCGATACCTTCGTTGAAATGATTTACCTGCTGCTGTAAATCAGTCGCATGATCGTGGTATAACTCCGGGTTTTGCTGGGAGGCCTCTAAAGTCTTTATATCTCCCCTTAATATTAAGAGGTTGTTTACGCCAAGGAAGTTCAAATCGATCAAAGCGTATTCCGTCTCGTCTTTCGTAAAGCCTTTACATATAATATGGGGTACGGCAGGAATACCGTATTTATTCTGGATAGCCGAAGCGATCGCTACGGAGCCCGGACGTTTACGGATGTTTACTTTCTGGAAACTTCCGTCTGGTAAGGTTTTATAGACGAACTCGCTATGGTGGGAGGTGATATTTATGTATTTAGGGTCGAATTCCTTCAACTTGTCAATTACATTATACACCTTCTGGATACTGTTACCTTTCAGCGGCGGTAATATCTCGAAAGAAAAAGCGGTACTCTTACTATCCCTTATCAGATCAATGACTTTCATATTTTAATTATTTTTGACGCGAATGTAGCAAAAATCTTGGTAACATAGATTTTAATCCGCTATTTGTATATATCCATGCCACGGCTCTTTCATTTACCCATCCGTTTCGGCAGGCCGGAATGCATGAATCTCAAGTGAAATTCCGCACAATAAGTTTACGAGAGAAAATTGTGTATAAGAATCTGATAATCAGTAATTAAAAACAGGATAATCTTTCTGCGAAAACACGTACATGTTTTTGGAAAAAGTCGTACGTGTTTTCCGGAAAGGTCGTACGTGTTTTCCGGAATCCTTCCACCGAAAACAAAAGCGCATGTTAAAATTTACAAGAAACCCCACTTTAACGAAATGTTAAATGAAAAAGCCGTGGCCTTCCGTTTGCTTTTTTTAGTTTATAGGCCGAACTATATATAAATTAGCGTATATTTGCGGTACACAAAATCTCCCATAGCGACGGCTATGGGCGTTTTTGCTTTTGAGCGATATTATTAACAGTGTAATTTGTTAATTTTAAACTAATTACAGCAAATTGTATAGATATGGAAAATTTAAATTGGTCTGAGCTGGGATTTGGTTATATCAAGACAGACTACAATGTAAGATGCTACTATCGTGACGGCAAATGGGGTGAGTTGGAAGTTTCTTCATCCGAGATTATCAATATTCACATGGCCGCTACTTGCTTGCATTACGGACAAGAGTCTTTCGAGGGTTTGAAGGCCTTCCGTGGAAAAGACGGTAAGATCCGTGTATTCCGTATGGATGAGAACGCTAAACGTATGCAATCTTCCAGCCGGGGTATCAAGATGGCTGAGTTGCCTGTAGAGATGTTCGAGGAAGCTGTACGTAAGGTCGTGAAATTGAACGAGCGTTTTGTTCCTCCTTATGAGAGCGGTGCCGCTTTATATATTCGTCCGTTGATGATCGGCTTGGGCGCTCAGGTGGGTGTGAAGCCGGCTCCCGAATATATGTTTATGATATTTGTCACTCCGGTAGGTCCGTATTTCAAGGGTGGATTCCAGCCCTCGAAGGTGTGCGTGCTTCGTGAGTACGACCGTGCGGCTCCTAACGGGACAGGTACGATCAAGGTGGGTGGTAACTATGCCGCTAGCTTGGTAGCTGGCGAGATCGCTCATTCCAAGGGATACGCCGCCGTATTGTATCTGGATCCGAAAGAGAAGAAATATCTGGATGAGTGCGGTCCGGCTAACTTCTTCGGAATCCGTGGCAATAGCTATATCACTCCGCAATCCCACTCGATCTTGCCCTCGATCACGAACAAGAGCTTGCAGCAATTGGCCGAGGATATGGGCTTGACGGTAGAGCGTCGTCCGGTTCCTTTCGAGGAGATCGCTACGTTCGACGAGGCTGCCGAGTGTGGTACCGCTGCGGTTATCGCCCCGATCTCACAAATCGACGATTTGGATGAGAACAAATCTTTTGTTATCGCCAAAGATGGCAAACCGGGTCCTGTTTGCGAGAAACTATATCATAAGCTACGTGCCATCCAGTATGGCGACGAGCCGGATACTTACGGATGGATCTCGATCATTGAATAATATCTTTTGTTTCGTAAGGACTGGAGTGCGCTCCGTCTTTACGAGACAGAATACGTTGATAGGCAATTGTTAGTTTGAACTTTACTTTTTGCAATAAAATTGCAATCTCCGCATTGCAAATGAGAAAAGATGTTTATCTTTGCATCGGTAATTCCAAATTTTCAATTACCAATTATGTAGGTGGAAGCATTCTTTAAAACACATAAATATCTGGTAGAGCATCTGTATTCTCCGGTACGAAGGGGATTAATGGATGAGATCAATTGGGAGGATCGGTTGATCGGTATTAAAGGTTCGCGAGGAGTCGGAAAGACCACTTTCTTGTTAGACTATGCCCGTGAATATTTTGGTGCCGATAATAAGGAATGCTTATACATTAATTTAAATCATTTCTATTTTACGGAACGCACACTCGTTGATTTCGCCGCCGAGTTTCGGGCTAAAGGCGGAAAGGTGTTGTTGATAGACCAAGTGTTTAAGTATTCCGATTGGTCGAGAGAGTTGCGGTATTGCTATGATAATTTCGAGGACTTGAAGATCGTTTTCTCCGGTTCGTCGGTGATGCGTCTGAAAGAGGAGAATCCGGACCTGTCCGGCAAGGTGGTATCGTATAACCTCAGGGGGTTCTCGTTCCGTGAGTTCTTGAATTTGATGTCGGGGAACCAGTTTCCCGCGTACACGTTCGATGAGGTATTAGAGAATCATCAGGAAATCGCCAAACGTATTTGCTCGGTCGTAAGGCCGATGGCTTATTTCCAAGATTATCTACATCATGGTTTTTATCCGTTCTTCTTGGAAAAGCGCAACTTCTCCGAGAACCTGCTGAAGACCATGAACATGATGCTAGAGGTGGACGTGTTATACATAAAACAAATCGAACAAAGCTACCTGCCAAAGCTACGCAAACTACTCTACTTATTGGCTACGAGCGCTCCTTGTACCCCAAACGTGAGTCAGTTGAGCAAGGATATCGAGACATCCCGGGCCACCGTGATGAACTATATCAAGTATTTGACAGATGCCCGTTTGATGAATATGCTGTATCCGGTGGGCGAATCCTTTCCGAAGAAACCCTCCAAGGTATATATGTATAACTCGAACCTGATGTACCCCATCCGTCCGATGGAGGTAAATGCCGGGGCGGTGCGTGAGTCGTTCTTTTATAACCAACTATTGAAAGACAATAAGCTGAATGAAGGAATCAAGAACGCCCACTTTCTGGTGAATACGATGTATAATTTCCGGATCGAGGAAAACATGAAAGTGAAGAACAATCCGGATATGTACTATGCTGTCGATAAGACCGAGATCGGGGAGGGGAACATGATCCCGCTTTGGTTGTTCGGTTTTTTATATTAAGTAAGGATATTTTTTAATACTAATAGTTTTATAGGTCTATGACAAAACAGAAGAAATTTTTAACCTGTGATGGTAATCAGGCCGCTGCTCATATCTCGTATATGTTCAGCGAGGTAGCCGCGATTTACCCCATCACTCCGTCGTCTACAATGGCTGAATATGTAGATGAATGGGCTGCAGCCGGACGTAAGAATATTTTCGGCGAGACTGTAATGGTACAGGAAATGCAATCAGAGGGTGGTGCCGCAGGTGCTGTTCACGGTTCATTGCAAGCTGGTGCCTTGACAACAACCTACACTGCTTCTCAAGGTTTGTTGCTTATGATCCCTAATATGTACAAGATCGCCGGTGAATTGCTTCCTTGCGTTTTCCACGTATCCGCTCGTACATTGGCTTCTCATGCGTTGTGTATCTTCGGTGACCATCAAGACGTGATGTCTGCCCGTCAGACAGGTTTCGCCATGTTGGCCGAGGGTTCCGTACAGGAGGTTATGGACTTGGCCGGTGTAGCTCACTTGGCTACGATCAAGTCTCGTGTGCCGTTCGTGAACTTCTTCGACGGTTTCCGTACCTCTCACGAGATCCAGAAGATCGAGGCTTTGGAGAATGAGGACTTGGCTCCGCTTATCGACCAGAAGGCCTTGGCTGAGTTCCGTGCCCGTGCCTTGAACCCGGAGAGACCGGTCGCTCGCGGTATGGCCGAGAACCCGGATCATTTCTTCCAACACAGAGAATCTTCCAACACGTACTACGAGGCGGTTCCCGCTATCGTAGAAGAATATATGAACGAGATCTCCAAGATCACGGGCCGTAAATACGGTTTGTTCGATTATTACGGAGCTGAGGACGCTGAGCGCGTGATCATCGCCATGGGTTCTGTTACGGAGGCCGCTCGTGAGGCTATCGATCACTTGATCGCTAAGGGCGAGAAGGTAGGTTTGGTATCCGTTCACTTGTATCGTCCGTTCTCCGCTAAGCATTTCTTGGCTGCCGTGCCTAAGACCGCTAAGCGTATCGCCGTATTGGATCGCACGAAAGAGCCGGGTGCTAACGGTGAGCCGTTGTATCTGGACGTAAAAGACTGCTTCTATGGTCAGGAGGATGCTCCGGTTATCGTAGGTGGCCGTTATGGTCTGGGTTCTAAGGATACGACTCCGGCTCAGATCCTGTCCGTATTCGAGAACTTGGCGTTGCCGATGCCGAAGAACCAGTTCACGATCGGTATCGTGGATGACGTTACTTTCACTTCTCTGCCTCAGAAGGAAGAGATCGCCTTGGGCGGTGAGGGTATGTTCGAGGCTAAGTTCTACGGTTTGGGTGCCGACGGTACGGTAGGCGCTAACAAGAACTCGGTGAAGATTATCGGTGATAACACGGATAAATACTGTCAGGCTTATTTCTCTTACGACTCTAAGAAATCCGGTGGTTTCACTTGTTCTCACTTACGTTTCGGTGATCATCCGATCCGTTCTACTTATTTGGTGAATACCCCGAACTTCGTGGCTTGCCACGTTCAGGCTTATTTGCGCATGTACGACGTGACTCGTGGTTTGCGTGAGAACGGTACCTTCTTGTTGAATACCGTTTGGGGCGCTGAGGAGTTGGCTAAGCACTTGCCTAATAAGGTAAAACGTTACTTCGCTCAGAAGAATATCACTGTATATTATATCAACGCTACACAGATCGCCTTGGAGATCGGTTTAGGTAACCGTACCAATACGATCCTTCAGTCCGCTTTCTTCCGTATCACAGGTGTTATCCCTGTAGACTTGGCTATCGAGCAGATGAAGAAATTCATCGTTAAGTCTTACGGTAAGAAGGGCGAGGACGTGGTTAACAAGAACTACGCGGCTGTAGACCGTGGTGGCGAGTACAACCAATTGACGGTTGATCCCGCTTGGGCTAACCTTCCGGATGATGAGGCTGTCGTAAACAACGATCCCGCTTTCATCAACGAGGTAGTTCGTCCGATCAACGCTCAGGATGGCGACTTATTGAAGGTTTCCGCATTCAAGGGCATCGAGGATGGTACTTGGGCGCAAGGAACCGCTAAATACGAGAAACGTGGCGTGGCCGCTTTCGTTCCGGTTTGGAATGAGGCGAACTGTATCCAGTGTAACCAATGCGCTTACGTTTGTCCTCACGCTTCTATCCGTCCGTTCGTATTGAACGATGAGGAGCAGAAGGGCGCCAGCTTCGCTATGTTGGACGTGAAGGCTCCGGCCGCTATGAAAGGTATGAAGTTCCGTATGCAGGTAGACGTTCTCGACTGTCTGGGTTGCGGTAACTGCGCCGATATCTGTCCGGGATTCAAGGGCAACAAGGCATTGTCTATGGTTCCGCTGGAAGGCCAGTTGGCTGAGGCCGATAACTGGAACTACTGCGTAGCTAACGTTTCTTCTAAGCAAAACTTGGTAGACGTGAAGTCTAACGTGAAGAACTCACAGTTCGCTACTCCGTTGTTTGAATTCTCAGGCGCTTGCTCCGGTTGTGGCGAGACTCCGTACGTGAAGTTGATCACCCAGTTGTTCGGCGACCGCGAGATGGTGGCTAACGCTACCGGATGTTCTTCTATCTACTCCGGTTCTGTTCCTTCCACTCCTTATACAACGAACGAGAAGGGTCAAGGTCCTGCTTGGGCAAACTCTTTGTTCGAGGACTTCTGCGAGTTCGGCTTGGGTATGGAATTGGCGAACGAGAAGATGCGTAAACGTCTGGAAGGCTTGTTGCAACAGATCACCGTGGGCGAGCATGCTCCGGCTGAGGCCAAGGAAATAGCCGCCGCTTGGATCGCTAACCAGAACGACGCCGAGAAGACGAAGGAATTGGCTCCGCAAATCATGGCATTCGTTGAGCAAGGCATCAAGGAGGGTTGTCCGGTTTGCGCTCAGATCAAGGAATTGTCTCACTTCTTGGTAAAACGTTCTCAATGGATTATCGGTGGTGACGGTGCTTCTTACGATATCGGTTACGGTGGTTTGGATCACGTGATCGCTTCCGGCAAGAACGTAAATATCATGGTATTGGATACCGAGGTTTACTCTAACACGGGTGGTCAGTCCTCGAAGGCTACTCCGGTGGGCGCTATCGCTAAGTTCGCCGCTTCCGGTAAGAGGGTACGTAAGAAAGACCTAGGCTTGATGGCTACTACTTACGGTTACGTATATGTGGCTCAGATCGCTATGGGTGCCGACCAAGCCCAGACATTGAAGGCGATCCGCGAGGCCGAGGCTTACGACGGTCCTTCCTTGATCATCGCTTACGCTCCTTGTATCAACCACGGTTTGAAGAAGGGTATGGGTAAGTCGCAAGCTGAGGAGAAAGAAGCCGTAGCATGCGGTTACTGGCACTTGTGGCGTTACAACCCGGCTTTGGAGGCAGAGGGCAAGAATCCGTTCACCTTGGATAGCAAGGAGCCGGATTGGAGCAAGTTCCAAGACTTCTTGAAGGGTGAGGTTCGTTTCGCTTCCGTAGCTAAACAATATCCGGCTGAGGCCGCTGAGTTGTTTGCCGCCGCCGAGGAGAACGCTAAATGGCGTCTGCGTAGCTACAAACGTATGGCTGCCGAGAATTGGGATGTAGAGGCTTAATATAACAGGTCTTTAGTATAGAATGAGGGCGGTGTCTCCGGAAACGGAAGGCACCGCTTTTTTTATGGGGTGGATGGGGGAGGCTGCACATAAGGCGATACGGACCTGTACTACCGTATGTGCCGGCCTGTACTTCCTTATGTGTCAGCCCGCGCTACCGTATCTACAAGTCCGTACTAACGTATCTACACGTTTGCACGAACGTATCTGCAAGTTTGCACGAACGTATCTACAAGCTTGTACTACCATATCTGCAAGCCTGCGCTACCGTATGTGCGGTTTCTCAGAAGACCGGGATCGAATAGACCAGCCCCAGCGATATACGGTGTGTATCCGGCTCTATGGCTCCCATTCGCGTGGCGGCTTTCTCTAGGATAACGCCCCGGTAGGTGTATAGGACGAATACGAAAAGGTCGAGTTGCTTGAAGGGGAAGAATTCCACGCTACTCTGCGCATTCCACGAACGGCGGTACATCCCTTTCCGGAAATCACCGTTGCTCTTATACACCCGGGCGGTCTCGTACGCCCCTTTCACGTAAACGTTCCATTGGGGGTGGACACGGTAATCCACGTCGCCGATAATCGATAGGTATTCGGTGTTCATGGCGGTATGAGGCGTGCCGGGCAGACGGCTGACGACCCCATGTTGGTCGATCCCTTGGCGGGTGTACATAACGTCGAGGTACGTTAGCAACGGGCCTTTCTCATAGGTATTGCCACAGGTGAAATAGTAGGAGTAGCGCTTGCGGGTCTGCTGTCCGACGGCGGTGGCATAACGCAGTTGCAAGGCCTTGTCCAGATAATAGCTATTCCAGTTGACCGTGTACATAAAGGGTATCTTGGCCTTGGCGGTACCCTCGGGAAGTCCGGTAGGGTAGATGTCCTCATCGTTACCGTTGCGGTTATTCACGATCTGGAAACAAAGCTCGTGGTCCGGGTTGACTTGCCAGTTGCCCGAGATACCGGCTTGGTAGGCGGTCAGTAAATTATTGAACTCGCTAAACTCTCGTACCCGGATGGAATTGACGTAATACTCGTATCCCCCGAAATTAACGAACTGCTTGCCGATCGTGAAATTGAGATTATGCCGTGCCTTTAGGTTCACGTAAGCCAGCTCGAGCGAGGAGGAGAGGTTGTCGAGCGAATAGGGATCGGAGTATTTGTTGAACGACTGCCGGTAATGATACCCCAGCCACTTGCCTACATCCCCCTTGATCTCCAGCCGGACACGGTTCAGCTTGAAGTTCATACCGTCTAGCTCCTTTCCGACAAACTCAGCGTTGGCCGAGGTGAAAAGCTGGAAGTTCATCTCGGCGCTATTGATCTTGATCTCTCCGTTCGATAATCGTTCCACGAGTGTAGGTTCCCCGTTATTCTCCCGAAGGGTCTCTTGGGCCGTCAGGCTGGCGTTCGTGGCTAGACAAAGCAAGAAAAGTAGAAAATGTTTCTTCATACGATAGATTTAGTTGGTAACAGACTACAAAAGTACAAATTGTTTTTGGATATCGATTTGAGTGCGGTTGGATTAATGAGAAAACCCGGCGAACCATGATGTCGGCCGGGTCTCTGCTCTCTGTAAATTTGTCAAGATCTTCAGAGTGTTTGCTCGATAACTTGAGCCGTACGTTCTATTTTTTTGCCAATATCGCGGAGCGCTTGTAATAACGTCTGCTTTTCTTCATACGTGAATTGTACCTCTTTGCCATGGATCATTAAGCCGTTTATACGTTGGCTCAACCATGCCCTGCTTTTGTTGAAATAAGTACGTGCGATATAAGACCAAGAGATCGATTCATATATACCGTCAAGTTTGTTTCTGAGAACGTTGTCGATTAACTTATCGGCTCTGGCGCAGGCATCATTTGCCCCTGCGATAAACGCTTCGTTGACCAACTGTTTTTCTTCGTCACTTTTAGAGTCGATAAACGCTGTTACTTCAGAGCGGAAAGCCTTGCGCTCTTCATCTGTATCCAGAAGCATGAATTTACTTTTTAATGTTTCCAGTTCTTGATTGAGTTGATCGTAATTTGCCATATGTTGTTCTGTTAAAAAGTTCCAGTGAAAAGATCTTTTAGAAAGTACTCCTTTAGGAGTACTTTCTGTTAACCTTTCAACTTGAGTAACAACAATAACCTGTCTAAATGCAGGTCTATTTGCTTTTCAAGTTCCCCTTCTGAGGTTTTTTGCGCTAAAATATCCCAGTAGAGAGAATAGAACAGAAGATTTTTCTTTTCATGTTCTATCAGAGCCTTTAGCTCTTTTTGGTTATCATCCATCTAAAAGATCTTGACCTTACAAAGGTAGGTAAACAAATGTTTATCAACAAGAGGTTGTCGATTTATTTTATGCTCCCGATAGTATGATCATAAATACTTTATGCCTAGGTTCCGCTTTTTTTACCTACTTTTGTACGAAAAGAAGAGTAGTATAAGTATGATTAAGGCAGTATTTTTTGACATTGACGGTACGTTGGTAAGTTTCAAGACGCATAAGCTACCGGACTCCACGGTCCGGGCCTTGGACCTGTTGCGAGAAAAGGGAATCAAGGTTTTCATCGCTACCGGCCGCCAGTTGCAATCTATCAATAACCTCGGGACGCAAGAGTTTGATGGCTATGTTACCTTGAACGGAGGATATTGCTTGGCCGGAAAAGATAAGGTTATCTATAAACATAATATCCCGTCGGAGGATATAGAGGCGTTGATCCGCTATCAAGAGAATGAGGAGGCGTTCCCGTGCGCCTTGGTGGAGGAAGATGGGATTTACCAGAACTACGTGGATGATTCTGTGCGACAGCTTTACGACATGCTAGACTTCCCTCATCCTCCCTTGCGTCCTTTGCGTGGCAACGGGGGTAAGGAAGTATACCAGCTGATAGCCTTTTTCTCTCCCGGCCATGAAGAACGTATCATGTCCGTCTTGCCGCATTGCGAGGCTACTCGTTGGAACCCGCTATTTGCGGATGTCGTGCCGCGGGGGAGCAGTAAGGCGGTAGGGATCGATAAGATCATCGAGTATTACGGGATCTCGCTCCACGAGACGATGGCTTTTGGCGATGGAGGCAACGATATGGCCATGCTTCGCCACGCCGGGATCGGGGTAGCCATGGGTAACGCCGGCGACGAGGTGAAAGAGGCGGCGGATTACGTGACCGACTCCGTAGATGACGATGGTGTCATGAACGCTTTAAGACATTTCGATGTTATATAAATAAACAGTTTAATAACGCTAAATCACAAACGCTATGATTGATGAATTGGTAAGCTATAATCGTGAGTTCGTAAAGAACAAGGGGTATGAGAAGTATATCACGAATAAATATCCCGATAAGAAGATCGCCATCGTGTCTTGCATGGATACCCGGCTGACCGAGTTGCTACCCGCCTCCTTGGGCATCAAGAATGGAGACGTGAAAATTATAAAGAACGCGGGGGCGATCATATCCCACCCCTTCGGAAGCGTTATCCGGAGCTTGATGGTGGCGATTTACGAGCTTGGGGTTGTAGAGGTAATGATAATCGGGCATACCGATTGCGGAGCCAAGCACATGAATAGCTCCGAGATGATCGAAAAGATGAAAGAGCGGGGAATTCCGCAGGAACGAATAGATATGATCCGATATTGCGGTATAAACTTCGAGTCGTGGTTGCGGGGATTCGAGACCTCCGAGGCTTCCGTGCACGAGACCGTGGAGCAAATTCGGAATCATCCGCTGGTTCCGTCGGATATAACGGTAAGAGGGTTTGTAATAGACTCTGTTACAGGTGAATTAACGCCGATGGAGTAATCCCCGGCGTATTTAGACTTATTTGCACAAGTTATAAATAATCGAAAAAATGAAATATTTTATTATGTTCTACAACATTGTTTCGGATAAAATGGTTATCTTTGTAACGAATTAAGAAAGAAAGATCGTTTTAGGATTATTTATTAACTGGCTTTCCAAGCGTGGGAAGCGTAAAACAAAAAGATTATGATGATGAGAGAAAATGAGAAAAGCCTTCGTGCTTTAGCGATGTTGCGTTATCAAGCAGATCGTTACCAGTCAGCTGGCAATGGTGCCATGAGTCAGCGATTAAACGCTGAGATCCGTCGCCTTATGAGCGAAATGAGTGTAGATGCGGATAAGAACTAAAAGACCGCGTCTTTTTTAAGTAAAGAATTAAAGTAAGAAATAAATTAGATGTCATCTCTTACCTCCGTTCAAAACGGAATGGTGAGAGATAGGAAATGAGGATTACCTTTGGCGATACGGCCGGGTGAGCCTTTTTTTTGTGCCCTTTCCTTTCCTTCTCCTTCGCATATCAGGGAAATTACTTATATTTGTGGATGAAAAAGCTAAAACAATAATCATTTGAACACAAAAACGATGAAAAAAGCAGGATTACTCTTAATGTCGCTGGCATTAAGTACGGCTCTTTGGGCGGAAAGTCCGGAGAAGAAAGGTTTGGAGGTGATAAATAGATCGACCGCCGAGGCGCATATCGGTTTCTTGGCCGATGATGATCTGGAGGGCCGTGAGGCTGGTTTCCGTGGAGGCCGTATAGCGGGCGATTATATCGTGGCGAACCTGAAATCATTGGGTATCGACCCTGTAGGAGACTCTTATTACCATCCGTTTGAGGCTTACCATATGGAACGCCAGAAGAGAGGGGCCCGCTGGCAGGTGCAGCCGGATTCCATAGCGGCTATCAAGCAAACCGGTGTTTTCCAGAAACTTTCCTTGAATAATATCTTGGGTAAGATAGAGGGCAAGAATCCGAACGAGATCGTGATCGTGGGAGCGCATTACGATCATCTGGGTATCGATCCGATGTTGGACGGCGACCAGATCTACAATGGCGCCGACGATAACGCCTCCGGCGTATCTGCCGTCCTCCAGATAGCGAGAGCATTCTTGGCTACCGGCCAGCAGCCGGAGCGCACGATCATTTTCGCCTTTTGGGATGGGGAGGAGAAAGGTCTTCTCGGTTCGAAAGCCTTCGTGCAGTCTTTTCCGGAGATCAAGAACGTGAAAGGTTACTTGAACTTCGACATGATAGGCCGTAATAATAACGAGGCGAAGCCTACCCACGTGGTTTATTTCTACACCGAGTCCCACCCTGTGTTTGGCGACTGGCTGAAGAACGATATCAAGAAATACGGCTTGAACCTCGCTCCGGATTATCGCCCATGGGATAACCCGGTAGGCGGTAGCGACAACGGTTCTTTCGCCAAGGTAGGCATCCCCATCATCTGGTATCACACCGACGGGCATCCGGATTACCACCAACCGAGCGATCATGCCGACCGGATTAACTGGGACAAGGTGGTAGACATCACGAAGGCCTCCTTCCTTAATATGTGGTATATGGCGAACGAGAAGGAATTTTAGGGATTATAAGAAATATCTGATAAAAGTAAGCTAGCTTCATCGGCAAAGTAAGTTAACTTCGTGGGCAAAGTAACTTAACTTACTTTGTCCACGAAGTTAACTTACTTTTTTTGTTTCGCTTTCTTTGAATTACGGAACCTCTACATCTTGGCGCAGATACTTTAGTTCTATATGAACTTAGGTTGAATTTTAACTTAAAACCGTTTATATTTCTAATTTTATATTGTAGAACATAAAAATGAGGGGTGATTTTTTTAATTAAAATAACACTACGTAATGAATATTTCATATCTTTGCCTCCGATATGAAATGTGCTATGAATTTTGACGCTAACTAAATATAACAACTTCTACTTGGAATAAGTTCATATAGGACTCAAAATATTAGCCCATTTTTATTGAAACTTAATTGCGCCGGAACTCAAGAGTGAGTATCTGTCTGTAGATGAATTTAAGAAAAGGACAAATGTTTCGCCAAGACATTGTCTAATTATTTATCAATAAAACCATCAGTTATGTTGAAAAACTTTAAACCTGTCAGCTTAATTCTATGTGCGGGTGCGTTATGCTTCTCGGGAAGTATGTATGCCAACATCGCACCTGTTGAGCAAGGTACCTCTATCTCCCAGCAAAACGGGAAAGTAACAGGTACAGTGGAAGATGATTTCGGCCCAGTGACCGGAGCGTCAGTTGTCGTGAAAGGAACGTCTAATGGAACGATTACCGATATGGACGGTAATTTCACTTTGGATGGCGTCAAGAATGGTGATGTAATCCAAATCTCATTCATTGGTTACTCCACCATGGAGCTTACGTATACCGGTAAGCCGGTAGGCGTTATCAAATTAGCGGAAGACACCCAGAAATTGGATGAGGTCGTGGTTACGGCCTTGGGTATCAAGCGTGAGAAGAAAGCGTTGGGATATGCTACGCAAGAATTGAAAGGAGACGAACTTGTAAATGCACGGGAAAGTAATATTGCGAATGCGTTATCTGGTAAAGTATCGGGTTTGCAGGTAGTTCGTTCTAGTAGTGGCCCTGGCGGTTCTTCAAAAATTGTATTGCGTGGTAATAATTCATTAACTGGATCTAATCAGCCGTTGATTGTTGTCGATGGTATTCCAATGGATAACTTTACTGGAGGAGTTGATGATGCTTGGGGTAATAGCGGCGTGGATATGGGTAATGGTTTGTCAGATATCAACCCGGAAGATATCGAATCCATGAACGTGTTGAAAGGAGCTTCAGCCGCCGCGTTATATGGTTCTCGTGCAGGTAATGGCGTAATTTTGATTACGACGAAATCGGGTAAAAAGCAAAGTGGATTAGGTATTACTGTAAATGCCGGAGTTACAGTGGAAAGCATGTTTTTGAAACCAGAATTACAGAATACGTATGGTCAGGGTACAAATGGCATATATAATGTGAAAGACCGTTCAAGCTGGGGGCCTGTTGCCGATGGTTCCGTAACAATTGATCGCTGGGATGGGCAGAAAGTCCAGATGTATACTTATGATAATATAGATGCTTATTTCCAGAAAGGAACTTCATTCAATGAAGGTGTATCTTTTCAGCAGAGCTATGATGGGACGGCGGTATTCGCCTCAATTAATCGCTCTGATGATAAGGGCATCGTTCCGGGTGCATCATTAAATAAAACGTCTCTTACTTTGCGTGGAACAAGCGAGTTCGGTCCGGATAAAAGATGGAAATTAGATGCAAAAGCCAACTATTTAAATAATAACGCAAAGAATCGTCCAATCCAAGGTATTAACCAATCGAATGCCTTTAGTACGATCTATAATTTACCACGATCGCTGGATATTAGGGATCTGGAGAACTGTTTGGACGAAAATGGAAATATGATTTGGTGGGATACCGAGAGTACTCCCCAAGAAAATCCGTATTGGATTAAAGATTATAGAACAAATCAAGACTCTCGTAATCGTTTGTTAGGTACAATTTCTCTTTCTTATAAGATAACGGACTGGTGGAACCTCGAGCTAAAAGGCGGTACGGACTATTATACGACTACGACTACAAATAAGGTATATTCTGGTGGTAATGTGAATCCGAAAGGGCGTTACTCTGAGAAGTCGGAGACTTTTTATGAGAACAACTATAGTTTCTTGACTACCTTTAAGAAAGATAACCTTTTTAGCAAGTTTGGTGGTTTTGTGACCGTGGGTGGAAACTTGATGATGCAACGCCGTAAGAAATTAGAGGCTGGTACGGGTGATTTATTGATCCCGAATCTATTTGCGATGTCTAATGCCGCTGACAAGAATAATATGACGCATACATCTGAAGATGTACAGCGCAAGATGAATTCTATTTACGGTTCTTTGCAAATGAACTGGGATGGCTGGCTGTTTATGGATATTACGGCTCGTAATGACTGGTCTTCCACTATGAGTAAAGAAAACCAATCTTATTTTTATCCTTCGGTTAGCTTATCTGGTGTTATTTCAGATATGGTGGAAAAGGTTGGCGGTACAATGCCGGAATGGATGAGTTTCGCTAAGGTTCGTGCTTCTTATGCGGAAGTAGGTAATGACCTTGATCCATATCAATTGTATACTGTATTCAAGGTTGATAAAGATCCAAATGGTAACCCAACTGCAGCTCTAGGAACTACTTTATATGATTCTTCTGTACGTTCAGAGTTGATTAAATCTTGGGAAGCCGGTATTGATTTGAAGTTTTTCAATAATCGATTAGGTATTGATGCGGCTTGGTACAAATCTAATGCTACCCGCCAATTGCTAGATTTGGCAATGGATCCATTTTCTGGTTATTCCAAACGTAAGATCAATGCAGGTAATATTCAAAATTCAGGTGTGGAATTAATGCTTTATGGTACTATTTTGCAGAATCCTAGAGGCTTAAATTGGGAAACAACATTGAATGCTTCCTTCAATAAAAATAAAATCATAGATTTGTATGAAGGAGTAAATGAATATGGCATCAAGACTTTTGATGATTTAAAGATTGTAGCCCGTACGGGTAGTTATTATGGCGATATTTATGGTAAAAAATTCCAACGTGTTGAAAGTGGGGAACATGCTGGTAAAATTATTGTAGATGCTCAAGGTTTACCATTAGTTACTTCAGATGATTATTATCTGGGGAATCAACAGCCTGATTGTATGTTGGGATGGACTAACTCGTTCTCTTATAAAAATATTTCTTTGAGCTTTTTGATTGATGCTCGTATTGGTGGAAATATTTACTCAGCGACCACTGCTAATTTGTACAAGGCAGGTAATGCCGCAGGTACCGTTATAAATGGAACCCGTGAGGAATTTGTAGTTCCGAATTCAGTGACTTCTGATGGAAATGGTGGTTATACGGCAAATTCTAATGCTGTTACTCCTGAATTGTACTGGGGACGTGCTGCCGGAGGTAATATCGGTGTGGGTGAGGCATTTTTATATGATGCTACTAATATTCGTCTACGTAATATTACCGTTGGTTATGATTTTGAGAAAAAATGGTTAGAGAAAACCCCATTACAGAAAGTACGTGTATCATTCGTGGCGAATAACGTTTGGATGATTGTAAATCATTTGGAAGGTATTGATCCGGAATCTATTTCGGCTACAAATTCCAATGCTACTGGTTTTGAGAATGGGGCAGCTCCGACTTCTCGCTCTTTCACATTTAATGTAACAGTTGGTTTCTAATAAGAAAGATGATTTTAAGTATGAAAACATTAAAAAGAACAATAATAGGGTTAGCTTCATTAGCCGTTTTATTTACTGCATGTAACGACTTTGAGGAAATAAATAAAGACCCGAATGCCGTAGATGAAAGTGCGATCAAAGTATCTTATCTACTGAATAAATCAATCATGGGGGCACAGCAGAACCCGCATATCGCAGAGCGTGTGTTCGTGTATCAATGGAAAAGTGCGGCTCGTTTTGAACGTCGTAGTGGTTTAGCTACAGGTGCGAATTATAATGATTATAATACGGACTACTTTGGCGTTGATTATGGAGTGGGATGGCTGAACAATGTTAATATGGCCGTGAAAATTGGTACGGAACGTGCCGCCAATCCGGAGTATCCTTATGAGAACAATTTGCTACAGATGTCTCGTATTTGGCGGGCTTATGTCATCTCTGAATTGGCTGATAACTTTGGTCCTGTGCCTCCGGCAAACGCTTTTGATGGTATCGTAGAATATAAGAGTATAGAAGATATTTATGATTTTATTATTTCTGAATTGAAAGATGCCGCTGGCAAGATAGATGTAAATGCGGATATGAGCGCTATTACATCAGAGAAAACGGATGCTTTCTATGATGGTGATGCCTCTAAATGGATAAAGTATGCGAACTCATTACGCTTGCGCTACGCTATGCGTTTATCTGCTGTAGATCAAGCTAAAGCAAAGGCTGCTTTTGAGGATGCCGCTTCGACGAATAATTTTATTACTACGCAAGATGAAATTGCTCAGGTGCAAGAAAAAGGCGGTTGGACTGATCTTGATGGTGTGATGTCTCGTCCTTGGAATGCCCAACCCATTTCGGTCACCATTAATAATATGATGATTGGCCTAGGAGGAATCGATTTCCAAGTTCCTGCGGCGATAAAAGAGGATGTGGTATTGAAAGATGCTCGTAATTATCTAGGCCTTCGATTAGAAAAACACTTACCGGTTTCTACGAATGATCCGGCTGCAGGCTATTTCTTTGATGCTCTTCCTTCAAAGATTGATCCTCGTGCTACTAAGTTGTTTCATATTCCGGGATATGATGATGGTACTGTTTATTTCTCTAATATCGGTTTGGCTGATAAGGCTCGTTTAGCGGATCCTGCTACTGGAAATGTTGAGGATAACAATAAGACATATTTGGAGTTGAACGTGAAATATACTTGGAATACTTGGGTTGCTGGAAAATGGGATAAATACTCAGCGCTAACCAGCGAATTGACAGGAGCAAGTAAGACTTATCCTTCTTTATCCAAGATATATCGTGAAAGTACGAATAAGCGTGTATGGTTTGGGCCGTGGGAGACGGAGTTCTTATTGGCTGAAGCTGCGTTGTATGGTTGGAACGTGTCTGGTAGTGCGAAATCTCATTATGAGGCTGGTATAGCAGCTAGCTTTGAATATCACGGTGTATCTGAGTTCTTAAATGATTATTTGAGTTCTACGGAATATAACCGTGTAGGTACTTCTGTCGCTTTTGATCATACGGCGGAAGCAAAGTCTTATACGGCTGAATATGTAGATGGTTATACTGGTGAGAAAAAGACTACTACTTATACTTATCCGAAAAATTCTATTTATAAGAATGGTACGGTCAATAATGATAAGCTGACAAAGATAATCTCGCAAAAATACTTGGCACAGGTTCCTTGGTTACCTTTAGAGGCATGGTCTGATCATCGTCGTTTAGGTTTGCCTTTCTTTGAGAATCAAGCTGTTGAGATAGATTATAACGTTTCTAGTAACGAGTTGCCTCTTACTCGTGCTAACTGTAAGGAATGTAAGTGGGAATTCTATCAAGAACGTCTGCGCTATCCAGCGAATATGGAAATCAATAGTAAGGATAGTTATATGAAAGCTGTTGAGCTATTGGGTGGAGCTGATTTAATTTCTACTCCGCTATGGTGGGCTAAACATTGATTTATATGAAAGAGGGTGTGTCAAAAGCCCCTGTTTTTGTGTATTTGTGCCGACCGCTATTATAAGCATCTAACAATGCCCATCGTAAACCCCTGCCGACTGCGGTCGAAAGGTGCTTATGATGGGCATTCTAATAAACGTAGTATATCTTACTTGACCAACGCAGTATATATTATTGGGGCAACGCAGTATATATATTGTCCATTCCTAAAATCACTTGTCACTAAACTCACGACCTTCCTGGTTTACTGAGATACCGGAGTGATACTCATCTCTCTCCGGTTACTCTTGTATATGTTAAACTCAAAACATATCTGCCCTTTTTATGTTTATACAGGATAAATGACATTCGTTGACGCAAAAACTAAAACATTGTCTATCAAAATAAACAAAAAACAGTAGTTATGTTGAAAAGATTCAGACCAGTCAGCTTAATCCTGTTGGTAGGGGCGCTTGGGTTCTCGGGAAACTTATACGCCACGCCTATGCCCGGGATTCCGAAGGTTGACATTTCCCAGCAAAACGCAAAGGTGTCGGGAATAGTTGAGGATGCCTTAGGACCCGTTACCGGGGCGTCCGTAATCGTGAAAGGAACTACCAATGGTACTATGACCGACTTGGACGGGCATTTTACTTTGGATAACGTGAAGAAAGGGGATATCATACAGATATCGTTTATCGGTTATACCTCGCAAGACATCCCATATACCGGCCAGTCCGAGATTACGGTTAAACTCGTGGAAGATACCCAGAAACTCGATGAGGTGGTGGTGACTGCCTTGGGTATGAAACGAGATAAGAAAGCCTTGGGCTATGCCATGCAGGAGTTGAAAGGGGACGACCTCTTGGCCTCCCGTGAGCCGAATTTGGCGAACTCCCTTTCCGGTAAGGTTTCCGGTTTGCAGATCGTCCGTTCAAGCAATGGCGTAGGAGGGTCCTCTAAGATCGTACTTCGTGGTAATAACTCATTGACGGGTAGCAACCAGCCCTTGATCGTCGTAGACGGTACCCCGATGGATAACTTCACCGGTGGCGTGGATGATGTATGGGGTAACTCCGGAGCGGATATGGGTAACGGTCTTTCGGATATCAACCCGGAAGATATCGAGTCCATGACGGTATTGAAGGGTGCTTCCGCCGCCGCCCTTTATGGCTCACGTGCCGGTAACGGCGTGATCTTGATCACTACCAAGTCCGGACGTAAGAACGAGGGACTCGGTATTACGATCAACGCCGGTATCACCGCCGAGACGATTTTCCTGAAACCTGATTTACAGAACGACTTCGGACAAGGCTCCGTGGGCGTTTACGATAACCAATCCCGCCTTAGCTGGGGACCGAAAGCCACGGGACAAATGGTAACCGATTGGAGAGGCAACCAAATCCCTCTGCATACATATGATAATATCGACGCTTTTTTCCGTACCGGAACCTCCTTTAACGAGGGTGTCAGCTTCCAGCAGAACATAAAGGGTACGGCGGTATTCGCCTCCGTAAACCGTTCCGACGATGCTAGCATCACCCCACGCTCAAAACTAAACAAGACGAATATTACCTTGCGTGCCACTACTTTCCTAGATGAGGCGGAAAAGTGGAAAGTAGATGCCAAGGTGAATTATATCAATCAAAACGCACATAACCGCCCGATTCAGGGCGTGAATCCCTCGAACGCTTTCAATACGATCTATAACCTGCCTCGTTCCTTGAATATCCGTGAGTTTGAGGATGACGTGGATGAGCAAGGCAATATGATTTGGTATGACGCCTCCAAGAATCCGCAGGAGAACCCTTATTGGGTGACCCGTTATCGCCAGAACGAGGATACCCGTAACCGTTTGTTAGGAAATATCTCCTTGAAATATGCCCCGACCGATTGGTTCGATATTGAGTTGAGAGGTGGTACGGATTATTATACCACGACGAAGAGCGAGAAAGTATATGCCGGTGGTAATACCAGTCCGAGAGGTCTGTATACCGAGGGATCGGAGACCTTCTATGAGAATAACTTCAGTTTCTTGGCTACGGCCCGGAAGGATAACTTGATCGATCGGCTGGGAGGCTTCGTTACTTTCGGTGGTAACTTGATGCTCCAGCAGCGTAATAAGATGAACGCTTCTGCCGGAGAGTTGTTGGTGCCGAACTTGTTCTCGCTGAATAATGGCGTGAATAAGCCAACAGTCACTTCCGAGTTGATCCGCCGTCGTATGAATTCCTTGTACGGGTCGTTGCAGTTGAACTGGGATGGTTATCTGTTCTTGGATGTTACGGCACGTAACGATTGGTCGTCTACGATGTCGAAAGCCAACCGCTCTTATTTCTATCCGTCTGTCAGCTTCTCCGCGGTGATCTCCGATATGTTGCCGAAGATTGGCGGAAGCATGCCGGATTGGTTCTCTTTCGCTAAGGTACGTGCCTCCTTCGCTGAGGTAGGTAACGACTTGGACCCGTATCAATTATATAACTTCTACTCTGTAGGCAAGGACCCCAACGGGAATACGACGGCGAAACCGGGTAAGGTACTTTACGACTCGGACGTACGTAGTGAGTTGATTAAATCATGGGAGGCCGGTTTCGATATCCGTTTCTTTAATAACCGGTTAGGCTTGGATGCCGCTTGGTATAAGTCCAACGCTACCCGCCAGTTACTGGATTTACCGATGGACCCGTTCTCCGGCTATGCTTCCCGTAAGATTAATGCGGGTAACATTCAGAACGAGGGTTTGGAGATCTCCTTGAACGGTACGATTCTAGACAATCCCGCCGGATTGAGCTGGAGCTCTACGGCGCAGTTCTCCTTGAACCGGAATAAGATCAAAGAATTATACGAGGGCGTGAATCTATATGATATAAAGACGTTCGACGCTATCCAGATCGTAGCTCCGGTAGGTGGTTATTATGGTGAGATCTACGGGCAGACCTTTATGCGTGTGACCGATGAGAATAGTCCTCACTATGGAAAGATCGTCGTAGGTGATGACGGTTTGCCTTTGATCTCTACCGAGAAGTCGAAAGTAGGAAACCAGAGTCCGGATTGGATGATGGGTTGGACCAATAATTTCTCTTATAAAGGTTTTAACCTGAGCTTCTTGATAGACTTCCGTATCGGTGGTAGCATCTATTCGGCGACAGCCTCCAACCTGTATACCCGGGGTAACGCCGCCGGAACAGTGGTGAATGGTGATCGTGCCGAATTCGTGGTACCGAATACCGTGGTTCAACAGGGCAGTGGTTATGCGGAGAATACGGTCGCCGTCACTCCCCAGAACTATTGGGAGCGTATTGGGTCTACCGGAAATTATGGTTTACCAGAGGTTTATACCTATAGCGCCACCAATGTCCGTTTGCGTAATATCACCTTTGGCTACGAGTTCAATCGACAGATGTTGAAGAAAACGCCTTTCCAGCGTGTACGTCTATCCGCTACTTGTAACAATGTTTGGATGATCCATTATAACTTGCCGGGTATCGACCCCGAGTCCGTTGCCGCCACGAATACCAACGCTACCGGATTCGAGAATGGAGCCGCGCCGACCAGCCGTTCCTATACGTTTAATGTAACCGTGGGATTCTAATGGAATACATGATAATTTGAATTACGATAAAAATGATGAAGATGAAAACAAGAAATATACTTTTTACCGGACTGGTATCGGTGGCTGCTCTTCTTTCTTCCTGTAATGACTTTCAGGAGATCAATGAGGACCCGAATCTTGTGGGAGAGGATAAGGTGAAACCCCAATGGTTCCTGAATGCCTCTATCATGGGAGACCAGATGAACCCAGAGATAGCCGAGCGTATCTTTATCTTGTACTGGGACCGTGCTTCCCGTTTCAATAGGGGAAGTGGTTTTACGATCGGTACGGATAACAATGATTATAGTACTACCTACTTGAGTAACGATTACGCCGTGGGTTGGCTGAACCAAGTGACCAAAGCGATCCAGTTAGGAGAGCAGATGGTTGCCAATGGCGAGGCGGATACTTATCCTTATTATAAGAACGTGATCCAGATGTCCCGCATCTGGCGTGCTTACTTGAACTCGGAAGTAGCTGACGGTTTCGGGCCGATCCCTGCGTTAGCCGCTTTCTCCGGTGTACCGGCTGAGTACGATAGTGTAGAGGCTATCTATCAATTTATATTGAAAGAATTACGGGAAGCTGAGTCTGCGTTAGACCCCTCCTTGGATATGTCCGCTATGGCTAACGAGGATGCTTTCTATGCGGGAAATGTTGCGAAATGGAAGAAGTACGCCAACTCCTTGCGTATGCGTTTGGCGATGCGTATCTCAGCTGTCGATCCTGCCTTAGCGAAAGCGGAATTTGAGGATGCCGCCTCTAAGACATTTATTTCCGAGCCAACCGATATCGCTTCCGTGCAGGAGAAAGAGGGTTGGGATGAGCTGACGAGCGTGATGTCTCGTCCTTGGAATGGGCAGGCGATGTCCGTGACGTTTAAGAACTTGGTAGTTGGTTTGGGTGGACAGGAATTTCCGTTGCCGGACTCCTTAAAAAGCCATTTGAAGAATCCATACGATTATCAAGGTTTATATTTGAACCAGCACTTCCCGCTGACGACGAATGATCCGTGCGCCGGTTTCTATTTCGACGGTATACCTCAATATGTAGATCCCCGTGCCCCGAAGTTGTTTAGTGTAGTGGGCTGGGATGATGGTGTGGTTTATTCCGATTATATCGGTGCGGCCAGCGAGGTGAAGCCGGTTCACTTGAAGAATCCGGCGGATAATACCCAGAATATGTTGACGATCGATCCGAAATATACGTGGGGCACTTGGGTCGCCGGAGAATGGGACGTGAAAGCCGGTCTGGTAAGTGAGCTGACAGGTAAGAATTATAATTATCCCTCTATATCGAAACAATATCGAATGAGCACCAATAAGCGTGTCTTCTTCGGCCCGTGGGAAAGTTACTTCTTATTGGCGGAGGCTGCGGTGAAAGGCTGGAAAGTTCCGGGAACGGCTAAATCCAATTATGAGTCTGGTGTTACGGCTAGTTTTGAGTATCATGGCTTATTGAGCCAAGTCGGTGATTACCTATCGTCTCAGAAATACAACCGTGTAGGTACTTCCGTCGCTTTCGACCATACGACAGAGGCGAAATCGTATACGATCCGTTATACGGACCCATATACGAAGGAGGTAAAAAGCCGTACGTATGAATATCCCCATAACTCGATCTACCGGAATGGCGCTTATAATAATGACGCTCTGACGAAGATTATCACCCAGAAATATATAGCGCAAGTTCCTTGGTTGCCGGAAGAGGCTTGGAGCGATCATCGTCGTTTAGGTCTTCCTTTCTTCGAGAACCAAGCGGTAGAGAAGGATTACAACCCATTGAATCAAGTTCCTTTGACGGTCGCTACCTCTAAGGAATGCCGTTGGGATTTCTACCCGAAACGTTATCGTTATCCGGCGAATATCCAAACGAATAATCAAGTGGGTTATGCGCAAGCTCTCCAGCTTTTGGGCGGCCCGGACTTGACGACTACTCCACTTTGGTGGAACGCTAAATAGCGAACCTGCTTGGTCTGTTTTATATATACTTTTTCGGTGTCACGCATTTACTTGTGTGGCACCGTTTTTTATGGATATCCCTTCCGGTTCCTCGGCCGCTAAGGATGCGGTAGACGAATTGATCCGTCTTTATTTACCGATGGATGGTAAGGAGGCTCCTCAAATCCCGGAGATACTTGGGATTCGTTCCCCTTATTCGGGTGCGGTGAAATATTTGCGAGGCCCAATCTCTGTCTCAAACGCCAGTACGTCTTTGGCTGAATTGCTGGAAGATTGCCCGTTCACGGGAGTCTGGTTCGTGGGAGAAAGGAAGACCGATTATTTTCAAGCCTTAATTTACGTGAAAGATCAAAAAACCTTGAAACGTTGGGGTGAGAAAATATCGGCCTCTTCTTGCATTCGCAAGGGAGATGACTTTATTTATATAAAAGGAACGGAGGAGGAGACAGCGGACGAGGGTCATGGAGACTTCGGGTTTTAACCCGAGTCTCTTATTCGATCATACTTAACCATTTCTCCAATTCCTCAGTCCATAAATGCTTAAAGATAAAGCTGTCCCTGAACCCAAAACTATGGCCGCCTTTTGGGTAAATATGCAAGGAGGCGGACACCTTGTTCTTTAGCAAAGCGAGATAATAAAGCACGCTATTCTCCGGGCTAATCGCCTCGTCATCCGAAGCCAACGCTATAAAGGCGGGAGGCGTCAGTGAGTTTACGTGCAATTCCAAAGAGAAAGCTTCCTCTTCCTCATGCGTGGGATTCGCTCCTAATAGCCGTTCCCTCGATTTAAGGTGCGTTAAATGAGGTAGCATACTGATAACCGGATAAAGGAGTATTTGGAAATCCGGACGTGCGTCGTCTACCCCGAATATTGCGGCATGCCCGGCGATATAACCGCCAATGGAGGCACCCATGACACCGACCTTCGTAATCTTCCACTCTTCCGAGTAATTACGGAGGATGCGGAGACCTTGGCGAACATCGTCCAGAGGGACTTCCCTATGTCCGTTCGGCATCCGGTATTTCAATACGGCATAAGTAATACCTTGCGCATTAAACCATGCGGCCATATCACGCCCCTCATGTCCGATCGAAATCTTGGAAAGTCCGCCACCCGGACACATCAAGATCGCCTTGCCATTCGGCTTCGTCGCCGGATAAACCAATAGGGAAGGATTCGATATATTGGATATGGCATTCGGGGCATCTTCCAATTCTACGCCGGCCAATCCATTACTAGTGGGCGCTCCATCCGGCCAAAGTAGGATAATCCTATTTTTCTGTTGTACTGTTTCCATTTTCTATATTCTGAATTGTGTTTATAGTATAAAACAACGTTGGCCTTTGATTAGTTTAGCATTCAAGATCTTTTCGAATCATCATCGTATATAAAAAAGTCCGGAAAAGACGAGGGAAATCACCCTCCATCCTTTTCGGACTTTTATCCTATTACATTGAAAGGTAAATTATTGCATACCTTCCGTAGTCATTTCCTTATTAATCTTTTTAACCAATCCCTGAAGAACGGCACCCGGGCCTAACTCGATGAAATGAGTGGCACCGTCGGCGATCATGTTTTGTACGCTTTGGGTCCAACGTACTGGGGCGGTTAACTGTGCGATCAAGTTAGCCTTAATTGTTTCCGGGCAAGTCTCGGCTTTCGTGCTTACGTTCTGGTAAACCGGGCAAGAAGGTTTATTGATCGTCGTAGCCTCGATAGCGGCAGCCAACTCCGTACGAGCCGGTTCCATCAATGGAGAATGGAACGCTCCACCTACTTTCAACTTCAAGGCACGCTTAGCGCCTGCGGCCAATAACTTCTCGCAAGCCTGATCGATACCGGGGATAGAACCGGAGATTACCAATTGGCCCGGGCAATTATAGTTAGCGCAAACCACTACCTCGTCCTTGATGCTTGCGCAAATTTCCTCAACCGTCGCGTCCGGCAAGGCTAATACGGCGGCCATTGTAGAGGGAGTTGCCTCGCAAGCCTTTTGCATAGCCATGGCACGTTTGGAAACTAATACCAAGCCGTCCTCGAAAGACAATGCTCCGGCAGCTACCAAGGCAGAGAATTCTCCTAATGAGTGACCTGCGGTCATATCCGGCTGGAATTGATCACCTAATGTTTTCGCGAGAATGACAGAGTGTAAGAAGATCGCTGGTTGAGTAACCTTGGTTTGTCTCAGATCCTCGTCTGTTCCGGCAAACATTAAATCCGTGATACGGAAACCAAGGATCTCGTTAGCCATCTCAAACATCTCTTTAGCAAGAGGATTATTATCGTAGAGGTCTTTGCCCATACCTACGAACTGTGCCCCCTGACCGGGAAATACGTACGCTTTCATCTTTCTAATTTTTTTCTAATTTCAGTTTTTTAAGACGGTGCAAAGGTAATAAATTTGGAATAATGAGGCTACTATTCATTACAAATTGTATCTTTGCCCCCATAGAAACGAGAATATTAATGACTAATATTATAATATCATGAATGAATTACTATTTTTAGGAAACTTAGGTACTGGCGAGATCGTGATCATCGCCATTGTTGTGTTGTTACTTTTCGGTGGTAAGAAAATTCCTGAGCTGATGAAAGGTATCGGTAAGGGTGTGAAGAATTTCAAGGACGGTGTAAAAGGTTTGGAAGACGATATCAAATTAGACGATACGGAAAAGAAGTAAAGGAAGATGCAACAAGAAGAAATGTCATTCTGGGATCACCTAGAAGAACTTCGTTGGACTTTATTTCGTTCTGTTTTAGCGCTCTTTGTTTTTGCTATAGCCGGGTTCTCGGTAATGCCGTGGCTGTTCGATAATGTCGTGATGGCCCCGTGTAGCTCCGATTTCATCGTCTATCGGGAAATGTGTAAGATTAGTTCTCATTTTTCTTTTCTCCCGGACTTTTGTAATGATACGTTCCATGTGAACATTGTCAATATCAAACTGGCTTCCCAGTTCTTCACGCATATGACAAGTTCTTTCTGGCTGGCGTTATTATTGACTTTCCCCTATTTGATGTGGGAGATCTGGAAGTTCGTAAGTCCGGCTCTCTACGAGAATGAGAAGAAAAATGTACGTTGGGTATTCTTGTTCGGAACTATAATGTTCTTTATCGGATGCTCAGTGGGTTATTTCTTGGTGTTCCCGATGACACTACGTTTCTTGGCGACTTACGAGTTGAGTGCCGCCATTACGGAACAGGTATCCCTTGATTCTTACATGGATAACTTCTTGATGTTGATATTCGTGATGGGAATTGTATTTGAGATGCCATTGGTATCTTGGCTATTATCTCAGATAGGGTTGCTAAACCGCTCGTTCTTTCATAAATACAGACGGCATGCTGTTGTCGGCTTGTTAGTTGGTGCGGCGTTCATCACTCCAAGTAGTGATCCGTTTACGTTAAGTATCGTATTCTTACCGCTCTACGGTTTGTATGAGTTGAGTGCGTTCTTCGTGAAGAAAGCCCCAAAGGAAGAAGACGAGGAGAATGAGGAAGATAATAATGAGGAATAAACCCCGAAAGTTATAATAATGTAATATAAAAGAGGCGTGATCCATAACGGATTACGCCTCTTTTTGTGTAGGCCTTGTTTATCTGTTTTTCTCTAGGCTCAATATGAACCGTACCAATTCCGGATCATAATGTGAGAAAAACAGGCTTTGGGCTTTGTCTAACTTCGCGATTTCATTCATGTCCTGTTCCGAAAGTTCAAAACTGAATACGTCGAAGTTCTCTGCCATCCGTTCTTTATGCGTGGATTTGGGGATAACGACTATGTTGCGTTGGATGAGGAAGCGCAAGGCGACTTGCGCCACGGATTTATTATATTTCTGTCCGATTCCCGTCAATATCCCGTTCGTGAAAAAGTTATTGCGCCCTTCTGCGAAAGAGGCCCATGACATGATTTGTGTACCATATTCCCGCATGATTTCCTCTGCTTTCACTTGCTGATTGAAGACGTGTGTTTCCACTTGATTCACTGCGGGTTTTATTTTTACATGTTCCGCTAGGTCGATAAAACGGTCCGGGTAAAAGTTACTTACGCCGATGGCCCGGGCTTTTCCTGCACGGTAAGCCTCTTCCATGGCACGATATGTTCCATAATAGTCGCCAAAAGGCTGGTGAATGAGCAGAAGATCAACATATTCGGTCTGTAATTTGCGCAGAGACTCATCGATGGAGGCTTTCGCCTTCTCCTCTCCGGCGTTGGTCACCCATATTTTTGTGGTGATGAACAATTCATCGCGAGGTACGCCACATTTACTTATGGCTTTGCCTACACCTTCCTCGTTATAGTACGCTTGTGCCGTGTCGATGGAGCGATAGCCTACGCTGATAGCATCCAATACGCAACGTTCACATTCCTCGGGGGCTATTTGATATACACCATAACCCAAGATCGGCATTTCTACGCCGTTGTTCAATTTTACTGTTTTGTTCATCGTAATGTTATTTTAAATTGTGGTCGCAAAGTTATGTCTGATAAGCGGATATGACGATAAATAAAAGTCGGTGCTATTTTCATTTTTTTCGGTTGTTGAGTCTCGATTTTATTTTTATATCGTGTTTTTCTGTATCTTTACTCTGTAAACAAGAGAGCTGATTATGAATACGGATATCCTATTTGCTGACAACCTCGATGATATGATTTCCGGGAGTTTTGACCGGTATTGTACACATGCGCTTTGTCGTGAGGGTGAAGCTTCATTCCTGATGACGGGCGAATGGTTTCGGATGAGGAAAGGGGATTGCGTTATATTTACTCATAATGAACTTATATCTAAGATAGAGATAAGCGACGATTTTCAGGTAACGGTACTTTATATCTCGAACAGTTTTTCATTCAAGAATATCCCTCGAAATGATTATGACGTGATAGGAAAGTTGACACTACTCCGTAACCCGATCATGTCGCTTACAGAGCGAGAACAGCGGATATTTATGGAAGATATTGAACTTATCCGCAGGCGGTTGACGGACCATACGCATCGTTTTCATGACGAACTAATCGGTTGTTTGGCTAAAACTTTCGTGCTCGACCTTTACGATTTCCATGCACGAATTTATGAATCTCCCTCTGTATCGGAACAAAATGCCGTGTTGATGGAGCGATTTATAAATCTGCTAAAAGCGGGGGATTATCGAAACCACAGGGAAGTATCCTATTACGCTTCACGGCTCTGCATTACGCCTAAATACCTTACGGAAGTTTGTAAGAAAGCAAGCGGATTTACAGCAAATTACTGGATAGACCGTTTCACCATCTCCCGGATTACCCACTTGCTTTCAGACAAGAACCTGACATTGAAAGAAATCTCAGACAATATGAATTTCTCTTCTTTGTCTTTTTTCAGCCGTTACGTGCAACGATTGCTGAAAGTCTCACCATCAGAATACCGGAACGGCAATCTGATTGCTTAAGCTTTTAACAGTGGTAATTGACTCAACATATTCCTAAGCTTAATCGCTATCCGTGGCATAGGTTCGGCGACGGTAAGTCCTACTAGATCGTATTCGGACGCAATGTCATTGATGGCACGTACTACCTCGTTTATTTTCATCCCGTTCGGTTCTATGCCGACCCCGGCTATCATATCCGCTGGATCAATGACATCTATATCGAGATGGATGACAACCTTGGAAGCACCTGTCCCTTTCAACCATTCGAGGATAAGCGAGCTATCAGCCGCCACTTCTTCCGGAGATAAACCTTTTATACCTAATTCTTTCTGCCGTTCCTTCATACCCTCGTCCCACGAGCGTAAACCTACGATTAAACTATTCGAGATCTTGAACTTTCCCGGTAATAATTGAAGAATCTCCTCATCACCCATCCCTAGACAGGCCGTAAGGGCCATCGCATGATATCCCTTATACTCGTCATACGGCAAGTTTATATCCGGATGCGCGTCTATCCAGACAATTGCGATATCATCCGGGTATTTAGCGGCCAGATAGGTGAAGGGCACGACACTCACCGAACATTCGCCCCCTAAAGTGACGATCTTTTCCGGAGTGTTTTCATGTAATAATTCAAGGGCCGCTTTTGTTTGTTTCAGAATAATCTTACGGGCGCTGACCCCTAGATCCGTTTCCCTATCGTTTATATCTAGTGAGATGGGTACTTCCACGGTTTTCTGGGGACTTGGGGGAGCGAGGATATTGAGTAATTGAGCACCAAGGTAATACCCTCTGGAAGCGTCGTCCGCAGGAAGGTCGGGTATCCAATGATTCACGATCCCACCTTGCCATTGGGGATAGATCAAACGAAGTGTTGATGTTTTATCTTCCATGTTATCGTAGTTTTTGTACAAAGTTAAAGGATTCCACCGAATTCTCGTCTTGATGAAAAAAGATTTTCTCCTTGATGAAAAAAGATTCTCATCATAATGAAAAAAGATTTTCACCCCGATGAAAATAGAAAGTTTTCCCCGTAAACTGTTTCTCTTTCGAAATAATTTATGTATGTTTGCTCAAACTCAAAACGAATTGCATAACATGAAGCACATGTCTATATTGGCGGTCTCTTTGCTGGCACTCGTGGCCTGCACGCCTGAAAAGAAACAGGAGGCGGATTACTCGCAGTATGTGAACCCCATGATCGGTACGGATTTTACCGGCAATACCTACCCGGGAGCCCAACTTCCTTTTGGTATGGTACAATTGAGCCCGGATAACGGTTTGCCGGGTTGGGATCGCATCTCGGGGTATTTCTATCCGGATACGACGATCGCCGGCTTTAGCCATACGCACCTTTCCGGTACGGGGGCAGGCGATTTATACGATATCTCTTTTATGCCCGTGACCCGTCCTTATAAAGAGGCCCCTGCGCCGTTAGGCATTTACTCCACGTTCTCGCATAATGACGAGGCGGCTTCCGCAGGATATTACCGGGTATTGCTGAAGGATTATAACATTAACGTGGAGCTTACGGCTACCGAGCGTTGCGGTATCCAGCGGTATACCTTCCCGGAGGCCGAGGCTTCGGTATTCTTGAACTTGAAGAAGGCGATGAATTGGGACTTTACCTTGGATTCCAAGATCGAGGTGGTAGACTCTACGACGATTCGTGGATACCGCCTATCCCAAGGCTGGTCTCCCTTGCAGCATGTTTATTTCGAGACCCGTTTCTCTAAGCCTTTCGTGGCTTGTCATATGGATACGACTTCTATCGTGACCAAGGAAAAAGGTTGGATCGGTACGGCCTATGTGGCCCGTTTCGATTTCAATACGAAGAAGGATGAGGAAATCCTTGTCACGACCGGAATCTCTGGTGTCAGCATGGAGGGAGCGGGAAAGAATTTGCGTGCGGAAGCCCCGAAGGATGATTTCGATTACTATCAAGCGCAGGCTAGCGCGAATTGGAACCGACAGCTTTCCAAGATTGAGGTGAAGAGCCGGAATACGGACGATATGGTGAAATTCTATACGGCCTTGTATCATTCCATGATCGCCCCGACGATCTATAGCGACGTGGATGGTTCTTATTACGGTCCGGATCAGCAAATCCATAAAGCGGACGGATGGACGAATTACTCTACTTTCTCTTTATGGGATACCTACCGTGCCTCCCATCCGTTGTTTACGTATACGGAGCCGGAACGGGCGAATGATATGATCAAGGGTTTCTTGAAGTTCTATGAGCAGAACGGGGCTTTGCCTTTATGGAACCTTTATGGCTGGGAAACGAATATGATGATCGGTTATCATGCGGTGCCCGTTATCGTAGACGCTTATCTGAAAGGTATCGGTGATTTCAATGCCGAGAAAGCGCTGGAGGCTTGTATAGCGACAGCCAACCGGGATGACTATCGGGGTATCGGCGATTATAAGAAGTTGGGCTACGTACCGGCTTATAGCGATCCGAAAAAATGGGAGAACTGGTCTTTATCGAAGACCTTGGAGTATGCCTACGATGATTATTGCATCGCTAAGATGGCCGAGAAGATGGGTAAGAAAGAGATCGCCGACGAATTCTTTAAACGTTCACAGAATTATCATAATGTGTACAATCCGGCAACTTCCTTTATGCAGCCTCGTGATGAGAAAGGAAACTTTGCCGCTAATTTCAGCCCCGATGATTATACGGAAGATATTTGCGAGAGCAATGGTTGGCAATATTTCTGGTCCGTGCCGCAAGATTTGGACGGTTTGATCGGATTGGTAGGAAGTAAGGAACGTTTCGCCGAGAAATTGGATAGTATGTTTACCTATGTCCCCAAATCGGATGAGGAATTGCCTATCTTTAGTACAGGCATGATTGGTCAATATGCGCATGGAAATGAGCCGAGCCATCATGTGATCTACTTATATAATAAGGTCGGCCAGCCTTGGAAGACCCAGAAATACGTGGCTCAGGTATTACATGATTTGTATCTGAATGCCCCGGACGGTATTTGCGGTAATGAGGACTGTGGGCAGATGTCCGCTTGGTTTGTGTTTAGCGCCATGGGATTCTACCCGGTTGATCCGATCAGTGGCCAATATGAGATCGGCTCCCCGTTGTTCCCGGAAGTGAAGATGCATGTAGGTAATGGCAAGACCTTTATGGTTTTGGCTCCCGAGGTCTCTGCGGAGAATATTTATATCCAATCCGTGAAGCTGAACGGACAACCTTATGATAAGAGTTATATCACCCACGAGCAAATCATGAGCGGGGCGACATTGGAGTTCGTCATGGGCAGCCAGCCGGGACCGATATGGTATACGAACGAATGAAATAGCTCTCTATGATATAATGAAGAGAAGTGCCGTGGTCATATCGCCACGGCACTTTTTTTAATCCGGTTCATGCGAATCTTTCCCATAAGCCTTGACAATATCCTTTACGATGTACCAGAGTACGAACACGACCATTATGCTTCCGATCAATATCTTTCCCACTCTTATGATAGAATCGATGTATTCTTCCATAATGTTATTATTTAAGAGATTACCGTTCGAGGTAAATGTACGGATAAAAATCGGGAAATAAGTCTATGTCTCTAAGATAATTCAGATATTTGTTCTATTTTTGAACATTGTATAAATGATTAAATATAATAGCATGTTAAAACAAATGATAGCCTTGACGGCTTTGATGGTGTCATCCATTGCTTTTGCGCAAGACCGGGAGTATGTAATCGTGGTACATGGTGGTGCGGGGGCGATGGCCGGATTGGAGGAAGATCCGGTTAAGTCGGCTCAATATTACGCCGCATTGGACTCCGCTTTAATGATTGGAGATAAGGTCCTTTCTGCGGGAGGCGAGGGGCCGGAAGCGGTGATGGCCGTAATCAATTACTTCGAGGGAAATCCGTTGTTTAACGCCGGAATTGGTGCTACCTGTACGGCGGAGGGAACTTTTGAGTTGGACGCTTCCATCATGGAAGGCAAGGATTTAAGCGCAGGCGCTGTAGCTGGCTTAAAACACGTGAAGCATCCGATCAATGCCGCCTATGCCGTAAAGACAAAATCTCCGCATGTCATGCTGAGCGGAGCCGGTGCTGAGGAGTTCGCCAAGGAACAAGGCTTGGAAATGGTAGAAGACAATATGTATTTCGCTACGCCCAAGACGATGGAGTGGATCGAGAAGTTAAAGCAAGAAAGTAAGAAGAACGGTACGGTAGGCTGTGTCGTTCTGGATAAGCAAGGAAACTTAACGGCCGGGACCAGTACCGGCGGTATGTTCAAGAAACGTTGGGGGCGTATCGGTGATTCGCCCGTGATCGGGGCGGGAACGTATGCGGATAATAACAGTTGCGCCGTCTCCTGTACGGGGCATGGCGAGTATTTTATCCGTCATGCGGTAGCGTTCGATGTGTGTGCCCGCTATAAATACCTTAAGGAAAGCGTAGAGAAAGCGGCAGATTATATCATCCATACGGAATTGAATACGAACGCCGGCAACGGCGGCTTGATCGCCGTGGATAAACTAGGAAATATCGCCATGCCTTATAACAGTGGCGGTATGTTCCGCGGATTCTTGTATAAGGAGAAAGGTAGCCCGGAAATTAAGAAGGGCTGCGGTATCGGAAAGAAGATCGTTGTAGTAGGGGAAAAGTAGTTTTTTGTATCTTTACGCCAAATTCAAGATAGAATGGCGAAAACAAAAACCGTATATGTCTGCTCTAACTGTGGCGCTGATTCCCCGAAATGGCTGGGTAAATGCCCGAATTGTGGGGAGTGGAACACCTATGTGGAGGAGATCGTAACGAAGGAGCCTGCCGTGAAGCGGCCAGTTCCCGGTATTATGGAGGGCAATAAGATCCGTCCGGTGTTATTGCGTGATATAACGACGGAAGAGGAGGCCCGTATCGATTTAAAAGATGATGAATTAAACAGGGTCCTCGGCGGAGGCTTGGTAAAAGGCTCTTTGGTCTTGATCGGGGGAGAGCCGGGAATCGGAAAATCCACCTTGGTCTTGCAAACCGTGTTGGGCTTGACAGGCTTGAAAACCCTATATGTCTCGGGCGAGGAGAGCAGTCGCCAGTTGAAACTCCGGGCGGACCGATTATCGCATGATAATCCGAACTGTTTCATCTTATGCGAGACACATCTGGAACAGATTTTTACGCAAGCGGCCAATATCCAGCCGGACTTGATGATCATAGATTCCATACAAACCATCTTTACGGAAGTCGTGGAATCTTCCCCCGGCAGTGTTTCCCAAGTACGCGAGTGTAGCGCCGCTATCTTGAAATACGCCAAGGAAAGCGGTGTCCCGGTCTTATTGATCGGCCATATCAATAAGGAAGGCAGTATCGCCGGTCCGAAGGTATTGGAGCATATCGTGGATACGGTGTTGCAGTTTGAGGGCGATCAGCATTATATGTATCGTATCCTGCGGAGCATCAAGAACCGTTTTGGCAGTACGGCGGAACTAGGGATTTACGAGATGCGCCAGAACGGGCTTCGTGAGGTCAGCAATCCATCCGAGTTATTATTAACCCAGAATCATGAGGGACTGAGCGGTGTCGCCATCGCCGCCGCTATCGAGGGGGTACGTCCTTTCTTGATCGAGACGCAAGCCTTGGTCAGCTCGGCGGTTTACGGTACGCCGCAACGTAGCGCCACCGGATTCGATTTACGCCGAATGAATATGTTATTGGCGGTATTGGAGAAAAGGGCGGGTTTTAAGTTGATCCAGAAAGATGTTTTCCTGAATATCGCCGGAGGTTTGAAAGTGAATGATCCGGCTATCGATTTGGCGGTAATCAGTTCCATCCTTTCCTCTAGCTTGGATATCAGCATCGAGCCGGGTATTTGTATGGCCGGAGAGGTAGGCTTGTCCGGAGAGATCCGTCCGGTCAACCGTATTGAGCAACGTATCTTGGAGGCGGAGAAGCTGGGTTTCTCCCGGATTATCATTCCGCATAATAATCTAAAAGGTTTCGATACGGCGAAAAGTAAGATCCAAATCGTACAGGTAAAGAAAGTGGAGGAAGCCTTTCGGCAACTATTCGGTTAATATATAATAAACAATGATAAAAGAATTACAACTCAGGATATTGCCGGAAGAGGCTGTTAATGAGCAATCGCTAAGGCAAGTAGTAGCCCGTGAGACGGGTGAGGCTCCGAAAAATATCCGGGCCGTACGTGTATTGAAACGTTCGATAGACGCACGCCAGCGAACGATATTTGTCAACGTGAAACTGCGTGTTTTCATGAACGAGATGCCCAGCGAGCCGGAATATCAATCGATAGAGTATAAAGATGTCTCGGCAGGGAAACCTGTGATCGTCGTAGGAGCCGGTCCGGGAGGTCTGTTCGCTGCCTTGCGCTTGATAGAGTTAGGTTTGCGCCCCATCATCGTCGAGCGAGGTAAGGACGTGCGGGAACGCAAGAAAGATATCGCCTTGATCAGTCGTGAGCATAAGGTGAACGGAGAATCAAATTATAGTTTCGGTGAGGGCGGTGCCGGCGCTTATTCTGATGGAAAGCTGTATACCCGTAGCAAGAAAAGAGGCTCGGTAGATAAGATACTGAATATCTTTTGCCAGTTTGGGGCCAGTCCCTCTATCTTGGCGGATGCCCATCCGCATATCGGAACGGATAAGCTCCCCCGTGTGATCGAGAATATCCGGGAGCAAATCAAGCGATGCGGAGGTGAGGTACATTTCGAGACCCGTATGGATGCTTTTATCATGAAAGAGAACGAGGTGATCGGCATCGAGACGAATACGGGAAAGAGCTTTTACGGGCCTGTTATCTTAGCTACCGGCCATTCCGCCCGTGATGTCTATAACTATTTATACGAACGCCAGATCCAGATCGAGGCGAAAGGGATCGCGGTCGGTGTTCGTCTGGAACATCCTCAGGAATTGATCGACCAAATCCAGTATCATCGGAAAGAAGGTCGTGGGAAATATCTTCCTGCGGCAGAGTATAGTTTTGTGACGCAAGCGAATAACCGGGGCGTCTATTCCTTCTGTATGTGTCCGGGAGGTTTCGTGGTTCCTGCGGCGAGCGGACCTAAGCAGGTCGTGGTAAATGGAATGTCGCCTTCCAACCGGGGTTCCCGCTGGTCTAACTCAGGGATGGTGGTAGAGATCCGTCCTGAAGATTATTCCGAACTGGTAGGGCAGGAGGAGCTTTATCTTCGGAATGGCGAGAAGGTAGATGCGGATTCCCCATTAGCGTTGATGGCCTTTCAAGAACGTCTGGAAGAGGTCTGCTGGCTAAACGGAGGCATGAAGCAAACGGCACCCGCCCAGCGCATGGATGATTTCATGCGGAAGAAGAACTCTTTCGATTTACCGGTTTCGTCGTATACGCCGGGTCTGCTGGCCTCTCCGTTGCATTTTTGGATGCCGGAATTTGTGACCAGTCGCCTGCGGGAAGGTTTCCGTTATTTCGGTAAGGTCTCTAGAGGCTTCTTGACCAACGAGGCAACCATGATCGGCGTAGAGACCCGTACATCCGCTCCGGTTCGTATCCTCCGTGATCGGGATACCTATCAACACGTCACGGTAAAAGGTCTTTTCCCTTGCGGTGAGGGAGCGGGGTATGCGGGAGGAATCGTATCCGCCGCCATCGACGGGGAACGTTGTGCGGAAGGAGTGTATAATTTAGAATCCAATAAATAAGAAAAATGAAAAGTGGTATGAAAATAGGAATATCCCTTTGTCTGGGAGTTCTTATGTGTTTGAATGCGGGTTGTACGGGAAAGAAGTCTGCCGCGGAAGAGCCCGAGTTAACGTACAGTAATCCTTTGTCGGTCCAGTTTGGCGATCCATACGTATTGTTGGCCTCGGACGGACGTTATTATATGTATGGTACCGGTGCCGGGGCTGTAGACGGTTTTTGCGCCTATTCTTCCGATGATTTGATCCATTGGAAGTCGGAAGGGCAGGTTTATCGGGGCAATACGCCCGATTCTTGGGCAATCGCTAATTTCTGGGCGCCGGAAGTGTACGAGCGTGACGGGAAGTTCTATATGTTCTTCAGCGCGGATTGGCGGAAGAATCCGACCAACGAGGAGGAAAATTTCCGTATCGGCGTAGCTGTGTCGGATAAGCCGACCGGACCATTTAAGGAATTGGCCGATGCTCCTTTGTTTGATCCGGGATATCCTGTAATCGACGGAAACTTGATCGAGGATGAGGATGGCCGTACCTATCTCTATTATTCCCGTTGTTGCTATAAGCATCCGGTAGAAAGCGAGATCGCCGATGAGGCAAAGAAGAAAGGCATGTTCGACTCCGTTGAGGAAAGCTGGATTTACGGGGTGGAGGTCGCTCAGGATCTTACGCACGTAATTGGGGAACCCGTACTTCTGCTGCGTCCACCCGTAAAATTGGATGATGCGCAAAGTGAATGGGAAAGTCGCTCGGTTACCAAAGGGGAGGTCGGACGTCGTTGGACGGAAGGCTCTTTCATGCTACGTCACAACGGCTTGTATTATATGATGTATTCCGCTAATTATTTTGGCGGGGCAAATTATGCGGTGGGATATGCCGTGTCCGAACATCCGTTAGGACCGTTTGAGAAGGCATCTAATAATCCGGTGCTGGAGAAGAACGTGGAAAAAGGCGGTATCGTCACGGGTACCGGACATAATAGCGTTACTTGGTCGAAGGACGGAAAACAAATGTATTGCGTTTATCACGGGCGTACCCAGAAGACAGGGGATGAGCGGGTCGTATTCATCGATAAAATGCGAATCGATGAGAAGGGCCTTCTAGTCGTGGAAGGCCCTACCATCGATCCGCAATCAATTCAATAGTTATTTATCTCTTCCAGCAACGCCACTCGTTCCAATGAGAACGTAGTGTCGTTGCGTTGGATATATTCCAATAGCTCTTTCGCTCTTGCCCGGAGTTTTTTACCTTGCGCCTCCGGCAAAAGGAAACTTTCTTCCAGCAAGGTCTTGGCCGCCAGCTCCATGCGTTGGAGGCCGCACGAATCATCACCGTCCAGATAAGTGCGGATGCCGTCGATAGGCGTGTTCAGCAAGAAATCGTTATCCAGTTTTAAGGATGTGTAGACGGATTGGATTAACTCGGGGTTCTTGCGTGCCCCATCGTTGGAATTACGATTGAAGATGATCTGGGCGATCACTTTGCCCAGTTCCTCGATCTGTACCATGATGAAATCTCTCTTTAACATAGGAGTGGTGAATTATTCGATCGTTATACTTTGGATGCGGATGTCTTTCTTCGGACGGTCATTCTGGTCTTTCGGCTGGGTAGCGATCTGATCCAGAACGTCGAACCCCTCCGTCAGCTCCCCGAAGATCGTATAGGTGCCGTCTAGATGATGGCAACCGCCTACGGTGGTATAAGCCTTCCGTTGCTCATCCGTAAATAGCAAATGCCCGGGAGTTGCTTGAATAACGGAGTCTATCTGGGCGTTGATCATTCTCAATCGCTTCTGGTATTCCCGTTTGTTACTCATCTTTATCATATTCAACTCGGCACGGACCGGCGCGTAAAACTCCTTCAGGGCCTTTTGCCGGGCCGGATAGTTGGCGGTACGCTCTAACGTATCCAGTTCGGTTTCCCTATAGACCTTCCCCTGCACGATAAAGAATTGCGACATGTCCGATTTCTTTTGCGGGTTGACATCGTCCGGTTGGCGGGGAGCGGCCAAGGCTCCTTTCTTATGGAAATATTTCTCGTTGATCTCGGGCAGGATCTCGGCGGAGGGATCGCCAAAGCCGCATTTGGCACCGGCGGGAGCATTCTTGGAATCCGGGGCTCCTCCTTGGATCATAAACTCCGGCAGGACACGGGTGAATAAGGTCCCGTTGAAATCTCCCCGTTTCGCCCGTTCGATAAAAGTACGGGTGTGATTAGGCACATCATCGTACAGGATGGCCTTCATAGTACCTACATTGGTTTTAATAACTACCGTTTTTCCAGCTTCTTGCGCCGAGGTGGCTACCACGCAAAGGAACAGTGCTGATAAAATGTAATATATCTTTTTCATGTAATTTTAATTTGGAAGGTAAATATAGGTGTTATGTTGTAAAACACAAAGTAAATGCCTAACTTCGCATCTTTATTAATAGGTAATAAGATTTTTAAAGATTTTAGCATGGATTGGATAAACGACTTATTATGGGGAGAAGGTATCGGGCATTCTATCCTTTTACTATCTTTCGTGATTGCCGCCGGCATTCAGTTGGGAAAGATAAAGGTGTTTGGGATTTCGCTTGGGATTACCTTGGTGTTGTTTGTAGGTATTATTTTAGGGCATTTGGGGTTTACGGTTAACCACAATGTGATTCATTTCTTTAAGGAATTTGGATTGATCTTATTTGTTTATTCGGTAGGTATGCAAGTCGGGCCGGGTTTCTTCTCGTCTTTTAGGCAGGGTGGAATCACGTTGAATATGCTTGCCTGTGGAATTGTCTTCCTTGGCGTGGCTACGGCTTTGGTATTGCATTTCGTGACAGGTATTCCGATGCCTACGATGGTGGGTATTTTATCGGGGGCGGTGACGAATACCCCCGGATTAGGTGCGGCTCAGCAGGCTTATTCCGATATGTACGGGGTTTCAGATAATACGATCGCCTTGGGTTACGCCGTGGCTTATCCGCTGGGCGTGATCGGTATTATTCTTTCGATCATTTTCGTACGTTACGTATTCCGTGTGAATTTCGATAAGGAGAATGACGATTTGAATAAGGAGGATGCCTCGCATACGAATGAGGCGAAACCGATCTCGCTGGTCGTAAAGAACCCGGCGGTTTTCGGTAAGACGGTAGGGGAGTTATCCGGTTTGATGGATCATCTGGATTTCGTGATTTCCCGTGTATGGCGTAATGATAACAAGCAGATCGAGATCGCTTCCGCCGGTACGATCTTGAATGAGGATGATAAGATTTTCGTGATCACGACCGATCAAGATGCCGAGTCCGTAAAGACATTCATTGGCGAGGAGATCGATATGGAGCGCAAGCAATGGATTCGTATGGAGAGCCAGTTTATCAACCGCCGTATCTTGATCACGAAACCGGAGTTGAACGGCAAGAAGCTGGGACAGTTGAAACTGCGTAAATTATATGGTATCAATATCACCCGTATCAACCGTGCGGGCGTGGACTTGGTAGCTACGCCGGCTCTGACGTTGCAGGTGGGCGACCGTGTGAATGTGGTGGGTACCGAGACGGCTGTCTCGAATGTAGAAAAGGTATTGGGTAACTCCTTGAAACGCTTGAACGAGCCGAACTTGATCACGATCTTTATCGGCATTGCCCTCGGTATTGTCTTGGGGAGTATTCCTATCACGTTCCCGGGCATTCCGCAACCGGTTAAGTTAGGTTTGGCGGGAGGTCCGTTGATCGTGGCGATCTTGATTAGCCGTTTTGGTTACCGTTATAAGCTGGTTACCTATACGACCCAGAGCGCTAACTTGATGTTGCGTGAGATCGGTATCACCCTCTTCCTCGCTTGTGTGGGTATCAGTGCCGGCGATGGTTTTGTGGATACGATCGTGAACAATGGTGGATTCGCTTGGATCGGTTACGGTTTCATTATCACAACGATTCCTTTGCTGATCATCGGTTGTGTAGGCCGTTATTTCTATAAGATCAATTATTTCACCTTAATGGGCTTGATCGCCGGTAGTACGACGGATCCGCCCGCTTTGGCTTACTCGAACGCTACGGCTGGAAACGACGCTCCTTCCGTAGGTTACGCTACGGTATACCCCTTGACCATGTTCTTGAGGGTACTTACGGCGCAATTATTGATCTTGTTCTTCGCTTGATGCGGTAGTTATAATGGTGCCGTCTTACACGTATATCGGCATTGCCTCACACGTATATCGACGTTGGCCTATGCGAGCGTAGGCGTGAGGCGATGTCGGTATACGTGCTGGATGGAGTTGACGCCGGGGAAAATAAAAAGCATAGATGTATTAAATTTATCAGTTTAAAAGGTGATGTTATTCGTAACATTGCCTTTTTTGTTAGCTTTGTGGGAGTATAATCTAATTAATATCGTGGAAAGAATGAGTGTAGAGAAGAAAAACGCTTATATCGGAGTGGATTTAGGGGGGACGAATATGCGTGCCGGCCGTATCGTAGGGGATCGATTAGTGGCTCAGGGGAGCGCCCCGACTCCCAAGGACGCCGCGGATTGCGAGGAGACATTGGAGGCTTTGATAGAGGTGATCCGTTCCGTGTGGGACGAGAGTGTGGTAGCTATCGGTATCGGTGTGCCGAGCGTGGTGGATCGTGAGAAGGGGATCGTATATAACGTGGTGAATATCCCGCATTGGGAGGAGGTACATTTGAAGGAGATCTTGGAGGCTTGCTTCTCCGTGCCGGTTTATGTGGATAACGACGCGAATTGCTTCGCTCTGGGTGAGCGTATCTTTGGCGAAGGAAAGACGGTTGATAACTTCGTGGGCCTCACCTTGGGTACGGGCTTGGGGGGTGGAATTATCCAGAATGGCAAGCTGTTGGCCGACGCTAATTGTGGCTCGGGAGAATTTGGCATGATTCCCTACCAAGGACAGATCTTGGAATATTTCTGTAGCGGTTCCTATTTCATGAACGTATGGGGCGTGGATGGGAAGGAGATGTACACCCGTGCGATGCGGAAGGACGAGCAGGCGCTGGAGGCTTACCGGCAGTTGGGCGTACATGTGGCCGCCGCTATCAAGATCGTGGTATTGACGGTAGATCCGGAGATGATCGTCTTCGGAGGCTCGGTGACCGCCGCCCATGAGTTGTTTGAGGAGAGCATGTATGAGGACTTGAAGGATTTCGCTTATCCGAACTCTATCAAGAACTTGAAGATACGTTTCTCTAAGCTGGAGAATCCGGGGCTATTCGGTGCCGCTTCCCTTTGTTATGATAAATAAAGACGGATAATCAATTGTTTACTTAAATCTGATTCATACCATGAGACATGTATTTTGTAGGAAGGTCGTTTTCCTTTTGGCCGCTTTACTGGTTGTATGCGGCATGTCGGCCCGTAAGCCGATCAAGACGTTATTAATAACGGGGCAGAATAACCATAATTGGCAGGTGAGCCATGTGGTGCTTAAACAGATATTGGAGAACTCGGGACGCTTCTCCGTGGATTTCGCGGTCTCTCCGGAGGCAGGGAAGGATATGTCCGGCTTTGTCTTGGATTTCAGTCCTTACGAGCTGGTGGTGCTGGATTATAATGGGGATGCTTGGCCGGAGGAGACAAACCGTCGTTTCTTGGAATATGTGCGAGGAGGTGGAGGTGTCGTGGTCTATCATGCCGCTGATAACGCCTTCGTGAACTGGCCGGAATACAATAAGATTTGTGCCTTGGGCGGTTGGGAGAACCGGGATGAGAAAGCGGGACCCTATGTATATTGGAGCGATGGTAAGTTGATAAAGGATAGCTCGGCGGGCGTGGGTGGCTCTCATGGCAAGCAGCATGAGTATGTGCTGAATGCCCGGAACCATGAGCATCCGATCATGAAGGGGCTGCCGAATAAATGGAAACATGCGCAGGATGAGTTATATGATCGTATGCGTGGCCCGGGAAATATAAAGGATTGCTTGTATACGGCTTATTCGGATAAGGAGACCGGAGGTTCCGGCCGTGAGGAGCCGTTGATCTTTACGGTTGATTATGGGAATGCCCGTATATTTCATACGATGTTAGGGCACGCGGGGGAAACGGTAGAGAATTGTCCGGCTATGCAATGCGCCGGCTTCCAGATTACCTTGTTAAGAGGTGCGGAATGGGCCGCTACCGGCAAGGTAACCCAAAAGGTTCCCGCTGATTTCCCGACGGAAAAACAAGTATCTAATCGGAGTAATTATAAGCGGTGATACATGGTTTATTAGAATGCCCATTGTAAGCTCCTTATGATGGGCATTCTAGCAAGCTAACAATGGGCATTCTAAGGAGCTTACGATGGGCATCGTGCTATTTTGCTGAATCCTCGTGCGATAGATAGCCGTCGCTTAATGTGAATCGGGGATCTTGATCCGCCAGAAAGCGGATGGCCGTGAGGATTTTCTCTTGAGGGAAAGGTAATTTCTCAATAAGTTCTTTCACGGGGATAGGGGATTCCCCGGCCAATATCTTTATGAGACTTTCCCGGATAGCGTTGAATTCCCAATTCATAAGCTGTGATTCATGCTTCGATAGGCATACGTCGCAACAGCCACAAGGGGCGGAATCTTCCTCGCCGAAATAGGATAGGAGCATGCGGCTACGGCATACCCGCTCCTCGTTGATATATTCCAGCACCTTCTCGATCCGTTTCCCGAAACGCTCCTTGCGTTCCTCATACGCCGAGCGGGGTATGGAAAGGTACCGCTGTTCCTCCCGGGTCTGGGTATAGATAATCAACGGGGTTTTCTTATGCGGGATGTAGTTTACGATCCGGTATCTGGATAAACCTACCAAGGTCTCATACACCTCGTGAGGTGTCACTCTCGCACGGGTGGCGATTACGCTCTCATCTATATAAACATAATCTGCGAATAACCCGGTGTAAGAACGCAAGATTGTCTGAATCACCTCATCCGTTCGCTTGTTCTCACTTAAATACCTGTAAAGCTCGTCACGGGTAGCTGTGAACATCAGGCGGGAAGCGTTGTCTACCTCCTCCGTATATTCGATATAGCCCGATAGCCCAAGGATCTTCAAGGCATGATGCGCTTGCAATAAAGAGAACTTATAAGCGGAACAGAAATCCGTCAATGAGAAATCGTGTACCGTATCTAGCCCGTACCCTACGGCGATCTGGTAATAATTACCCAACGCCTCATAGACCCGGTAGATAAACTCCTTGTCCGGAAACTCATCCGCCAGCCGTTTCTTTAGCTTGGCGCTATCCGTGGAGGAACAAAGAGCCACGGCGAAGGCTTTCTTCTCATCACGTCCCCCGCGTCCGGCCTCTTGATAATATTCCTCCAACGATCCCGGCATATCCATATGCACGACCAATCGCACGTCCGGCTTATCGATACCCATACCAAAAGCGTTGGTCGATACGATTACCCGGCACTCGTTGCTTTTCCAACGGGCCTGACGTAGTTCTTTCTCGTCACGGTTTAATCCGGCATGGAAGAAATCGGCGGAGATACCCGCCTGTTGCAGCATGACGGCGATCTCCTTGGTGCGTTTCCGGTTGCGGACATATACGATGGCCGTACCCGGAACTTTTCCCAATATATAAACGAGTGTATTTAACTTATCTTCCGTCTTCCGGACAATATAAGCCAGATTTTTGCGGGCGAAGCTCTTTTGAAATACGTTCTTCTCCTTGAACCGCAGACGCTCTTGTATGTCATTCACCACTTCCGGGGTAGCCGTGGCGGTCAAGGCCAATACCGGAACACCCGGCAATAAGTCCCGGATCTCAGCGATATTGAGGTAAGAAGGACGGAAATCATATCCCCATTGCGAGATACAGTGACTCTCGTCGATCACTAGCAGACAAACTTGCATGGCCTCCATCTTGATCCGGAAAATATCCGTACTAAGCCGCTCCGGGGAGACATACAAAAACTTATACCCTCCGAAGATACAATTCTCCAGTTGCGTGATAATCTCTTGCCGGCTCATGCCCGAATAAATAGCCGTAGCCTTGATGCCGACCCGGCGTAAGTTCTCCACTTGGTCTTTCATCAAGGCGATCAAGGGAGTGACGACGATGCAAATCCCTTCCATCGCCAAGGCCGGCACCTGAAAGGTGATGGATTTACCACCACCTGTAGGCATCAGCCCAAGCGTATCTTTTCCGGCACAGACGGAATGGATAATATCCTCCTGCAAGGGGCGAAAAGCAGGGTATCCCCAATACTTCTCTAATATCTTATGGTAGACGTCCACCTGTCCTCCTCATATATCGTCGGGTTTGATGTCTTTGATCATCAGCTGGATAGAGGTGTTGCCGTTGTAGGTATTCTCCTCCACCGTGTAGCAGATGTTGAAAGGCTTCATACTCTTGATATGGTCGTTGTGCCTGTGCATGCCGAAAGCGATGGCGTGCATGGGGGTGCTTGAGTTTCCGTCGATCAATTCCAGCTTGAGATGCTCCAGTTCCTTACCCACGAGCTTACTGGTACCGTAGTCCTTTACGCCAAGCGAGCAGAATACAGGCTTCTGGTTGTCCGGCCCGAACGGGCTCATCTTCTTTAGGTCGTTCACGAACTTCTGGTTGATCTCTTTCAAATCCAAGATAGCGTCGATATCGATCTGTGGGATCATCTGTTCCGGTATGATCTCTTCGGATGCGATCTTCAAGAAACGCTCGGTGAATGCCTCTAGGTTCTCCTCCCGAAGGGAAAGCCCGGCGGCGTAGGTATGTCCCCCGAAATTCTCCAATAAATCCCGGCAACTCTCTATCGCCTTGTAAATATCGAAACCCGTTACGGAACGTGCCGATCCGGTGATCAACTCGGACGATTTGGTAAGAACGACCGCCGGACGGTAATACTTCTCGGTCAAACGGGACGCTACGATACCGATCACGCCTTTGTGCCATCCCGGGTTATACACCACGATCGCCTTCCGGTCATCCATGTTCTCTACTTCGTCGATGACAGCGTTCGCCTCGTCGGTGATCTTCTTGTCTAATTCCCGGCGTTCCTCATTATATTGGTTGATGCTCTCGCTCTTCTCCCGGGCACTGGCGCTATCCTTGGACAGTAGCAGTTCCACCGCCTCCTTCCCGTTCATCATACGGCCGGAAGCGTTGATACGGGGACCGATCTTGAATACGATATCACTGATCGTGATCTCCTTTCCGGTCAATCCGCAGATATCGATGATCCCTTTCAGCCCGAGGCTGGGGTTGCTGTTCAATTGCTTCAGCCCGTAATAGGCGAGGATGCGGTTCTCTCCCGTAATCGGGACGATATCCGAGGCGATACTGACCGCCGTCAGTTCCAACAACTTCTCCAGATCCGAGAACGGGAAATTATTACTCTTGGCGAACGCCTGCATGAACTTGAATCCCACTCCGCAACCCGATAAATGCTCATACGGATAGATAGAATCCGAGCGCTTGGCATCCAATACGGCGACAGCGTCCGGCAAAGTGGTGTCCGGCATATGGTGGTCGCAAATAATAAAGTCGATACCTTTCTCCTTGGCGTACTCGATCTTCTCGATCGCTTTGATACCGCAATCCAGCGAGATAACCAGCGACACGCCGTTCTCGGCGGCATAATCGATACCCTTGTAAGAGATACCGTACCCCTCGTCGTATCGATCTGGGATATAGAAATCCAAGGTAGACGAGTAAGGTCTTAAATACTTGAAGACGAGCGATACCGCTGTCGTTCCATCCACGTCGTAATCGCCGTAGATCAAAATCTTTTCTTTATTCCCCAAGGCTTTGTTCAAGCGCCTCACCGCCTTATCCATATCCGGCATAAGGAACGGGTCGTGCAAATCGTTCAAGCTGGGTTTAAAGAATTTCTTCGCCTCTTCGATCGAAGTGATACCTCGTTGAACGAGCAAGAGACAGATCACCGGGCTGAATCCTAATTCAGCCACCAATTGGTCTCTCTTATGTAACTCTTCTTCTGATGGGGTTTGAAAGTTCCATTTGTTAATCATTATATATTGTTTTTTTCTTTTTTGCTTGCCTGATACTACGGATACCTTGTCATCCTTAATCTACCGTATGACAAAGGCGAGATTTCCGCAATATATTTCAACCTGTAAAGTTAGAAATTAAATATGGTATATCCGGTATGGCTTAAAGAAAATAGTTTTTTTGTTATTATTTTTTTGAAGTAGGAGAATGATTCGTACATTTGCCTAAATATTATAAAATACAATGACGGAAGATATTAAAAAAGCTTGCGAAGTAATGGCCGCAGGCGGCATAATACTTTATCCTACAGACACTATCTGGGGAATTGGTTGCGACGCTACCAATGAAAAAGCCGTACAAAGAGTGTACGAGCTAAAGCGAAGGGCAGACAATAAGGCTATGTTGGTCTTGATGGACAGCGAGGCTAAATTGGATAGGTACGTGTCGGATGTTCCCGATATCGCTTGGGATTTGATTAGCGTGTCTGATAAGCCGTTGACCATCATTTACTCAAGTGCCAAGAACTTGGCGACAAATCTATTGGGAGCCGATGGTAGCGTGGGTATCCGCATCACGAACGAGGAGTTCTCCAAGAAATTGTGCGAGCGCTTCCGTAAACCCTTGGTCTCTACTTCCGCCAACGTAAGCGGCGAGCCTTCTCCCGCTAATTTCAGCGAGGTATCGGAGGTGATCAAGGAGGGTGTGGATTATATCGTGAGTTATCGTCAGGACGATATGAGCAAGGCCGCTCCGTCCGGCATTATCAAGCTAGGAGCCGGTGGGCTTGTGCAGGTAATTAGATAAGGATGAAGAAAAGCGTACAAGCCGGAAAATATATTGTCTCGGATTTTATAGCGTCGTCGGTAGTCTGGTTATTATTTAACCTGATACGCTATGAGGAGGTGGCGGTGTATGAAGGGTTTGATACCGTCGGGGCCTTTTTGCTGCATATCCCCTCGTTGAAGGGGCAGCTATTGATCCCGTTTTTCTGGTTCGTATTATATTGGTTTTCCGGTTATTATAATAAACCGTTCGGTAAGTCGAGGCTTACTGAGTTGTTCTCTACCCTTGGGAGCGTGTCGATCGGTGTCGTGATCTTGTTTTTTGCCTTAGTGCTGAATGACTTGCCCCGTTCCTATCATGTGTATTATGATATGTTTTTCTCTTTATGGGGATTACAGTTTGTCTTGACGTATATTCCCCGGTTATTGATTACGCAGGCCGGGTTACGGAAGATAAAGTGCAGGGAATGGGCGTTGAACGTATTGATGATTGGGGCGGGGAAGAAGGCGGCGTGTATTGCCGACGACCTGTATGGGTTGGGTTATAATATCGTCGGTTTTGTCTCCGATGGTACGGAGAAAAAAGGCGGGGTCGCCGGAGATCGTGTGATCGGTAGGCTGGAATCTTTGCCGGTGATTGTAGAGGAGAAAAAGGTGGATGAGCTGGTTGTCGCCTTGGAGACGGTGGATAATAGCCGTTTGATGGATATCCTGTATTCGTTATATTGCTATAAACGGCCGATCAAGATATTGGCGGATAAATCCAGTTCATTATCGCAAGTAAAGATCAAGGCGATAAAGGGCGTTCCGCTGGTGGACGTGACGGATAACAACTTCTTGCCCATCGAGCAGAATGTAAAGCTCTTTATGGATAAGATGTTATCTCTGATTTTCTTGGTGCTCTTATCTCCCTTGTTCCTGTATATCGCTTGGCGGGTGAAGCGGGATTCCCCCGGCCCGGTGTTTTTCAGTCAGGAACGGATCGGATACATGGGCGAGCCTTTCATGATCTATAAGTTTCGTACGATGTATACGAACGCCGAGGAAGAAGGTCCGTTGCTCTCTTCCGAGGACGATTCCCGTATCACTCCCTTCGGACGGGTGATGCGGAAATACCGCTTGGACGAGTTACCGCAGTTCTGGAACGTGCTGAAAGGGGATATGTCGCTAGTTGGCCCCCGTCCGGAACGTAAATATTTCATCGAGCGGATCGTGAGGAAAGCCCCCTTCTACTATCTGCTGCATAACGTACGTCCGGGAATCACCTCGTTGGGTATGGTGAAATATGGATATGCCGGCAGTGTGGATGAGATGATCGAGCGCTTGGAATATGATATATTATACTATGAGAATATGTCCTTGATTCTGGACATAACGATTCTCATTTATACAGTTAAAACAGTGTTTACAGGTAAAGGTATTTAAAATGGCTAACGAAGGGTTATTCTATAAATTGTTGTTATGGCGGGAAAAGCGCATCAAGGAGAAGCATTTTATCCTTATTATCAGCTTTATCGTGGGAATTTGCACAGCTGCGGCCGCTATCATATTGAAACAATTGATCCATTTCATACAACATGTATTGACGGGTAATTTCAGTGCTGATGGCGTGAACTATCTCTATTTGCTTTATCCGGTGATCGGTATCTTGTTGGCCGGCTTGTTCGTGAAATATATCGTGCGTGACGATATCGGCCATGGGGTGACGAAGATCTTGTATGCCATCTCGCAACGAAAGAGCCGTATCAAGCCGCATAATACATGGACGTCTATCGTAGCCAGTTCCGTGACGATCGGCTTTGGTGGATCGGTCGGGGCGGAGGCTCCTATCGTATTGACAGGGGCGGCTATCGGTTCTAATCTGGGACGGGTGTTCAGGATGGAGCAGAAGACGTTGATGTTGCTCGTGGGATGTGGTGCCGCCGGAGCGATCGCCGGTATCTTCAAGGCGCCTATCGCCGGGTTGGTGTTCGTGATCGAGGTATTGATGCTGGACCTTACGATGACTTCCGTGCTTCCTTTGCTGATCTCGTCGGTGACGGCGGCTACGATGTCTTATATCTTTACCGGTACCGAGGCCATGTTTAAGTTTTCTCAGACCGAGGCATTCGAGATCGAGCGTATTCCTTACGTGCTCTTGCTGGGTGTTTTTTGCGGATTGGTATCCCTTTATTTTACCCGTGTGATGAACAAGGTGGAAGGGATGTACCGGAAGTTGGGTACGTATTGGAAGAAGTTCATGTTGGGCGGCGTGATGCTGAGTATCTTGATATTCCTGTTCCCCCCACTATATGGTGAGGGCTATGATACGATCGGCTCGTTGCTGAACGGGCAGTTCTCGCATATCATGGACAAGAGTTTGTTTTACGATCTGAACGATACGTATTTCGGGGTCTTGATCTTCTTGACCTTGATCTTGCTTACGAAGGTATTCGCTTCCAGCGCCACGAATGCCGGAGGGGGTTGCGGTGGTATCTTCGCTCCTAGTTTGTATCTGGGCTGTATCGCCGGTTTTATCTTTGCGCATACGTCTAATTATTTCCCGTTCACGATGTATATCTCAGAGAAGAATTTCGCTTTGCTGGGTATGGCGGGCATTATGTCCGGGGTGATGCACGCTCCTTTGACCGGGGTTTTCTTGATTGCCGAGCTGACGGGTGGGTATGATTTGTTCCTCCCCTTGATGATCGTCTCGATCAGTTCCTATATCACGATCCTTATGTTCGAGCCTCATAGCATCTACTCCATGCGTTTGGCGCAGAAAGGCGAGTTGCTGACGCACCATAAGGATAGGGCGGTGCTTACCTTGCTACGGGCGGATAGCGTGATCGAGAAAGATTTCCAGATGGTGTCTCCGGAGATGACGTTGGGCGATATGGTAAAGGTCATTTCCCGAAGCGGACGTAACACCTTTCCTGTCGTGGACGAGCGGGGCGTGTTGCTGGGTATCGTCTTGCTGGATAATATCCGGAATATCATGTTCCGTCCGGAGTTGTATAATCGTTTCCATGTATCGAAGTTCATGGTTTCCGCCCCGGCCAAGATCGTAATCAACACACCGATGGATCAGATCATGCAGACGTTTGATGATACGAAAGCGTGGAATCTTCCGGTGGTCGATGAGAATGGCCATTATATCGGCTTTATGTCGAAATCGAAGATATTTAATTCCTATCGGGAGGTATTGGTCGATAACTTTTCCGGGGACTAACTTGTTAAAAACAGATCCAATTTATTGTATATGAAGAAAGAGGATTTACGAATCGTATATATGGGCACTCCCGATTTCGCCGTGGAGAGCCTGCGTGCCTTGGTAGAAGGTGGATATAATGTGGTAGGTGTCATTACGATGCCGGATAAGCCAATGGGGCGTCATGGTAGCGTGCTTCAGCCGAGCGCTGTGAAGCAATATGCCGTATCGGTGGGTCTTCCGGTCTTGCAGCCAGAGAAATTGAAGGACGAGGCATTTTTAGAGGAACTGCGTGCCTTGCGGGCGGATTTGCAGATCGTGGTGGCGTTTCGTATGCTGCCGGAGGTGGTCTGGAATATGCCCCGTCTGGGAACTTTTAATCTGCATGCCTCCTTGCTTCCGCAATACCGGGGCGCCGCTCCGATCAACTGGGCGGTTATCAATGGTGATACGGAGACCGGCGTGACTACTTTCTTTCTTACGCATGAGATTGATACGGGTAAGATCATCCGTCAGAAACATCTGCCGATTGCTGATACCGACGATGTAGAAACCGTTCACGATGCCTTGATGGCGATGGGGGCGGGGTTGGTTACCGAGACCGTGGACTTACTGTTGGATGGAAAAACAGACGCTATCCCTCAAGAGGAGTTCTATAAGGATGCCGCCGAGTTGCGTCCGGCCCCGAAGATCTTCAAAGATACCTGTCATATCGACTGGAACCAACCGGTGAAGAAGATCTATGATTTCGTCCGTGGGCTTTCTCCTTATCCTGCCGCTTGGACGGAATTGATCTCAGCGGATGGCAAACGTATGGTCTTGAAGGTTTACCAGACGAAGAAGCGTCCGGCAACGCATAACTTCCCGGTAGGTTCTATCCATACAGATCATAAATCGTATATCGATGTGGCCGTGAAGGATGGTTTCCTTCGATTGCATTCCTTGCAACTTGCCGGAAAGAAACGGATGAATATAACGGACTTCTTGAACGGTTTCAAGCAAATCGCAGAATATACGGTTGGCTGATGAACGGGACGAGACGTATCATATACATTACGTTAGGAACGTTTTTTCTCATATTGGGAGCGATCGGCATCTTTGTCCCTTTGCTCCCGACCACTCCTTTTTGGTTACTGACTTGTTGGTTTTATGTCCGTAGCTCGGAGAGACTTTATAACCGGGTGATGAGCAATCGTTATTTCGGGCCGCATATTAAGGGCTTTGTGGAAGATAAGGCTATTCCTTTGCGTTCCAAGATTATCACGATCGCTATCATGTGGCTATCTACGATCATTACTTCCCTTTTGCTAGTCGGCTATTGGTGGGTGAAAGCTTTGTTAGGGCTTATCAGTATCGGGGTCTCATGGCATATCCTCTCTTATCCTACTAAAAAAGAATGAGATAACCCGTTCATCCATAGGATTACTGGGGTTATCCCTCTTTTATCGCTTTCTATCGTAGCCTTACTACTTTATCGGTCTTCTTTCAAGGCCTCTTCCAAGCTGATTCCTAGAGCTTCAGCTACTCCCTTACCGTAAGCAGGGTCTGCCTTGTAGCAATTGCGTACGTGGCGTTGCTTGATGAACAGTTGGGCGTTACCCATCGCACGGGCGGTATTTCCGAATAACAATTGTTGCTCTTCCGGCGGCATCAAACGGAATAAGGCACCCGGTTGGCTGTAATAATCATCATCATACTCACGCTCGTTGTAATTATAAACATCCCCGTGTACTTTCAAAGGCGGTTCCTTCTTCTCGGGAGAGTCTTTCCATTCGCCGAAGCTGTTAGGTTCGTAACCCTTTGCGGCTCCATAGTTTCCGTCTACACGCATCGCTCCGTCACGGTGATAGGCATGGAACGGACAGCGGGGCTTGTTCACCGGGATCTGCTCTAGGTTCACGCCAAGGCGGTAACGCTGGGCGTCGCCATAAGAGAATAGACGACCTTGTAACATCTTGTCTGGGGAGAAGCCGATACCTTCGACAGTATTCATCGGGTTGAATGCGGCTTGCTCCACGTCTTGGAAATAATTCTCCGGATTACGGTTCAACTCGAGGATACCGACATCCATTAACGGGAAGTCCTTATGCGGCCATACTTTCGTGAGGTCGAACGGGTTGATCGGATAGGTCTCAGCCTGCTCCTCAGTCATCAATTGGATCTGGAATTTCCATTTCGGGAAGTCCCCACGCTCGATACTCTCGAACAAATCACGCTGATGGGATTCACGATCCTTGGCGATGATCGCAGCCGCTTCCTCGTCACTCAAGTTCTTGATACCTTGCAGGGTTCTGAGATGGAACTTCACCCAGATACGTTCGTTCTTATTGTTGATAAAACTGTACGTATGGCTACCGAAACCATGCATATGTCGATAAGAGTAAGGAATGCCGCGAGAACTCATCGTAATCGTTACTTGATGCAGGGCCTCGGGAAGCAAAGTCCAGAAATCCCAGTTGTTATCCTCGCTTCGTAGATTCGTTTTCGGGTCACGTTTGACCGCATGATTCAAGTCCGGGAACTTTAGGGGATCACGCAAGAAGAATACGGGGGTGTTGTTACCTACCAAGTCCCAGTTACCCTCCTCTGTGTAGAATTTCATGGCGAATCCACGGATATCACGCTCTGCGTCGGCTGCTCCACGCTCTCCGGCTACGGTGGAGAAACGGACAAAGCAGTCAGTTTTCTTGCCTACCTCGCTGAAAATAGCCGCTTTCGTATACTTTGTGATATCATGTGTAACGGTAAAGGTACCGAATGCGCCGGAACCTTTGGCGTGCATGCGTCTTTCTGGGATCACTTCACGGTCGAAGTGCGCTAGCTTCTCAATGAACCAAGGGTCTTGTAATACCATCGGGCCACGTGGCCCCACTGTTTGTACGTTCTGATTGTCCGCAACAGGGCGCCCGTTGGCGGCAGTTAGTTTTTTGTCTTCCATAACTTTAGTTTTTATGTCGCAATAAAGAATTTTAGATAAAGTAATCTTTAAATAAAACTGTTTAGAAACAACAATTGTTTTTAACTTCCTGACAAAAATAAGATGTTGTTAGACAGTTGTCAAATAGTTAATATCTATAAATATATAGACGGGTAGTAGAAACTCAGTGGGGATAGGCGCATGAGTTATAAAAGTATCTTAGTTTCATCGCCCCATACACCTAAGATACTTCGCCAATGAACTTAGGATACTTTCTCTATGAAACTAAGATACCTTGTTTAAAAGGTATGGATACAAAAAAGCGGTTGTCTGGCAAGATGCCAAGCAACCGCGGTATGGTTTGAAAAAATCAAATGTTCACCTTCCCGGTAAAATGGGGTGTTACTTATTTATTGTAACCCCATTTCGTTAACTCCGACTGACCGATAGCAGCGAGTGATCTCAAGCAGCTATCCAAAAAATGTCTAATAAAACTTTTCATAGCTCATTTTCTTTTTAATTAATAAATCTGTGCCTTTCGACACGTTCTAAATCTCACATAACTTTTGAAGTCCGAGTAACGAATGAATTGAAAACCTAAACCTTTAACCTTTTAACCTATTACTAACCTAATCCCGGACTTCTGATAACCTTAACCTAAACCTTCCTCTTTTTCATCGTGAGGTTTACCACATGCGGTAAACCCAAATTGTCCAAGGTTGAAACCCTAGCAAATCGATGTAACGTTTAAACAATCTCTTTACCATATTTGCTTTACAATTATGTTTTACGACACAAATATACGGCGTTATTCCATACGTGGTATGTTTTATAGCATGTTTTTTGCGGATTCCTATGTTTTCTTGATCTATGATAAAAAAAGCGGGAATCAGATTCATATAATGATAGTATTTGAACGTTTGGCATGTCTATTGTGTTACCATGCCATTGCGTTTCTATTTCTATTTGCTACATTTGCGGAGCTAAATGTAAGATAATGTAATATATATGAGTAGAAAAGAGGAGTACAAAGAGAAGAATCTATTGTATTTGGACGAGATCGCTTCGGAAGAGGGAATCCGGACATTACCGTGTGGTATATTATATAAGGTAATACAAGCGGGTACAGGCAAAGTCTCTCCTAATCGGGAAAGCGTCGTTTCCGTACATTATAAAGGAACGTTGATTAACGGAAGGGAATTTGATAACTCATGGAAACGGGGTTGCCCGGAAGCCTTTCGCTTGAACCAAGTGATTGAAGGCTGGCAATTGGCTCTTCAAGAAATGCGGGTAGGGGATAGATGGATAATCTATATCCCTTACAATTTTGGTTATGGTAATCGTGCCTCGGGTCCGATCCCTGCTTTCTCCACATTAATATTTGAGGTAGAGTTGTTGGGAATCGCCTAATTCCAATCATAGAATATATAATAATGTATCTGAAGGGAGTAAAAAAGAATAGCCATGGCTAAACCCATGGCTATTCTCTTTTTGCCTCATTAGAGGATTGGAAACTTTCTATTGTTTAGGCGTAACATCCGTCTTCTTTCCTTTATCCAGCCATTTCTCTTGGATGGTCTGCATCAGTTCATAGAAGTTAGGGATGAACATCGTGGCGAATATCGTATTGATAGCCATACCGAATACTACCGCCGCACCTAAGGATATACGGCTGGCCGCTCCCGCTCCGGTAGCGAAAAGCAAAGGCATGACACCCAATACAAAGGCGAACGAGGTCATCAGGATCGGACGTAAACGAACGTGTCCGGCTTCCAAGGCGGAATCCCGTATCGGATTACCTTCCTTTCGGAAATCCCGGGCGAACTCTACGATCAAGATACCATTCTTGGCGGACAAGGCGATCAATAAGATAATACCGATCTGGGTATATACGCTTACCGGAACCCCCATCACCCAGCAGCCGATAATAGCTCCCAACAAGGCGATCGGCAAACCCATGATAGCCGCCAACGGACTTGTCCAGCTCTCATATTGAGCCGAGAGAACCAAGAAAGCGACTAGCAACGCCATGGCGAAAATAATCACCGTCGTAGATCCTGCTTTCGTCTCTTGATAAGCGACCGAGGTCCATTCATATCCAAAATTATCACCTAATTGTTCCTGTATCAGCTCCTCCATCGCTAGGATCGCTTCTCCGGAACTATATTTCGGGTTGGCGATACAAGTAATAGCCGCCGATGAATACATATTATATAGGTTGATCTGGTCTAATCCCAATTGCTCGTCTAATTCGATAAAAGAGGAGAAGGGTACCATCTCTCCTTTACTATTCGCCAGACTCAAACGGAGTACATCATCGATCACTTTCTGCGCCTCTCCGTTCGCCTCGATCTTAACTTGGTAAATACGTCCGAACTCCACGAAATCGTTCACGTACGCCGCTCCCATATAATAGCTGAGCGTGGAGAATACTTGATTCAACTGAAGACCGAGCATCTGCACCTTATCCCGGTCTATCTTCAGTAGATACTGCGGGGTATTGGCCTGATACATACAAGAAAGGTTCAGCAATTGCGGTTTCGAGCGGTAGCTGGCCAGCAATGTCTCCACGGCATGCTGCATCTCCGTCGGACCTAGGTTCTTACGATCCTCCAATTGCAGTTGCAAGCCGCCCGAAGCGCCCAACCCCGGGATAGCTGGCGGTACCATACCGAATACCTGCGCTTCTTGGATAGCCGATGCCTCCCGGTTGAAACGGTTGGTCACGGCCTCTGCCGTATGCTCCTTACCTTTACGTTCGTTCCAGTTCTTTAGGATCACGAAGAAGGTGGCCGTATTGGATTGCTCCCCTCCACCCATCACGGAGAATCCGCTAACGCTGATGAATGATTTCACCTCGGGGTATGTCTTTAGGATCTCGTCGATCTGCTTGGTGACCGCCTCCGTCCGGTTCAAGCTCGCCGCCGGGGGTAATTGGGATACGATTAGGAAATAGCCGTCATCCTCTTCGGGTATAAAGGTTGTCGGCCAACGCATAAACAAGATAACCGCTACCGCCGTGATGATACCGTAAACGATCATCGCCGCTCCCGGTCGTTTCAGCATCCGCTCCACGATCGAGTCGTACATCTTCTGAGTCTTTCCGTATACCTTATTGAATCCTTTGAAGAGGAAGAATTTCGGTTCTTCCGTATTCTTCTCTAAGAAAAGGGCGCAAAGCGAGGGCGTAAGCGTAAGCGAGTTAAATCCGCTTAATACGGTAGCGGCGGCGATTGTCAAGGCGAATTGCTTATAGAGCTGCCCGGAGATACCGCTGATAAACGTTGTCGGGATAAATACCGCCAATAATACCAATACCACGCCCACGATAGGCCCTACGATCTCATCCATGGCCTTCGATACCGCCTCGTGGGCCGTATATTTCCCGGTATCGAGGAGCCGGGTGGAGTTCTCTACCACCACGATGGCGTCGTCTACCACCACCGCTATCGCCAGAATCAAGCCGAATAAGGTCAACGTATTAATGGAGAAGCCTAAAGCCGCCATGACCGCCAGCGTACCGATCAATGAGACCGGAATCGTAATGAACGGGATGACTACCGCCCGGAAATTCTGTAAGAATAAGAAGATAACCAAGACCACCAGCAAGGTTGTCTCCAAGAACGTGATAAGCACCTCATGGATGGAGGCGTCGATCACCTCGGTCGTATCCAAGGTCACTTTGTATTCCACGCCTTCGGGTAAGGAACTGCCTAATTCTTTCATCTTGGCCTTTACCACCTTCGATACATCCAAGGAGTTGGAGCCCGGCAACTGGTAGATCGCTATCGCAGCAGTCGGCTGTCCGCTTAATTTAGAGACCACGTTGTAAGAGGAGCTACCCAACTCTATGCGGGCGATATCCTTCAATCGCAGGATCTTGCCACCTTGCCCGGTCTTAAGGACAATATTGCCGAACTCATCCGGTGTCGTCAACCGTCCTTTCACGGTCAAGGTATATTGATAGGGGTTATCCGCCCGTAGAATCGGTTGGCCTACGTAACCGGCGGATACTTGGGCGTTTTGCGTGGATATGGCTTGATAGACCATGTCCGGCGTCAAGTTACGGATACGCATCGCCTCCGGGTCTAGCCAGATACGCATGCTATAGTTTCCGGCTCCCATCACCTGTACCGAGCCTACACCCGGCAGGCGGGTTAGCTGGTCTATCATATTTAAGGTGGCGTAATTACTTAAATACAACCCGTCGTAAATGGAATCCTTGGAACTTAGGGTAAGCATCATCACGATATTGGAGGATTGCTTGCGGGTGGTGATACCCTGTACGATCACGGGTTCCGGCAAGCTACTTTGGGCGATACTCACCCGGTTTTGCACCATGACGGTCGCCATGTCGATATCCGTTCCCACAGCGAAGGTGATCGTTAGGGAGTAAGCCCCCGAACTGGAGGAGTTTGAACTCATGTAAAGCATACCGTCCACGCCGTTTACCTGTTGCTCGATCGGTAAACCTACGGTCTGCGCTACGGTCTGTGCGTCCGCCCCGGGATAAACGGCGGATACCTGTACGGTAGGCGGCGTGATCTCCGGATACTGGGCGATCGGTAATATATTGAGGGTGACCAAACCCGCTACGACGATGATCAGAGCAAGTACGGTGGCGAATATCGGTCTGTTAATAAAGAACTTTACCATAGCTTGCTTATTTTATAGGTTTGATAGTCATGCCATCTCGTACCTTAAGCAGGGCGGAGGTGACATAGGAATCTTTGGGGCTGATACCGGCGGTCACTTGGCGAAGCGTATCGTCTACCAATTGGCCCACCTCGATAGGACGGTATCGTACGACATTGGAGTCGTTCACGATATAAAGGTACTTCCCTAATTGGTCGGTACCGATCGAGGCGTCGCGAACCAAGACCGCATTCGGCTGCTCGGCATACGGCAGGGTGATGGTGACGTATAAGCCGCTCTTCAATACATGCTTCGGGTTATCCAGATTGGCACGTACGTTCAGGGTACCGGTCGATAGGTCGATATTTGGGGATAGATAATCCAGCCGGCCCGTATACGCATTGCCGCCATTCTTGCCTATGCTGACGAGGATCTCGGTCGGAAGTTTCACGGTGCTATCGTTGCGGGCGGCTTCCAGCATCATCTTCATGAACTGGTTATCCTCGATATTGAAATTGGCGAACATCAAGTCGTCCTTGTATAAGGTGGCCAAGGTAACCGGCTGGACGGCTCCGTTGATGTAATTACCTATATCGTAGCTGGCCCGGGTAACCGCACCGTCGAAAGGCGCACGGATATAGCAATAGCTCAAGTTGGTCCGTGCGGTATTCAACTCCGCCTCGGCATTCTTCACGGCAGCCTCAGACTCCGATACGGTAGCCTCCGCTTGGATCACTTGTATCTGGCTTACGGCGCCGCTCTTAGCCGCCTCCTTCATACGCTCGTAGTTACTGCGTGCATATTCCAGCTGGGCTTTGGAGGTCTTTACGGAAGCCTCGGCTTGGGTGACGTTATCTTGATAGGTGTCCGGTTCGATCACGAAGATAAGATCGCCCTTCTTCACCCGGCTTCCGGCCTTGAGGTAAGAGGTACGCAAGTATCCGTTGACACGGGCTACCAAGTCTACTTTCAGTTGTGAACTAAGGTATCCGGGGTATTCTTTCGTCAAGGTAATGTCCCTCACGATCGGCGTGGATACGCTTATGGAGGGCACGGGCGTTTCCATCGGCTTGCTTTTCCCCTTGCAAGACGCCAGTAATAAGGCGGAGGCTCCGATAATCCCTATGTAAACAAATGTCTTCATATCTTTTGTCTTTAATGATTATTTATATTATATTGTTTGAGTGGGCTTTTGTTCGATCGGATCGAACGGCCTACATAGGATTCCATCCTCCGCCCAATGACTGATAAAGCTGTATCAAGTTCAGTAGTGAGCTACCTTGAGCCTGTGTCAATTGGTTCTGGTAGGTGAGGAGGGAGCGTTGCGCGTCCAGTACGTTTTGGAAAGGGGTAAGGCCCTGCTTATAGAGGTCTAGGGAAAGATCCAAGGTCTGTTTTCCTTGGTTTACCACTTCCCGGAGGGCTACGATCTGCTTGATCGAGTTCTTGTACGAGCTCATGGCGTTATCCACTTCCTGTACGGAGGTAAGCACGGTCTGGTTGAATTGCCGGATCGACTCGTCCAACTGGGCTTTCGCCAACCGGGTAGCCTGTATCTTCTGGGTGCCTTGGAAGAAGTTCCACGTAAGGGTAGGGGCGATCTCATAGGTCAAGCTATTATGATTCGCCAGCTTGTCGAAGTCGTGGGAGGCGAAACCGATCGAACCTTTCACGAATACTTTCGGCCACCAATCGGACTTAGAGGCCCCGAGCGAGGCGGCAAGCGCATTGACCTGCCGTTCTGCCGCACGTACATCCGGACGGCGTAGCAACAGGTTTGCCGGCAGCCCTACACCGACCGGCTCGATATATTCCGGCAAGGAAGCGTCTGTCTCCATGATCTTTTGTAGATCGGAAGGGTACAGGCCTAACAGGATCGCCAAGGAGTTCGCGTATTGGATGATACCGGCCTCCAGCATCGGTAGGGAGGCTTTCGTGCTGTAGTATACGGATTGCGCCTGCGCTACGTCCAGTTTAGAGACTAGCCCGGTCTCATACCGTTTCTGGGTGATCTGTACGACGGTCTGTTGGGAGCGGCAGTTCTGTTGCGCTACCTTTACCTCTTGTTGCAGTTCCCTCATATTGATATAGGAGGAGGCTACTTGAGCGCAAAGGGAGACCATGGCGGCGTTGTATTCCTCTTTCGAGGCGGCGAAATTCTCTTTCTCCGCTTTCACCCGGTTCCGGATACTCCCGAATACGTCCACCTCCCAGTTCATATCTACGGTAGCGCTGGAATATTGGGTGATCGCCTTGGGTACCTGATTGATATTGCCGCTACTTTGTTGCCGTGTCCATCCGGCGGAAAGCCCTAGGGTGGGCGAGTAGCTTCCTTGTGCCGACCGCAGGTTGGCTTTCGCCATGGCGATCCTGTCCATCGCCATTTGCACGGAATAGTTTTGTTTCACGGCTACTTCTATCAGCGAGTCCAGCAACGGGTCCTTAAAATTTCTCCACCAATTATCTTCTACGGGAAGTGTCTGCTGGAAATCACTCCCTTCCTCAGACCATGACCCGGGTAGGGCACGGTCTAAATACGTATGCTCTGTCTGCGCCATTACCCCGATCGGTACCAGCAAGCACAACAAAGCATAACATGTCAGGCGTAAATGTTTGTGCATAAATATATATGTTTAGATTTAGCTTTTAGCAAAACAGTTAAGGGTGGGAAATGTTTGTATCTTTGTCTATTTATATATCCTAAAAACTGAAACGTATGGAAAATGGCAAGATCGTTATTTATCGGACAGCCGATGGTGAGACTTCAATTGACGTGAAATTGGAGAATGATACAGTATGGCTTACGCAAGCGCAGATGGCGGAGCTTTTTCAAAAGGATCAATCGGTAATAGCTCGGCATATCAGAAATGTTTTTAAAGAAGGAGAACTTGAGGAAATGAGTAATATGCAAATTTTGCATAATACTTTTTCCAAATACAAGCCTACTGGGGTTTATAGTCTTGATGTCATTATCTCAGTCGGCTATCGTGTCAAGTCTAAGCGTGGTACGCAATTCCGTATCTGGGCGAATAAAATCCTAAAAGAATACCTTGTCAAAGGCTACGCTGTCAATAAACAACTGACCCAACAAAAATACGACGAACTGAAGCTGCTTGTACAAGTCCTCGGTCGTACAGTTAAGGGTCAGGAGGTTCTTTCCTCGGATGAAAGCCGTACGTTACTAGATGTAGTTGTAGACTATACCTATGCCTTAGATACACTGGATAAGTATGACTATCAGCAATTGGATATTCATTCGACGACAAATGAGCAACGGTTTAAGGCTACCTATGAAAATGCGATGTTGGCTATCCAAGGATTGAAAAGTAAATTTGGTGGAAGTAATTTATTCGGAAACGAGAAAGACGGCTCTTTCAAAAGCTCTATCGGACAGATTTACCAAACTTTTGGTGGGGAGGATCTTTATCCCTCGGTAGAGGAAAAAGCGGCTATGCTTCTTTATCTGGTTACAAAAAATCATTCGTTCAGCGATGGTAATAAGCGTATAGCCGCAACGCTTTTCTTGTGGTTTCTCGATAATAATGGAATCTTATATAATCCGGATGGGACGAAACGTATCGCTGATAATACATTGGTCGCTTTAACCTTGATGATAGCGGAAAGCCGGACGGAGGAAAAAGATATGATGGTGAAAGTCGTGGTGAATTTGATTAATAAGGAGAATTGGTGAAATAAAGGATTATTGTAAATAGTGATTGTATGGATATCTTATTGGTTATACTAGGCGTTATCTGTTTGTTGGTGGGATTGGCGGGGTGTTTTTTGCCGGTCTTGCCGGGGCCGCCGGTGGCGTATGTGGCTTTGTGGCTGCTGCATTTTACGGGCTATGCGGAATTTACGGTTACGGAGTTGGTCGTGTGGGGATTGCTGGTCGTGTTGGCACAGGCGATGGACTATGTTACGCCCATGCTGGGGACTAAGTATAGCGGAGGGTCCAAGTGGGGAAATTGGGGATGTGCCGTGGGAACCGTGGCCGGTATGTTCGTGTTTCCGCCTTGGGGAATCTTGCTGGGTCCTTTCGTGGGGGCTTTCGTGGGGGAACTTTTGGGAGGCAAGGCGTCCGGGGATGCGTTGAAGGCTGGTTTCGGGGCGTTCGCTGGTTTTTTATTGAGTGTCGTGCTGAAGGTTACCCTTTGCGGCTATTTTATTTATAGCTTTGTGAGAGGGATAATTAATTGAAGATGGTAATTAATAATGTGAGATATGTTTGAGAAAATAGTAGTGGTAGATTCTACCGGGTTGAATACATGGGGAGTGGAGCGTTTGAAGGAGCTTGGAAAAGAGGTTGTTTTTTATACCGGCATTCCGGAAACGGATGAGGAGATTGTGAACCGGATCGGGGACGCAGATTGCGTACTCGTCTCTTATAATACACAGATCCGGAGGAACGTGATCGAGGCTTGCCCGAATATCAAATACATCGGGATGTGCTGTACCCTCTATAGCGAGTCTAGCGCGAATGTGGATATCGCCGCCGCACGTGAGCGGGGGATAACGGTCTTGGGTATCCGCGACTATGGCGATGAGGGAGTCGTGGAGTATGTCATTAGCGAGCTGGTCCGTTTGTTGCATGGTTTCGGCGGGAAACAGTGGAGACATAAGGCGTATGAGCTGGGCGGGCAAAAAGTAGGCATCGTGGGATTGGGTCGCACCGGGAGAATGATCGCTGACGCTCTTCGTTTCTTGGGGGCGGAGGTTCATTATTTCAGCCGTACCCGTAAGCTGGATGCCGAGGCCGCCGGTATCGCTTACCTGCCTTTGCGGGAGTTGCTGCCGGAGGTGGATATTTTATGTACTTGCTTACCTCGTAATACGATTCTTCTGGGGGCGGGTGAGTTTCGTTTGTTCGGTAATCTGAAGATATTGATCAATACGTCGGTAGGGCCTACTTTCCGTGTCCCGGATTTACAACGTTGGCTTAGCGCCCATAAGCGGAATTTCTTCTTATGCGATGAGGTAGGTATTGGGAATTATGCGGATACCTTGACGCAATTCGATAATGTCATATATACCCCGAAAGTCTCCGGCCACTCGGAGCAATGTATGGAGCGATTGTCGCAAAAGGTAATAGCGAATATCGAAAGCTATCAGAATTGATATATCCAGTTGTAGAGACGGGGCACGCCCCGTCTCACCACCGTCTGATAGTAATTTAGAATACCATTTTGCCGGGATGAGACGGGGCACGCCCTGTCTCTACAACTGGGGATAGTATTGATAGGGGATAAGCCCTATCAACCTTCTTTCTCGATCTGTTCCTGAACGATAGCGTCTACGACAGCTACGGTAGTCAGGTTCACGATATCACGGGTAGAGCTTTCTACGTCGGTGAAGTGGATCGGTTTGTTCAATCCCATCTGGATCGGGCCGATCGTCTCGGTGATACCCAGCGTATCCAATAGCTTATACGCGCTGTTGGCGGAGCTTAGGTTCGGGAAGATCAAGGTATTCACGTCTTGCCCTTTCAGCTTGTTGAACGGGTACATATCGTCGCGCAACTTCTTGTCGAGGGCGAAGTTTACTTGCATCTCTCCGTCTACTACCATGTCTGGGTATGTCTTATGCAAGAAGTCGATCGCCTCGTGCACCTTCAGCGGGCTACCCTGCTTGTCGGCCCCGAAGTTCGAGTAAGATAACATCGCCATCACCGGCTCGTGAGCGAAGAACTTCACGGCGTCGTGCGTCAGGCGGGCGATATCGATCAATACCTCGGCCGACGGATGACGGTTGATCAACGTATCGGCCATAAAGAACGTACCCTTCTTGCACGTCAGGATGTTCAAGGCGCCGAAATGTTTGTAACTCGGGCGGATGCCGATGATCTGCTCCGCCATCTTGGTAACCTCCGAGTAGCGGCTGTATACACCCGTCACGAAAGCGTCGGCGTCGCCGGTAGCCACCATCATCATACCAAAGGCGTTACGGTCTACCATCTTCTCGCAAGCCTCCGAGTAGGTCACGCCCTCGCGCGCCTTCTTATCGGAAAGGATGCGGGCGTAGCGGTGGCGGCGTTCCGTCTCGCGGTCGTGGCGGAGGTTGACGATCTCGATACCGTCCAGACTGATATTCTCCTCGGCGGCGATCTTGGCCAGACGCTCCTCGTTACCCAGCAAGATCGGGAAACAGATACCTTCCGCTTTCGCCTCGGCGGCGGCTTTCAGCATATTCACGTGGTTCGCCTCGGCGAATACCACCCGTTTCGGGTTCGCTTTCGCCATATCGGTGAACGAGCGCAAGAGTTTATTATCGTACCCCATCATCTCACGCAAATGGTTGGCGTAGCCCTCCCAGTCGGTGATCGTCTTGCGAGACACGCCCGAGTCGATAGCGGCTTTCGCCACGGCGCAAGATACACGGGTCAGCAAGCGGGGATCGAGCGCTTTCGGAAGGATATAGTCGCGTCCGAAAGTGGTTCGTTTCAGCTTATAGGCGGCGTTCACCACGTCGGGGACAGGCTCCTTGGCAAGGTCGGCGATGGCGTAGACGGCGGCCCGCTTCATCTCCTCGTTGATCGCCTTGGCGTGCGTATCCAAGGCGCCGCGGAAGATATAAGGGAATCCCAGCACGTTGTTGATCTGGTTCGGATAGTCGGAACGTCCGGTAGCGAAGATGATATCGTCCCGCGAGGCCATAGCATCGGCGTAGGAGATCTCCGGGTTCGGGTTCGCCAAGGCGAATACGATCGGGTCGGCGTTCATGCTACGTACCATCTCCTTGGTCAATACGTTCGCCACGGAGAGGCCCAAGAATACGTCGGCTCCCACCACGGCCTCCTGCAAGGTCTTGATCGGACGGTCGGTAGCGAACTCCCGCTTGGCGGCGTTCAAGTCCGGGCGGCTGGTAGAGATAACGCCCTTGCTGTCGCACATGACGATATTCTCCTTGCGCGCTCCCAGCATCACGTACAGTTTCGTACATGAGATAGAGGCGGCTCCGGCGCCGTTCACCACGATCTTCACGTCCTCGATCTTCTTGCCGGCGATCTCCAAGGCGTTGATCAGCCCGGCGCCGGAGATGATTGCCGTACCATGCTGGTCGTCGTGCATGACGGGGATATCCAGCTCGTTCTTCAAGCGAGTCTCGATCTCGAAACACTCCGGTGCCTTGATATCCTCCAAGTTGATTCCTCCGAACGTGGGCGAGATCGCCTTCACGGTCTGGATAAACTTCTCCGGATCTTTCTCGTTCACTTCGATATCGAATACGTCGATGCCTGCGAATATCTTGAATAGCAATCCCTTGCCTTCCATCACCGGCTTACCGGCCAAGGGGCCTATATCGCCCAGCCCGAGTACGGCGGTACCGTTGGAGATTACGGCTACCAAATTACCTTTCGCCGTATATTCGTACGCGTCCAGCGGATTCTTCTCGATCTCCAGACACGGCTCGGCTACGCCCGGCGAATAAGCCAGGGATAAATCCGTTTGCGTGCTATGAGGCTTTGTCGGGATAACCTCGATCTTACCCGGTTTGCCCTCGGCATGGTACCGAAGGGCCTCCTCTTTTGTAATCTTTGCCATAGGTATGTTTATTAATTATGTTGTTCCTATTTAAAACCACCGCAAAAGTAACAAATTATTATGAGTTGGCTAGGTTTTGCTTACAAATAGTTTTTGGGAAAGCGTGAATAGTAATCCGATTCCCGCTTGTCGGAGTGAAAGTTTATTGTTACATTTGGGTGTTTAATAACTAGGGTCTCTATCCAAGAGAGGCCCATAATCTGAATGATAGTATGGCAGAACCTAAGAAAAGAAGTATCACCGGTAAGCTGGTGGAGAACAAGTTGACGGCGCGCACGGACGATTTCACGTTCAACGTCACTTACGTACAAAGTCGTTCGATCGGCGACTTATGCAAGCTGGCCGCCGCTCGGCTCGGTACGAAATATTCGGCCTCGGAGATTGAAGGTATTTACAGTGAGATCAAGGGTGTGGCCGAGGAGGAGCTGTACTCGGGCAGTACCGTGGAGTTCGGTTTCACGACGAACAGCTTGGGTGTGGAGGGCTCGTTCATCGGCCCGAAGGCGCAGTTCGACCCGGCGCGCAACAAGGTCGTGCTCCGTTCCACGCCCACGGCGGAGATTCGTTCGAAGCTGACGGACATCAGCGTGATCGTCAGCCACGTGGAGGAGGGGCTGCCTACGATCATCAGCGTGACGGACGTAGCGTCCGGTGCCGTGAATACGAAACTGACCCCGGGCGGAGGATTGACCGGCAGCGGGCAACGTATCAAGATCGCCGGCGAGACGGGAGATGCCGTGGGCTTCTTCTTCGTGAAGGACGGCTCCCAAACGTCGGTAGCCGTGCCGATGACCTCCGTGTTGCGCAACGATCCGTCGGCCTTCTCGCTTATCATCCCCGCCTTGGAGGATGGCACGTATTACTTGGAGGTGGCTACTCGCTCGAGTGGCAACAGTAAAGTCTTTTTGAAGGAAGTACGCCGGAATCGCTTCCCTTATCCATTAACCGTGGGCGGAGGTGATGGAGATAGCGAAAGCCCCGATGAGGTTTAACTTTTATTCCGGGTGTCGGAAGTTCTCGTTTCCGACACCCGGAAGCTCTCGTTTCCGATACGTGGAAACGTCCGTTTCCGGCACCCGGAAATGACAACTTGCTTCCTTCCCGCATCCTCTCCTCCTTTCTAAAGGTCTTTCCTGAGATTTTTCCCTACCTTTGGCCTCCATAAAACAAGATTACCATCATGGCATTGAAACTTATCCATACGGCCGACTGGCATCCGGGCCGGGCCTTTTTCGGCTCCGACCGGGAATCTCCGGACGAGATATAAGCCGGGATGGATGGATGATTGCGGGAGAGGTAGGCGCTGTTCTCGCGGGACTACGGTGATAGACGGCTTTATTTCTTCCTCCCGTGTTAACATTATTATTTATTATTAAGACTATCGTTGATTTTCATTGACTGTTTAATAAATATTCATACCTTTGGTCTCATAATTTACCGTAGTCCCGCGAGGACTTATAAATTTGAAGAATGATGAAGCACCTACTTTACATATTCTTGGTTTTGGCGGCTTTGTTCGCAGCGATCTATTTACTGCCCGAGCGCTCCCCCTTATTTGAGTATTACAGGCTGAGGCCTATTTTTGAGATCTCCTCTATCCTGCTGCTAATCGTTGTCTTATACCTGTACCGGCGGGAGAAGAGGCAAGTCAAGATGATCTTCTCCCGTTTGTCTCAAAAGAATTTCTTCTTGGATTTGGCCATACAGTGTGGAGGCATATACATCTGGGAATTCAAGGATGAGGAGTTCTTTTTCAAGTATCCTGTCGGTGACCAGCCGTCGCGAATCGAGTTGGAGGAGATGTGGAAATTGATACATCCCGATGATCTCATCGCTTTCAAGCTGCAGAGGCAATCCTTATGGAAGGCGGACAAGGAGGTATTCCAATGCCGTGCCCGCTTCGCCGGATCTGATTATGAATGGTGGGAATTCCGCTTTAGCGCCATGCCTGCGTTAGATAATGCGGAGGGAGGCAAAGACGTGAGCGGTATACTTATCAATATCAATGACATGAAGAAACGGGAAAAAGAGCTTATCCTCATGAGGGGATATGAGCAAAAATTCTTGGCGAACATGAGCCATGAGATACGTACGCCGCTGAACTCTATCGTAGGCTTCTCGAACCTGCTGGCCTCGGAGAAGGACTTAGACGAGGCCGACAAGCAGCTGTTTGCCAAGACGATCAATCAGAGCTGCGATCTGCTGTTGGTGCTCATCAATGATATTCTGGAGGTTTCGAGACTTCAATCGGGACAAATGAAATTCGAGAAAGAGAGCTGCTCCGTCAAGGAGTTGGTAGACGATCTTTACCTCGCCCATCAGTTATTGGTCCCCACCCACCTACGATTCTCGAAAGAGGCGGAGGGGGATTTGTTTATCTATACGGATAAAAAGAGACTTTCTCAAGTTATAACCAATTTCTTGACAAACGCTTGTAAATTCACGAATAGCGGATATATAAAGTTGGGATTTAAGCATCTGAGGGGCACGGATGAGGCGGCGATATTTGTCGAGGACTCCGGGATCGGTCTATCGGAGGAGGAACAAGAGAAGGTATTCAGCCGTTTTTTCAAGCAAGATGAATTCAGCCAAGGGGCCGGTCTGGGGTTGTCTATCTGCCAAGGAATCGTACAAAACTTGGGGGGACGGATAGCGCTGAGTTCTAAGCAGGGAGAAGGAAGCCGCTTCTCGGTCGTGCTGCCGGTATATAAGGGGGGATACGCTTGATCATTCGTCTTTTTCATTCTACCAAAATCTGATATCTGAAGGGAAAGAAGTACATTTGCCGGATCAAAATAGAAGAAGATAAATGGCATTGAAACTTATCCATACGGCCGACTGGCATCTGGGCCAGACCTTTTTCGGCTACGACCGGGAGGCGGAGCACGATGCTTTCCTCGGTTTTCTGACAAATCTTTTGGTGGAGCGGCAGACGGATGTCCTGTTGATCGCCGGCGACGTGTTCGACGTGACGAACCCTTCCGCCGGGGCGCAACGTCGTTTCTATCGTTTCCTGAAAGAGGCGAATCGCCGGAATCCGGGCTTGCAGATCGTGATCATCGCCGGCAATCATGACTCCGCGATCCGTCTGGAAGCCCCGAATCCCTTGCTGGAGGAATTGAATACCTCGATTGTAGGTATCGTGGGGAGGACGGATTCCGGGGAGATCGATCTCGGATCGCTCGTTGTCCCCTTGAGGAACCGGGCGGGAGAACGGGAGGCGCTTTGTCTAGCAGTGCCTTTCCTCCGCCAAGGGGATTACCCGGCGGCGTCCGAGGGAGAGCCCGACTCGTATGTGGCGGGCATCGGCCGGATGTACCAGCGGCTCTACGCTTATGCGGATGCCCGGAGGAACCCCGGCGAGGCGATCGTAGCCTTGGGCCACCTCCACGCCACCGGAGCCGAACTATCGGACGACGACCGGAGCGAGCGTGCCATCATGGGAGGGCTGGAGTCCGTATCTGCGGATACCTTCGACGCCGGGATCGCTTATACGGCGCTAGGGCATATCCATAAAGCGCAACGGATTGGCGGGCGCGAGGCGGTACGTTACGCCGGAAGCCCGCTTCCCATGTCGTTCTCGGAGAAGAATTACCGGCATCAAGTGATAGCCGTAGCGGTCGAGGAGGGGAAGGTCGCTGGTACCGAGGCGATCGAGATCCCAAGAGTTGCGGACTTGATGCGTATACCGGATAGCCCGTTACCCCCGGAGGAGGTCTTGCGATGCCTCGCCGGGCTTCCGGAGCCGGAGGTGGTCAGCGAGGATGAGAGCCGCTGGCCTTACGTGGAGATACGGGTCCTGCTGACGGAGCCGGACCCTACGTTCCGCCATCGGGTAGAGGAGGCGTTGGTCGGGAAGGCAGTCCGCCTCACCTCCATCGTTCCTTCGTATCCCCGGCGGGAAGGAGAGGCAGAGGAGCGGGCCTTGTCGTATAATGATTTGCAAAAGATAGCCCCGCTGGATATGCTGAGACATACGTTTGCCGTGAAATACGGAGGCGAGTTGCCCGAGGAGATAGAGACATTGTTTAATGAGGTGATGAGGGAGGTTTCTTTATGAGAGTGCTGGCGATCAGAGGACGCAATCTGGCGTCGCTGGAAGGAGAGTTTTCCATTGATTTTACGGAAGAGCCTTTGGCTTCGGCGGGTATCTTCGCTATATCCGGGCCTACCGGGGCGGGAAAATCCACGTTGCTGGATGCCATGTGCCTCGCCCTTTTCTCCCGTACGCCGCGAACGGAGCTGGCGAAGGAGAATAACGTGCGGCTGAGGGACGTGCAAGAGGAGGTGTTGCCGCAAAGCGACCCCCGCTTCCTCTTGCGCCGCGGGACGGCCTCGGGCTACGCCGAGGTGGATTTCGTGGCGCTGAACGGGTGTCGGTATCGCACCCGCTGGTCCGTATCCCGGGCCCGGGAGAAGGAGAGCGGACGTTTGCAGGCCGCCCGCCTTACATTATATAATATAGATGCCGGGAAAGAGGAGCCGGGAACCAACAAGGACCTGCAAGCCCGTATCATCGAGCTGATCGGCCTGACTTTCGATCAGTTCACCCGCTCGGTGCTCTTGGCCCAGAACGATTTCTCTACCTTCCTAAAAGCGGAGCAGGGCGAGAAGGCCTCCTTGCTGGAAAAACTGACCGGTACGGAGCAATACTCGGAGATCTCCCGCCGGATCTTCGCCAAGAACGCCGAGGCGAAGGAGGCCTACGAGCGGCTATGCGCCCGCGTACAAGGCATAGAGCTTCTATCGGAGGAGGAGGTGGAAGCCTCCCAAACCCGCCTTTCGGTCTTGGAGGGGGAGCTGGCCCGTCTGGAGAAGGCGAGGGTCGAGCGGCAAAGCTTACGGGAGGCCGTGAAAGCGGCCGAGGTCCAGATCGCCTCGAAGGAAAAACAGCGGGAGGAGAACGCTCGTTTCTTGGAACGGGCGTTGGCATCGCTGGAAACCGTAAGGAAGGAGTATGAGCAAGGAGAGGTGCGATTGGCGAGGACGGATGAGGAATCTAAGCGTCTGCGACTGGAATTGCAACAGGCCCGGAAACTGGACGTGCAACTGGAATCTGCCTTGAAAGCCCGCTCCGAGGCCGATGAACGGATGAAAGACTTCTCCCGGCGGAAGCAGGAGGCGGAAGAGAAACTCAGGAAGGTGGAAGAGCGGCAGAAGAAAGCCTCGGAGGAATGGGACAAGCTGACGTCGTGGCGTGAACGTTACCGGAGCAAGGAGGGGATCGCCGAGCAACTGTCGGCCTTGTTGATTCATCTGGATACCTGCCTTACGGCTCGCCGGGCAGTCGAGCGGTCGGACAAGGCCTTGCTAGCCATCCGACAGAAAATCCAGCGGTTGGAGGTTCGGAGGCAATCCTTGCGGCGGGAGGCGGAGACGCACGCCAAGGAACAGGTAAAGATTGAGGAAGAGCGGAAGTCCGTAGCGCTTGCCCTCAAGGAATTGGAACCGGAGGCTTTGGATCGATCGATCGAGACCTGCCGTACGGAACGGGAGCGTTTATTGTTGGAGCAAGCCCAGTTCGTGACGACTGGCGATATCAAAAGCCTGCGGGACAAGCTGACCGCCGGAACGCCTTGCCCGGTCTGCGGAAGCCTTGAGCATCCTTTCGCCTCTCACGAGGCGCATGAGCGTCTGTTGGCCTTGGCGGATCACATCTCGGAAGCTACCCTGCGCCTCAAGCGGCTTCTCGACCGGAAAGAACGGCAGGAGGCCTGCGGGAAACAACTCGCCGCCCTGCAACAGAAAGAACTGGAGCTGCATAAACAACTCGCCGCGGACGAGAACGCACGGACGGAATTAAGGAATCAGCTACAATCCCTGTCCGAGCAAATCGACCGGGAAGAATTGGATAAGCGGGAGCAGCAGGAGAAGCTGTCCCAATCCCTATCCGCCGCCAACGCCCTGTTCGGGAACGACGCATGGCAGACGGGCTGGAACAAGGAGCCGGAAAGCTTCCGGGAGACCTTGACGGATTTCGCCCGGCAGTGGCAAGCCAACGGGGAACGCTTGCGGGAATTGGAACGGGAGCGGAGCGCCTATAAAGCGGAACGGGAGTCGTACGAGGCTTTCCTCCCTCCCTTGCGCAAGCAGTACGAGGACGCCGCGAAAGCCTACGACGAGAAGAATCAATCCTATACCCGTTTGCGCTCGGAACGGAATCTCCTGCTGGGAGGCCAGCCCGCCGACCAGGTGGAACGTACCTTCCACGAACGGGTGGAAGCCTTGAAGAGCCATTTGAAGGAGCTGCAAGAGAGTACGACGAAGCACGCCGGCGAGGTGGAGCAATACCGGGGGATTACGGAACAGATCAAGAAGGATCTGGTGGAGACTTCCGGCCTTCTTTCCGCACGCCGGCAAGAACTGGATAACTGGTTGGCCGCCTACCAAGAGACCTACGAAGGCAAGACGCTGGAGGAATCCCTGTCGGAAATGACGGCCCAAAAGTCTGAATGTAGTTTCCGTCTGCGTACGCACGAGGAGAATAAGCGGAAGATAGCCGGCTTCCAGCAAGAGCTCTCGGAGCGGAGGGCGATGAGCGAGCGTTGGGCGAAGCTGAATGAATTGGCAGGCTCGGCGGATGGCGCCAAGTTCCGTAGGATCGCCCAAGGCTACACCTTGGATGTCTTGTTGAGTTACGCAAATGTGCAATTGCGGCAACTATCCCAGCGTTACCGGTTGGAGCGTGTGCCGGATACCTTGGCTTTGCAGGTGATCGACCAAGATATGTGCGACGAGATCCGTACCGTGCATAGCCTTTCCGGAGGGGAATCTTTCTTGGTCTCGCTGGCCTTGGCGCTAGGCTTGTCCTCTCTCTCCTCGAACCGGATGAAGGTAGAGAGCCTGTTTATCGATGAGGGCTTCGGCTCTTTGGATGCGGAGACGTTGCGGCTCGCTATGGATGCCTTGGAGAGCCTGCGTACGCAAGGGCGCAAGATCTGCGTTATCTCGCACGTACAGGAAATGACGGAACGTATTCCCGTGCAGATCCGGGTGAACCGGGCGGGAAACGGACGGAGTTATCTGGAAGTCATATAGCTTTACCAGCCATTGTGATGGATCTGTTGGACGTTGTATTTGTTTTTGGGAGTCTCTTTCTGCATGGGGTATCCCACAGGTATGACGTTCAACGGCATGATATGATCCGGTAGCCTAAGCTCTTTCCGGACGATCTCAATCCGGTCCGGATAGGGGTAAACAGCCGTCCATACAGCTCCCAATCCCATGGATTCGGCGGCAAGTAACAGGTTTTGCGAGGCGGCGGAACAATCCAGAAACCAAGCGTTGGAGGATTTGATCGTATCGCCGCAAACGACGATCGCTTGCCTTGTCTCTTTCAGCATCCGGGCGAAGGGGAGACCTTCGGCCATTGTGTCCAAGGCTTTCCGGTCGGTTACGATAATGAATTCCCAAGGTCGCCTGTCACGGGAGGAGGGGGCGGCCATTCCGGCTCGTATCAGTTTGTCTATCTTTTCCTTTTCTACCGGGCGATCCTTATACTTACGTACGCTTTTGCGATTGAGTATCGTTTCCAAGGTCTGGTTTTCCGGTTCCTGCCGCTGGTTCCCCGTAGAGGAGCAGGCCATGAGGAAAACGGTGATCAAGAAGAAAAGACAGATTCTCATAAAGACGGGTTTATATGGTTTATAACGGATTATTTACTTAATATCAACGTAGAAGGCATCTTCTGCAAGGCTTCTTTCCGGTGCTCGGAGACATCGTTCCATGTCTTATAACTGATCAGCATGAAGTTGAAGCCGTTGAAAGACTGGGGCGTAAGGTCTTTCTCTCGTAGAAGCGTGGTCTGCTTCACGTCTTCCGTGAATCGCAGGATTCCTTCCTTGATCACCTCGTTCCCCGGGGTCGTGCTGCTGGATTTATCAAGTACGCTGGCCGAGCCGTGTGTAGACTTCAATAAGGTCTGGGCGTATCCCAACAGGAATAAATCCTCCTCGGAGTCGATGATCACGATCACGTTCGATGCCTTGACAAAATTCCGGTTCACGAATACACCTACCGGGCAATTGCTTTGCTCGATAAACATCTTCGTCTTGTCTTTCAATAAGGCACCCGGATAAAACCAGGATTCCGGAGCTTTGAAGCGTTTGAAATAACGGTTGTAGAAAGAGGCCCGGTAGTGGCTTGCCGCTATATCGTCTGGTGTGTTGCTCATCGATATCCCGGAACCGACCAGAAGGAAATCGTACCCCTCATTGTTTACGATGCTACAAATATCCACTCCGGCGTTGTTCGATACCTCGTAGCGGGTCTGTATCTGAATGCCCAGCTTCTTGGCCCCGTAAAGGATCGGGCCGAAGCTGACTTCCTCGAAATTATCCGTGTGTAGCGGGTTTACGTCCGAGCCAACCGTTAAGTGCAGTGCCGTCAGCTCCAGCTTGTTTTTGCCTTGGGCAAACATCTGGTGGGCTACGTCCAGCATGATCTGTCCATTTCCGGCTCGTCCGAAGGACAACAGTACCTTGAATATCCCCTCTAATGGCATTCTCTCTTTTTGCTCCATCAACTTGTCATGCGCCCGGTAACAGAATTTGATGAATGAGACCAACGGTGTTGTCATAAAGGTGGTGACCAGCGTCATTAGCACTAAGATCACGAATACGGAAGGTGTCAATATCCCCATCTCGTACCCGATCGTCAATACGACCAGCTCCATCAACCCGCGGGTGTTCATGAGCGCCCCTATGTATAGGCTATCCTTCCAGCTCTCACCCACGAATCGGGCGGAGAACATCGCTCCCCCAAACTTTCCCGCGATGGCCACGACTATGAAGATAAGGCATAGCCACCATAACTCAGGCTTGTTTAGAAGACCTATTTCCGTACGTAATCCGGTAGATACGAAGAATAAGGGAAGAAATAGCGCAAGGGATACATCCTCTACTTTCTCGGTCATGATCTTGCGGAATTTGACATTTCCCGGCATCACCACCCCTGCGATAAAAGCGCCGAATAAGGCATGCAATCCCAATATCTCTGTCAGATAAGCCGAGGTGATCAATAGCAAGAAGATGAAAGCGACCAGCCCCTTGTCGATTACCTCCTTGTTGTGGTAGATATGTCCGATCATCCGCAGGAATGGCCGCACCGCCAAAAACATAAACACTATGTAAAGGACCGAGAATAAGATGTTGTAAACGGCACTTAGCATCGAACCCGCTTGTGCGATCGCTATGACAACCGCTAGCAAGCACCATGCGGTGATATCCCCATTCGCTGCGCTTGCCAACGAGATGGTACCCAAATGTGTCTTGGTAAGTCCTTTCTCTTGGATAATACGTGCCAATACGGGAAAGGCGGTAATACTCATGGCGATACCTATAAACAAGGCGAAAGAGAGGAAAGGCGTACTCTTATCCGCATATTTGTCGTACACGAAATAGGCGGTCAACATACCGAAAAAGAAGGGGACGATCGTACTGGTATGACTGATTAAGATCGTCTCTTTCAGCTTTTTCCTTACCTCGGAGATATTAAGTTCCATCCCGATAGCGAACATAAAGAGTATAAGTCCGAATTGACTCAGCATATTTATATTCACCAACGATTCCACAGGGAAAAGGAAGGCGGAAGCCTCCGGGAATAAATTGCCTAATACGGACGGCCCTAGCACGATTCCGGCAACGATCTCGCCGATGACGGTGGGTTGCCCGATCTTCTGGAATAACCAACCGAACAAACGGCACGTAAGCAATATCGTGATGATTTGTAAAAGCAGAATTCCTATGGAAGACTCGATATTATGTACTAATAATTGAGTAAATATGGTAAATCCCTCTTCTAAATTACTAGGTGCGTTTTGGATGGACGCAATCGAATTTTCCAGTTGCTGACTTTCCCCTTCTTTGGCGATAAAGTACATCAGCGAACCGAAAATGAGGATCATCATTAGGTAAAAGGCTATACTTTTTGTTCCTTTGCTCATCTTTGTACGGTTTACCGCGAATATAAGAAATATCCTAATATTATCAATGGGTATGTTTTTTTCTTTTATCTTTGCCGAGAACCAAATTATAATAAATCATGGAGTCTCTAAATCTGATAAAAAATGACCCGTGGCTGGCCCCTTATGAGGCGGCTATAGAAGGCCGGTATCAATACGTGATTGATAAAGAAAAGAGCCTGACGAATAATGGTAAACTAACCTTATCCGAGATGGCTTCCGGATATCTTTATTTTGGGTTACACAAAACCACGAAAGGCTGGGTGTTCCGTGAATGGGCGCCGAATGCTACCGCTATTTATTTGATTGGAACATTCAACGGATGGCAGAAAGATAATAAATACAAGCTTAAACGTAAGGCGAATGGCGTATGGGAGATCGCTTTGACCGATGCGCAGATGTATCATGAGGACTTGTTTAAGTTGCTGGTCGAGTGGGACGGCGGTAGCGGAGAACGTATTCCCGCATGGACTCGCCGGGTGGTGCAAGATGAGCAATCTAAGATATTCAGCGCTCAAGTATGGAACCCGGAGAAACCTTATAAATTCAAGAATAAACGATTCAAACCTAAGAAGTCTCCCCTTTTGATTTACGAGTGCCATATCGGTATGAGCACCAACGAGGAGAAGGTGGGGACGTATAATGAATTCCGTCAAAATATATTGCCTCGTGTAGCGAAGGATGGTTATAACGCCATTCAGATCATGGCTATACAAGAACATCCTTATTATGGATCGTTCGGCTATCACGTAAGTAGCTTCTTCGCCGCCTCTTCCCGTTTCGGTACGCCGGACGAGTTGAAACAACTGATTGACGAGGCGCACGGGATGGGGCTCGCCGTGATCATGGACATCGTACATAGCCACGCCGTAAAGAACGAGGTGGAGGGATTAGGCCGCTTTGACGGTTCGTATGACCAATATTTCCTGAGTGGCGAACGCCGTGAGCATCCGGCATGGGATTCCCTGTGCTTCAATTATGGAAAGAACGAGGTACTTCATTTCTTATTGTCGAATTGTAAGTTCTGGCTGGAGGAGTATAAGTTCGATGGTTTCCGTTTCGACGGCGTGACCTCCATGCTTTACTACAGCCATGGCTTGGGCGAGGCTTTCTGTAATTACGGCGATTATTTTAATGGCCACCAAGATGGCGACGCTATCGCTTATCTAACCTTGGCCAATAAATTGATCCATGAGGTGAATCCGGGCGCTATAACGATCGCTGAGGAGGTGAGTGGCATGCCAGGCTTGGCAGCTAAGATAGAGGATGGTGGTTATGGCTTTGATTATCGCATGGCCATGAACATCCCGGATTATTGGATCAAGACGATCAAGGAAAAGAAGGATGAGGATTGGCATCCGTCTTCGATCTGGTGGGAGACGACGAACCGTCGTGCCGATGAGAAGACGATCAGTTATGCCGAGAGCCACGATCAAGCCTTGGTGGGTGATAAGACGATCATCTTCCGCTTGATCGACGCCGATATGTATTGGCATATGCAAAAAGATGACCATAATTTCATGGTAGATAGAGGTATCGCCTTGCATAAGATGATCCGTTTGGTTACGGCTTCTACTATTAATGGCGGTTATCTGAACTTTATGGGAAATGAGTTCGGGCATCCGGAATGGATCGACTTCCCGAGGGAGGGCAATGGATGGTCTTATAAATACGCTCGCCGCCAATGGGATTTGGTGGACAACTTGGATTTGAAGTACCATTTCTTGGGCGATTTCGACCGTGAGATGTTGGAATTGATCGGGGATGTGAAGAATTTCCAAGATACCCCTATCCAGAAGGTTTGGGATAATGATGGCGATCAGATATTGGCTTATATGCGTAAAGACTTGGTTTTTGTGTTCAACTTTAGCCCGACGAAATCGTTCACGGATTACGGTTTCTTAGTTCCGAAGGGAGAATATGAGGTCGTATTGAACACCGACGCTACCCGTTTCGGGGGGTTTGGCTTGGCTGATGATACCATAAGGCATTTCACGCAATTTGATCCGTTATATAAGAAAGAAAAGAAAGAATGGCTGAAACTTTATATCCCGGCACGTAGCGCCGTCGTATTAAGGAAAGTGAAGGTCAAAAAGTAAAACTCTATACACAAAACACGTTATGTTATATCCATTTACATTTAAGCCGATCCTCAAGAAGGTGATTTGGGGCGGTTCAGATATCTGCCCGTTTAAGGGTATTACTCCGGTTGAGAATGGTGTAGGCGAGAGCTGGGAGCTTTCTCATGTTGAGGGAAATTATTCAATCGTCGATAATGGCGAGTTGGAAGGTAAGTCTTTGGATGAGTTGATCCGCTCTTATGGCAAGGAATTGCTGGGAGAGAAGGTGATGGAGAGATTCGGGACGACTTTCCCCTTGCTTATCAAGTTTATCGATGCCCGTGATAATTTATCCATTCAAGTTCACCCGGACGATGAGCTGGCGAAAAAACGCCACAACTCTTTCGGTAAGACGGAGATGTGGTATGTGATCAAGGCAGAGAAAGGCGCTGGCCTGTATTCCGGTTTCTCTGAGCAAATCGACGCTGAGGAATATGTGAAACGTGTGGAGAACAATACGATCATGGATGTGCTTCAACGTTACGACGTAAATGAAGGCGATGTATTCTTCTTGCCGGCGGGACGTGTGCATGCGATCGGAGCGGGTTGTTTTATCGCCGAGATCCAGCAGACCAGTAATATCACGTATCGTATTTACGATTACAACCGTAAAGATGTGAACGGTAATGGCCGTGAGCTGCATACGGAATTGGCGAAAGACGCTATCGATTATACGTTGTATCCGGATTACCGTACTCACTACAAAGGTCATACGAATGCCACGGTAGAGTTGGCGGACTGTAAATATTTCACGACAAACCTTTTGGATCTGGATACGATTATGGTTCGTAATTTCTCGGAACTGGATTCTTTTGTCGTTTACATCTGTATGGCAGGCAAGGCTTCCATCCGTGATAATAAAGGAAACGAGATCTTTGTTCACCAAGGTCAAACTGTCTTGATCCCTGCGGATACGGAGGTAATAACCATCTCTCCGGCTCCGGGCGCTAAGTTCATGGAGACTTATATCGGTCAATAAGATCACTCACTAAAATAATAATGAAGGCGGGAACATGCTGTTTCCGCCTTTTTTATTATCTTTTTCGGCAAACGCAGTCCATCAGATGATCGTTGATAAATCCCGAAGCCTGTAGGTGGGCGTAACAAATTGTGGCTCCGAAGAATTTGAATCCTCGTTTCTTCATATCTTTGCTCATGGCTTCGGATTCGGGAGATGATACCGGAATCTCACTCAATGACTGAAAGGTGTTGATAATCGGTTTTTGGTTAGGAAAGAATGATAGAGTGTAATTATAAAAGCTACCGAACTCTTTCTGTATGGAGAGAAACTGCCTTGCGTTTGTGATTGTCGATTTAATTTTCTGACGGTTTTTCACAATTCCCTCAAACTGCATCAACCGTTCAACATCTTCATCGGTCATTTGCGCCACTCTTTCGATATCAAAATCACAAAATGCCTTGCGATATCCCTCACGCTTCCTAAGGATAGTTATCCAACTTAACCCGGCTTGAGAACTTTCCAGCACAAGAAACTCAAACAGTGTTTTATCGTCAGTCACCAACTTTCCCCACTCTTGATCATGGTATCTCATATACAACTCGTCAGTTCCGCACCAACCACAACGCCCGTTTATTATATCTTGCATAATTATGATATTTCTGTTTTCTTCGGATAGGGATAAAAAGACAATCCGTTATACATAAATCGATAAGTAGGGACATCAACGCCGAGCTTCTCCGCTTGACGAATTACATATCCTGTCAATGTTTCCAACTCTGTTTTTTTCCCGGCGAGAAAATCACTATGCATGGAAGTCGTGGAGCCGGCCGGCATCATCTTTTGCGTCTCGATGGAAGTATAGACGATGTCATCGGGTAAACGGACTCCCATAGCCTCTGCTACGCTTTTTAATTCCGTACCCAAAGCGATGAACAGGTCGATATGTTGGGCTAGTACTTCATCAATGGGCTGGTTGAAGAAACTCGTAGCCGTAGCCGCCGTAGAGATCATGAAGAATTTCTTCCAGATGCGTAGGTCTATATCCGCTGGATTAAAAGCGTTTAACCGGGCATACATAAGTAATTTAAGCAACTCGGTTTGCTTATCTTTGTTTGCATCTTTGTTGCCGAAGAAAATACGTTCTTTCAAGGAGAATTTCTCGACAACACCCGGCTCTGTCAAGCGAGAACCGATGTAAACACATCCTTTCCAGACCTCTTGTTCGGGTAGTATATTATGGATTCGTTCTTCGATATCCAATCCGTTTAGCAAGGGGATGATAACGGTCTCAGGTCCGATAACAGGCTTTAGCTGCTGGATGTTTTCTTCTAGATCGTAACTTTTTGTACAACAGAAAAGGTAGTCTACCGGCCCTATCTCGGCGGGATTATCGGTGGCTAGTGCCGGAGCCGTATGGATTGTCCGGATGCCTAGTTGCATTTGTAAACCGTTTTCACGGATAGCCTTTAGATTTTCTCCACGGGCGATAAAAAAGATATCTGCTTTTATTGTTCCTTGATAGCGGGCGGCGACCATACCTCCGTAATAACCACCCACCGCACCGATACCAGAAAACGCTATTCTTAATTTAGCCATACTATTATATTCCTTTTATTTGCAAATATGAGAAAAAAAAGGCTCTCATTTATATCAGTTTCAGTTCTTTTAGTAAATCCGGAATGGATTGTTCGAAGTTCACGCCAAAGCGATAATCCGTTTGCGCCTTGAATGTTCGAAGAATACTTTCTGTCGTGAAGCGAACGGCTATTTCCGCAGATCTCTCCAAGTTGAAATTATTTAACAAACCGGACAGTAAAGCACTTGCGAAAACATCTCCCGTACCATGATAATAACCGGGTATTTTCTCTGTTAAAACATACTCTGTCGCATTTCGTTCCATATCGAAAGTGGCGGCTCCCAGTTCTTTCTCGTCGAAATAGACACCGGTCAAGACAACTTGCTTAGGGCCTAGCTGACTTAGTTTATGTAAAATACCATCGATATAAGCTTTGGTATAGGGACCTGCTTGGTAGGGTTCGCCCAACAATAATGCGGCCTCCGTCAGGTTCGGTACGATAATGTCCGCTTTTTCACAAAGGGATCTCATTCCTTTGGCGAATTTAGGGGTGAATATCTTGTATAGTTCTCCGTTATCGCCCATGACAGGATCGACTAGAATCAGGTTATCTTCCCGCTTGAAAAGGGAGAAGAACTCTTTTACGATATCTAATTGCTCGAAAGATCCAAGAAAGCCGCTGTAGACGGCGTCGAAACGGATATCCAATTCTTTCCAATGCTTCATGAACGGACGCATATCTTCCGTCAAGTCTCTATAAGTATAGCCGAGAATACCTCCTGTGTGTGTAGAAAGTATGGCCGTAGGTAAGGCGCTTGTCTCTATTCCTGCCGCCGAGAGGATCGGGAGGGCAACTGTCAATGAACATTTGCCAAATCCCGATAGGTCATGAATGGCGGCTACTCTTTTTTGTTGTTCCTTATTCATCTTGAATCGATTAAAATGTGATAGGAAAACAAGAGCGGATCGGGAAAGGTTTATTTTACTTTCCTAGAAATAGTTCCATGTCTTCGTCCACGCTACCTATTCCGGCGATCCCGAAATTATCGACCAATACTTTGGCTACATTCGGCGACAAGAACGCTGGCAATGTCGGTCCTAAGTGAATGTTTTTTACGCCTAGGTAGAGTAGGGCGAGTAATACGATTACCGCTTTTTGCTCGTACCATGCGATATTGTATGCGATAGGTAATTCATTGACATCATCCAGCCCGAAGATCTCTTTTAACTTGAGGGCGATCATCACCAATGAGTAACTGTCATTACATTGTCCGGCATCTAATACCCGTGGAATACCTCTGATCTCCCCCAAAGGCAGTTTGTTGTAACGATATTTGGCACAACCGGCGGTTAATATGACGGTATCTTTCGGTAATTTCTCGGCGAATTCGGTATAGTAGCTACGGCTCTTCATTCTTCCGTCGCAACCTGCCATGACAAAGAATTTACGTATCGCTCCTGATTTTACGGCATCGATAACCTTGTCGGCTAATTGGAATACCTGCTCATGAGCGAATCCACCGATGATTTCTCCGTGTTCGATTTCCGTTGGAGGGGCGCATTTCTTTGCGTGTTCGATTAACGCAGAGAAATCCTTAGAGCCTCCGGGCTTACGATCGGCGATATGTGGGAATCCTTCGAACCCGGTAGAGCCGGTCGTATAGACCCGATCGGCATAAGTGGCGGAAGAACGGGGAGGGACAAGGCAGTTGGTCGTAAACAGGATAACTCCGTTGAATGTCTCGAAATCAGATGTTTGTTTCCACCAGGCGCTACCGTAGTTTCCTACAAAATGCTTATACTTCTTGAAAGCCGGGTAATAATGTGCAGGAAGCATCTCGCTATGTGTATAGACATCTATGCCTGTACCTTCGGTTTGTTCCAGCAAGTCTTGAATGTCTCTCAAGTCGTGCCCACTGATAAGTATACCCGGGTTCTTTCCTACGCCGATATTCACTTTCGTAATTTCCGGGTTGCCATAGGTGGAAGTATTCGCTTTATCTAATAAGGCCATGGCTTTTACTCCGTATTCGCCGCAGGTGAGTACCCATCGGGTTAAATCGGCGACGGTCAGGTCCGATTGAGTCGTTGCGACCAAGGCGTCTTGGATAAAGGCATAGAGGCTGGTATCCTCGAAGCCTAGATTGTAAGCGTGTTCCACGTAGGCAGCCATACCTTTTACCCCATAAGTGAGTAATTCTCGTAGAGAGCGGATATCCTTGTTTTCTGTGGCGAGAATACCTACTTCTTTCGATTTGACCTCCATTTCCTCTACTTTGTCCGATTTCCAAGTCAGACAATCGCAGGTTAAGGATGGATGGATTCCCTGTCGATGTAGCTCGTCGAGAAGGTTCTCCCGTAGCTGATAGGCTTCTTTGATCTTTGAGACGAATCTGGATGAATCGAAATTGGCGTTTGTGATGGTCATGAAAAGTCCGTCGACGATGAACTTATTGGCCGTGGCTGATTCCACGCCTCGCTTGCGTAAAGTCGTTGTTAGTTTGGAGATTCCCTTCATTAAGTACATCAGTAAATCTTGTAATCCGGCCACTTCGGCGGTCTTACCACATACACCTTTTAATATACAGCCCTTTCCTTGGGCGGTTTCTTGACATTGATAACAGAACATAGCTTTTATTTTATAAGTTTATCGCGAATGTAGGGGATAGAAGATCGTTTAACCTGTAACAGTTGTTACACTCTTTGATTATTTTCTTTATCTTTATCCGCAAAAGGAAGTTTTATGAATCTGAGTTTGTGTCCTATTTGCGGAAAATTGTCTGAGGAAGAGCAAACCGCTCTTTTCAGTTCGTTGGATTATTCGACAAGGTCGTTTAAGAAAGGTGACTGGGTGGCTCGTCAGGGAGATGCCTTATCTTCGCTTTATCTATTGAGTAAAGGACGGGTAAAGACTGAGATGATCACCGAAAGCGGGACAATTCTGGAAGTGGAGACTTTATCGGCGCCTACTCCTTTGGCCTCCGCATTTTTGTTTGCGGAAAATAATCGCTTCCCGGTAGATGTTATCGCCTTAGAGGAATGCGAGATCATTTTAATACCTAAGAATGCGGTGATGCGTTTGCTGGCGACAAACGAGCATTTTCTTCAAAGCTATATGGCTTTTAACGCCAACCGGACACAATTTCTTTCTGAACGTCTTCAATTATTATCGATTAAGACCATTAAAGGTAAACTGGCTTACTATATACTTAAACGTATTCAAGGAGATCATTATAAGCAGGATCGTAATCAAACAGAGCTTTCGGAATATTTTGGAGTGGCCCGTCCTTCATTGGCCCGTAGTTTCTCGGAAATGATAGAGGAAGGGGCTATTTCCCGGGAAGGGAAAATAGTTGATATGAATAAGCTGAAAAGCTACGTGCTTTGAAAATCCATCTACGAATGTACTTGTTCTCGAAACAACTTCCTCTCTATATATGTTACTAGAGTAGATGATTTTTCATTCGACATGGTTATGATGATAAATGAATTAAATACAGGCTTGATTGAAGCTTTAAAAGAAAAACTTCCCCCTAAGACAAATTTGGCGAATCTGTTGATGGATACCCTTTATATTGGCAGAGAAGCCATTTATAGGCGCTTACGTGGCGAGGTTCCTTTCACCTTGGAAGAGGCAGCTCTTATCTCAAGGAAATTGGGTGTGTCATTGGATAAAATAGTAGGGGTTAGTTTTAGTGCCAATGCCGTGTTCGACTTGAATGTGGTAGATCACGATGATCCTTTTAATGCTTATTTTACGATCTTGTCTAGATATGTGAAGATCTTTAGGGCCTTTCAGGATGATCCTACTACGGCTTTGGGTACCTCTTCCAATACTATTCCTCAGACCCTTTATTTGAAGCATGACCTTTTGTCAAAGTTTCGTTTATTTAAGTGGATGTATCAGAATAAGCATATCCAATGCAATCATTTTGAGAATCTGAAGATACCGGAAAAACTGGTTGATACCCAAAGAGAATTTGTATCGTTGACACAGTATATCCATTCTACGGATTATATTTGGGATAATATGATCTTCCATCATTTGGTCAATGACATTAAATATTTCTCCGATATCCATCTTATTTCCTGTGGGGATATACAACGTATCAAAGAGGAGTTATTAGTGTTGGTGGATGAATTGGAAGAACTTGCCATGAGAGGAAAGACCGAGGCTGGCAATAGTGTACGAATTTATGTATCGCATATTAACTTTGAGGCTACGTATAGTTATCTGGAAACAAGTTCTTTGCAGTTAAGTATGATACGGGTTTACTCGATAAATTCTATTACGACACAGGATTCTGAGATGTTTAATAGCTTGAAAGACTGGATTCAATCTTTAAAAAAGTTCTCTACCATGATCTCCGAGAGTGGAGAGATGCAACGTATCCAGTTTTTCAATAGACAAAGGGAGATTATAAATACGCTTTAGAGTTTGAACTTGTTTCGATAAATGAAACAACCTAGATCTTCCGATTGCGCGATTCGAAATTTATAGGTGCTTTTTTAGTTTAATTTCGTTTTCTATCTTTTTCTGTCTGTATTTGCTTTAATTAGAAAAGGAACAATTCTCATAGGCTTGCTTTATCGTACAAAACTATCGTTTACATGTTTTACATTTGCCAAATGTATCAAGGAATATTAATAGTTGGAAATAAGGTATAAGGCAATGAAAGATAGTATTGTAAATGAATTGATAACCGCAATGAAAGATAGGCTTCCTCCCGGACAAAATCTTGCTAATTTCTTGACGGATACTTTATGTATCGGGAGAGAGGCGGTGTACCGCAGGCTTCGGGGAGAGGTCGCTTTTACGATTGATGAGGTTGCGCAAATTTCCTATAAGTTGGGGATCTCCATAGATCAGATCATAGGAAATCACTTGCATAATAGAGTGACTTTCGATATGAACTTGCTCCGGTCTGCCAATGCGATAGAAAGTTATTATGAGATTATTGATCGTTACTTACGGATATTTGACTATGTGAAAGGAGATAAGAGTACGGAGGTTTGTACGGCATCGAATGTTTTGCCTTTTACGCTTTATTCCTCTTTTGAATATCTGTCTAAGTTCCGTCTTTGCCGCTGGTTATATCATCATGGACAGATAAAGACTCCAAATTCTCTATATGGGATGGTGGTGGAAGAACGAATTATAAATGTACATAAAAAATTAAGTTATAGCGTAAAGAATTGTCCGAAAACCAGTTTTATCTGGGATATGAATATTTTTGTTTCTTTCGTGAAAGAGGTCCAATACTTTGCTTGCCTGAATTTGATATCGAAAGAGGATGTTCTGTGCTTGAAAGAGGAACTTTATCAATTACTTACTCATATGGAGGCTTTATCTATCACAGGAGAGTTCAGTGAGGGCCATAAGGTGTTTTTCTACTTATCAAGCATTGATTTTGAGGCAACCTATACTTATATAGAGAAGCTGGATTTCCAAATTAGTATGCTACGAGTTTATTCAATCAATTCTATGGACTCCCAAAGTCCGCAGATTTGTAAAATGCAACGAGATTGGATTCAGGCATTGAAACGCCATTCTATCCTAATATCCGAAAGTGGAGAGGCACAACGTATCGATTTTATAAAAAGACAGAGATCGGTTATTGATATATTATAATTATAGATAAGACGAAATATAACGGACCTAATTTCTACATAAATGAATATTATAAGGGATGTTTATTGAGCCTTTAAGCGATCTTTCGTTTAAGGGCTTTTTCGTGGATTCTTATTAATGTGATTTGTTTCGATAATCGGAACTGTTTGATAAGAGTCTTGCGTATAATAGAAAAATAGAGCCTTTTGATCTTGTTTTTCTGGAAACTGTAACGGCCTGAAAAATAATTGCATAATTAGATGTAAACTGTGATTCATATTGTCATTATTGGGTGCATATTTAGTTTATTGTGACTTTTTATATCGTGATATTTGCATTATAACATTAGAGCAATTTTTATGATAGTGGAAGAGTGTAAAATATATAAAGGTTTCGTGGCAGTCTTGTTATTGATAATCCTTTTCTCATGTACGGATGAGACAATGATTAGCGGTAATGTGGAAGGAGCCTATATTTCTATTAGGAATATAGATTCTCAAAATACGACTCATTCGGGTAGCGAAGAGGACTACGACGTGAATACGCTTCGTGTTTTGGCTTTCAATAAGACAACGGGAGCATGCATATCTAATATTCACTATAGTAAGAATCAATGGATAGAAAATATCATCCGGCATCCAATCGTAGCTGGGAATTATGATTTCGTATTTTTGGCGAATGAACCGACGGATAACGTTATAGCCAATAAACTGAACACTCTTTCACGTTATGACGATTTGAATCTTATCGCTTATCCCGCAAGCTCTTTTTCTTCGGAGAAATCGATCCCAATGATGCAGGAAATAAATAACGTAGAGGTTTTACCAAAAGGTAAAGGGGCTAAATTGAGTGATGGGACAACGGTTTCTTTATTACAACTGGCCCTTAATCGTCTGGGAGTTCGAGTAGATGTTGTTTTGGAGGCGGCAGATAATTTCGATGATATTTTTAATGGAGTTATATTTAGTGGTATCCCTAATTTGATCCCATTGACAGCTCAATATAGTGGCTCTACTATTGAGAGGAATGTAACACGTAATTTTACATTGAGAGAAGATGGTGATTATTTCTCCTCTGTTACTCCAAATATTCCCGGAATGAATTGGGCTCGGAAGATCACTCGTATTATTTTGCCCTCTAATGAGTTGGAGAGAAAGAACGATCCGGCAAATGCGGTGGTTTTTACGGTAGATATGGAGGATAGCTATAATCCCTCCTGTGAGTTGAAAATAAACTCAGAGCCGGTTGATTATAACTTACCTAAAAATACGAAGCTAGATCTTACCGGGATCATTAAACAACCCTTGGAGATGAATATACAGGCATCGGATTGGGATTCAATAGCAAATGATTGGAATATATCTGGTAATAGAGTGCTAAATGTGTCACATACAGAGGTCGATATTACCGATTTTAACGGGGCACGAATCTCTTTCTCGTCCAATATGCCGGTTGTGAGGATTTTTGATAAAGTAAAAGTGCTAAGTACAAACACTTATAAGGAAACGAATGAGGTGTTTAACGCTTTGTCGAGTCAAGAGTGGCAGCCGAACGCTGATGAGAGGATTTCGTATGATCCGAGTACTGGAGCGGGCTATATGGATATCTTACTTGATTTGCCAAACTATATTATAGGTAAGGAAACCTATGAGATTACATTGATGGCTGCGGAAGATTTCTCGGGGAAGAACGCTATTCGTAGAACGATAACCGTAAAGGTCAGTCAATATGGAAATCGTTATCCGTTTGATATTAATTCAACGAATCATCTATGGTCTAACCCTTATGTAGGGGCTTTCTATAAGGATGATGAAAGTGGAGAAAGGATAATTAGTGGGAACAAGTGGAGTTATTGGTATCAGTGGCGTGTGGAAGTTCCAACCGAATATCAGGATTTTATAGTGATAAGCTCGACACCTAGCTTTGATCCTAACGTTGGAACAGGTTCTCCGGGAGATCCGGAAGACTATCCGGTTATTCCTAATTCACAGAAAGGTGAGACAGGCAGTTTTGTACAAGGAAGAGGACGTGTTTACTTCCGGATAGGATTGAAGAGCAAGAATCCTAGAAAAGGAGTGCCTAGATATGGTGTCGTAAAGCTTTCTTATACGGAAAATGGGACGACTTACGAAACTGATTTATATGTCCGCCAAGGAGAGGCTCCTGATTATATAATGCGGAGGGGTACAAACGAGGGGCCGGATTTAGGTGTAAAATTTAGTGCGTACAATTTGACAGCTCGGTCATTCTTAAATGATGTTGATACAAAGGATGAATGGAGGCAGATAGATAAAAGCACTGATCAAGTTGATTTTGTTAAGTATCCGACTCAAGCCGGCGCTCATTTTCAATGGGGATTACCGGTAGCATATGCTTCTTTAGCACTTCGTGCGTATCACCCTACCAACGTGAATAATAAGAGTGCTACGTGGGAGTTATCGGAATGGCCGATAAGACGTATTGAGACTCCCACTTTTTGGGATGCTACGAGCGGGGATAAACTGAAAGATTATTACGAGATCTGTCCCCCGGGTTATCATCGTCCAAGCGACGGTCCCTTGGATAGGATTGTGTTGAATAGTTATACCTATAATGATGTATATAAATCCGAGATAAGAATGTCGTTATTCCGTAATCCAATGAAAGGGGATGGAAATTGGGTGACGGCTGAAAAACCGATTGATCCACAGAATAAACCGGAGAAATATATCCCTAAGATTCTGGAAGAGATCAAGTACGGATTCTATGCGGATGGTTTTTTCGACAGGCGTCCTATCGTGGAAAGAGATATGATCGATGGCATAGAAAGAGGTTCGGGGAAGGTCAGTAAGTATAAAGGAGTGTCTTTAGATACGACGGAAGCGGCTTATGGGGGTGTCTTGATATTTAATCCGGACAATAACGCCTCTATTTTCTTTCCGGCCGCAGGCCGAAGATGGCATACGGATGGTAGTTTGGAATATGCGAGTGAGACAGGGTATTATTGGTCTTCTTCAGCGGCTCCGGGGTGGACTGATACGTCAAGTGGAGAAGAGAAAGGTTCTGCTCACGGTAATATTTGGGGGATAGAGTATAATTATTTAGCGACAACTCCCAAGTCTTCGAGTCATCAATTTGGTTTTACAATTCGTTGCGTGAAAGAATGAGAATAATTAGTATGCATATGATCGGTTTTTGGGCTCTGTTATCCCTATTAATGCTATCTGGCTGTGAGCATGAATTTGCTTTGTCTGAACAGGTAGGAGAGGAAGAAGTCTTTTCTGAAAAAGTACAGCTGGAGATTTTCGCCCGTGCTAATTCGTACCATCTCCCGTCAACAAAAGGACTTATGGATGAGGGTACGGTGGGTAAGAACCCATGGATGTTTGTTTTCAAAGGAGAAGGGCCTAACGCTACTTTTGTGGAAGCCGTGCAAGCCTTTGAATTAGCGGGAAAAAGATATGTGATATTGACTAAACAATCGAATGACAGTAAATATCAGTTATTGATATTGGCTAATTCACCCGATAGATTTTATTATGGGGATGCGGTTACGGAATATGGATTCGATGAAACTGGATTTTCTGCCCAATTGATGCAAGGTTTGACGACATTGGCTGATTTCTGTACGAATATGCTGACGGCTCCATTGGCGGTACCTTCGGTTTCTGTCATTCCTTATAGTGGTAACGGGCAAGTGATCCCGATGAGTTATTTACTGGAAGTAGATAAGATAGATCATACAACAAAGATCGAGAATACGGACGGAACGCCCTTGATGCTTACCCGGGCGATCGCTAAAATGGTAATTGTCAATAAGGCGACGAACTTTGAGCTAAAGGGAGTTGTGGCGGTTATGAATGTACCTAGGCAAGGACCGTTTCATACGCTGGATGGTCTCATTAGGGATAATACCTCTAATTTGACTGAATACAGGAATGATGCTGCTTATTCATCCTTATTGGTTCAGGCAGATTTCATAGATGGGGGGGAGAGTACTGAGAATGATCCAGTCTATTTATATGAGTCTGATATGCGGAATAATACACACTTGATTATTCAAGGTGCGTATGGGGGACGGGATTATTTCTATAAAATGGCGATCGTCAATAAGGATGTCCAGTTAATGGATTTACAACGTAATCATTCTTATCAATTCACTATTGTTACGGCAAAAGGTCCCGGCTATGATACGGTAGAAGATGCAAAAGCCTCTAAACCTTCCAACACAGCTCTGGATTATGAGATCTCAGTTGATAATAGAGACTCATACGAAGTTGTAGCGAACAACGATTTCTTTCTGGGAGTCAGTAATTCGGTATTTATCGCCTATACGAGTGAGGGTGCCAATTTTGAGGTTTTTAAATTGATTACGGATTGCCGGACTCGTTTTCCGAATGCCTGCCGGATTAGTGATAATGGAAACGAGGTCGGCATTGGGGTACCCTTGCTGGTAAACCCATCTAATGGAGCGAGAATACCGATCGTGGATGATACGACATCAGATCCGAATATCACGGCTGTGGAAGCTCAAATATCGAATGGCTTGTTAGATCATGCGTATATCACGCTGAAATTGGGGACTCTCGAAAAGACGGTGCGTATTAGGCAAAGATATGCTATACCGGCGGCTGGAGTGACAATTAAATATATGCCGGCTGCGGATAGCAGCGATAGTTTCGATATGAACTACTATTGTCTTTCCGCATATGTGGAAGATGGGGCGGATGATCCTAAGAGCTGGATAAAGCTGCGTCCTTCCGTCGGCGCTGTACGGGAGGACACGGATAAGATCACGGTTGATGATGGGACAATTTATATTGAAGTCTTGGGGAATACAATGTCCAAACAGAGAAGTGGCATTATATACCTGACTACTATAAAAGATCCCGGTGTATCCTCGAATACTAATTCTGTACAACGTATAAAGTTAAATATTAGTCAATTATCCCAAACGGTCGTGACGGATTAAAAGATGACTAAGAGATAAAAAGTGATAAGTGTTTAGTTAGAAACAGTTTAATTGTTGTAAAATGAAAAAGAAAAGACTTTTTATGTTTGCGCTTGCGACGCTAGTGTTTGCTGCGTGTAGTGATGACCATGCTATTTCGGATGGGAATAGCGATGTAGTAACCGATCCTTCGGGCGATGCGTGGGTGGCTTTGAATATTAAGACTCCCGCCGCCGTTACCCGTGGATTGAATATCCCTAATCAAGAGAATGCGATAACAGGCGAATATGAGATTGAGGATGTTAAAGCGATTTTCTTCGATGGCGATCAAGATGCGAGTCTAGTTACAAAAGTGATAGACCTAAGTACCGGCTCCGGTGATTTGACATCTTCCGGCGCAAGCAGTAGCAGTAAGGCTTTTCAGATTCCGGCTACTTCTAAGACAATACTGATTATCGCGAATCCGGGTGCCGGTTTCTCCAGCGTCGGGGAAGGCTCTAGTTTCGTGGATGTGAACAAGGCGGTGAAGGATGAGTCGATAACAACGAGTGTCGCGAAAACAGGAACATTTTTGATGACAAACTCAAAAGGTCATCTGGAACCTTCGGATAACTCGGGAAATACGATAAACTTAACTCTTTATAAGAGCCAAGATGTCGCGGTAAAGAATCCGCTAGCGATTTATATAGATCGTGTTGTCGCTAAAGTACGTGTATATACCAGCGATGGCGCTATGGATAATAGCACGGCATCGATCTATAGCCCGAAATGGATTCTGAACGTTACTAATAAATGGTATTATCCTGTATCGAGGAGGATTAAGACTTGGAATGAAGATCCTGCCAATACTCCGGATGCTCGCAGTACTTGTGTCACTCCATTCGATAGGTATGAGATCGGTTCATACCGGGTAGACCCGAATTACAACAATACGAATATCGGTGAGTGGAACGAGGCGAATCAAGTGGCGTATACGAATAATTACAATTTTGTGTCTGCTTCGACGAACGCATCTGCCATATCTTGGAATGAGATAAGTTCAGCATCTAATCCCGTTACTGAATATTGTCTGGAGAATACACAAGAAAAAGAGTATAACAACCATGCTTATACGACCCAAGTCCTTTTACAAGCGAACTTCGCGCCGAAGAAACTGAAAAAGTTAGATGGCGGTACGGTTGATGTGGGAGAGAGTGAGTCTTGGATGATCGTAAATGGCGTAAGCTATACATATGATACCTTGATGGACTGGATAGAAAATGAGTTGACAAAGAAATATAAGGATGGGAACCCTGACGGTTATCCAACCTCTATATCAACAGCCTTCAACCGGTATGTAAAATACGTGGATTCCTCCAAGGAGGTTACTATTCCAACCGGAGATGAATTTAAGCAATCCGGTCAAAGCGCAGAAACGCAGGCTGCGGCACTTAAACAGAAATTTGTAGACGCAAGGCTTGCCGTAGAGAATAAAGGGGCGGGTAGTTATGGTACGGTCTTTTATTATGATGGTGGTGTAAGTTATTACAAGATCATGATTAAACATGATGACTCGGATAAGGCGATGAATGAGTTTGGAGAGTTTGGGGTTGTGCGTAATTCCGTTTATGATATTAATATCAAGGGATTTAATAATCCGGGTTATCCTACTATTCCGGATCCGGACCCAGATACGCCAGATGAGAATGATGAGACATGGTTGTCTATCCAGATTAACGTGAACCCGTGGACTTGGTATAGCCAAGAGGAGATCTTATGATTTTAGGTTATTAGTTAGGTATCGCAGGTTAGAAAAGGGGAGTTTCCAAACAGTGTTTTTTCCTTCTGGGAACTCCCTTTAATTAGAGTAAGGATTAATTAGAAAAATAGAAAAATATGAAACAGAACCGTCTTATACGTTATACAATTTGGGGAATCCTTATTATCTGTCCGTGGATATTGACCTCTTGCGATATGTTTCATGAGGATCTTCCCGAATGTCGTTTATTTGTCAAGTTTAAGTACGACTATAATATGCTTTTCACGGATGCGTTCCATACGCAGGTGGATAAAGTGGAGCTTTATGTATTTGACAAAGACGGAAAGTTTCTGTTCAGTCAAGTAGAGGAAGGTGAAGCGTTGGCGACAGGCAATTACCAAATGGAGGTAAAGCTTCCGATAGGAGAATACCAATTTCTGGCTTGGGCCGGCGCACGTGACTCCTACGATATTTATACGCCTAGGGGAGAGAATACGATTACTGATATGAGGTTAAGGCTGAAACGTGAGGAGTCTCTCATCATCAGTAAAGAACTGGAGCCTCTTTGGTATGGTTATATCAGTGACGTTGATTTTACAGGGACCAGCCATCAGACTGAGACGATTGATCTGATAAAAGATACGAATAAGATACGGTTTGTTTTTCAAGGTTATTCCGATAGTTATATCCGGGCTACCTCCGGAGATAATTGGAATGTGAACATGAATGATTATGAATATGAGATCATCGAGTCGAATGGCCATCTGGCCTATGACAACTCGTTATTGGAGGATGATGTGTTAAGTTTCCGACCTTATTATATGGAACAAAAGTCATCATCGGCGGCAGCTGTCGAGTTGAACACGATGCGGCTGATGGAAGATCGGCCGACACGTTTTGTCGTAACGGAGAAGTCTACTGGCAAAAAGGTATTCAATATTAATTTGACAGATTTTTTAGCCTTGACTAGTATGGAGGGAAATAATATGGATGTACAAGAATATCTGGATCGCCAAGATAGATATAAGATTATCTTTTTCTTTGCTGATAATACATGGAATGCCGTACAGGTAAATATAAATGGCTGGACATGGTATCTCCAGTCCGAGGGGATATGAAGGGGCTTTACACGATAAAGGTTAAGGAACTAGCTAACTTCGCTCGGATTCTACTTAAGGATTGAGCCGTGACACCTAGATAAGATGCTATATATTTTAGGGGGACGGATTGGATGATTTCGGGCTGCTTGTCCAATAGAATGGCGTAACGTTCAATGGCGGTTCGTTTGTAAGAACTTAACCATGAAGTCTCGATCTCAAGCATAAAATTCTCTAGAATCCTTCTTCCGATATTTGCTAATTGCACGGAGGATTGAAATAGGATTTCTAGTTTCTGTTTGGATAGGCAATACGCCTCGCTTTCCGTAACGGCTTCTATGGTATAAAGAGAAGGAGAGCCGGAAGTATATCCCCATACCGGGAGTGCGATCTCGCTCTCCACGGCGAACCAAAAGGTATCTTCCGTCCCATCATTAAATGTATAAGCCCGCCAGATTCCCTTGGATAAGATATACATATTCGTGTTTATCTCACCTTCATGTACGATTATATCTTTGGGGACAAACGACATCATCTCTGCGCTTTCCAGCAATAACTGCATGGCCTGCTCAGAGATTGAAAACCGTTCCATCACTTTCTGGCGAACTTCCTCTTTCATGCTCTTCTACGTTTCAATAGATAGTATACCACTATGATTACAAAAGTAATTAATTCCGACAAAGGTATGGCCAGCCAAATACCTTTAATTCCGCAGACAACAGGTAGGTACATGAAACTTAGGGTGATAATCACGATTCCTCGTAGAATAGTGAATAGCGTAGCGGGTTTGAAACGTTCTATGCTCTGGTAGTACCCGATACAAACGATATTGAGAGCGAAAAAGACATATCCCAAAGAAAAATAGGGAATGCCGGAGACCGCTATCTCGTAAGCGTTGCCATGATTACCGAGAAATAAGGAGGAGACTTCCGGGCAGAATAAAATAGTACCCACGCAGGCGAGTCCTCCGCACACGACAGCGCATAGCAGGGCTAACTTAAACGCCTGCCGTACTCTTTTCCACTGCTGTATGCCATAGTTGTAGCTTATGATCGGCTGGGTAGACTGGGCGATCGCATTGTTCACCATGAATACGATAGGAAAGCAATAACAGGCTACACTATAGGCGGCAACCCCGTCTTCCCCAAGGTATCTCATGAATATATAATTACCCACCAGCATCATACAAGCGATAGCTGCCTCAGTTAAGAACGCGGAAGAACCAAGCTTTACCATGTATCCGATATTGCGGATTGTCAATAAGATACTTTTAAGCGAGAATTTAGGGCGGTAAAGATGTAATACTTTAGAAAAACCTACGATATAAACCACGATCATAATACTTCCTACGATTACGGAAATAGCGGAAGCTAAAGCGGCTCCCATTAATCCCCAATGCAATGGGAAAACGAAAATATAGTCTAATGTTAGGTTTATCAGGGCCGGGATAGCGCTGCATAACATGGCGTATGTAGGTGATCCGTCTAACCGGATAATGAATAACCCGATATTCAATAACATGTAAAAGGCAAGGAACGGGGCGATCCAGTTCATATATTCCAATACGGAGGGCAATAATTGTTCGGAACTACCCAATAAAAGAGCGACCTCAGCACGGAATGTCATCACTAACAAGGAAAGCGATAACATAATACATAATGAGACCGAAAGCGCTTGCGTGATATTAATATTCGCTACCTTGACTTTCTGGTGTGAAAGGTGGATCGAGGCGACGATAGATGCGCCTACTCCGAACATAAGCCCGATTCCGGTTGCTAACATGAAAAAAGGAGCCACGATATTTACCGCAGCCAAGGCGTCACTTCCTACGCCTCTTCCTACGAATATTCCATCGGCGATATTAATAGTGGCGGAAAGGACCATACCTAATAAGGTAGGGATAAACATCATACGGAACAACTTCGGAATGTTCATTGTTCCAAAATCAATACTGTCTTGCATCATCAGTTTCTTTTCTTTTTATTTTTGCGGCACAAAAGTAGGCTTCTCCATTTAGAAAAAAGTTACCATTAGGGTAAAAAACGGAGTATTTATCAAGTTTGAATTCGATAGCTTATATTTCCTTTGTACATTTGTCCATAATTAAATATTATAGTGACATAATGAAAGACGCATTTATAAAACTGCATATATCTATTATTTTGGCAGGTGCGACGGGCATATTTGGAAAATTGATTAGCTTGAATGAAGCCCTATTGGTCTGGTATCGTATGATGCTTGCGTCTTTGTTGTTTTTACTCGTTTTATCCGTCGGCAAAAGATTGAATCGAATTTCTTTCGGGGATGCCTTGAGAATAGGGGGAGTAGGGTTATTGCTGGGATTGCATTGGGTTTTCTTTTATGGAAGTATAAAGGCTTCGAATGTGTCTATTGGAGTGGTTTGTTTTTCTCTGGTAGGTTTCTTTACGGCTTTTCTAGAACCATTGATTAATTGTCATAGAGTGTCTTTCAAGGAGGTTGTTTTTAGTTTGTTGACTTTATTCGGGGTGGTGCTGATTTTCCATTTTGATACTCGCTATCGTTTAGGAATAGGTTTGGGTATTATATCATCCGCTTTAGCGGCTTTGTTCACGATCACGAATAAGAAGATCGGAAATAATTATTCAACAAGTACCATGCTCTTGTATGAAATGGTAGGTGGCTTTATCGGGCTTTCCTGTATTTTACCGTTCTATTTGCGATATTTTCCTGTATCGACGATTGTTCCCGGGCTATTAGATTTTACTTATTTATTGCTTTTAGCTTCTGTTTGTACGATTGGTTTGTATTTACTTCAGATACAAGTCCTGAAAAAGATCTCTGCGTTCACGGTAAACTTGAGTTATAATCTGGAACCTATTTATAGCATTATCTTGGCTATGCTTCTTTTTAGTGAGGCTAAAGAGTTGAACGCCGCTTTTTATATAGGGCTAGGGGTAATAATATTGTCTGTCATCTTACAAACACTAAGTGTTATTCGATCAAACAAGAAGATTTAGTGTAGGTAACAAAAAATCTAAAAAGTCCCACAAATCGTTGGATTTGTGGGACTTAACTGTTCATTGTCTGGTTAGTTCTGCGGAGAGAGCGGGATTCGAACCCGCGAAACCCTTTAGGGGTTTACACGCTTTCCAGGCGTGCCTCTTCAACCACTCGAGCATCTCTCCAAGGTCTTGTTGAAACCGGGTGCAAAGGTATTGATTTTTTTTGATTATGCAAGAGTTTCGCTTGCGAATTTACATAGAGATGCAATGTCTGGATGCGATTACTTGGCTCACCCGATATTTATTGGGAACAGAGTTAATTCAAAGGGATAAAACAAGAATCGCGGATGTCAGCTTAACGCGATGAATGGTATCTTTTTGATTGAAATGCCTTCTTTTTCACGACACGGCTCTCTGGCTATAAAAGCCAACGAGCGTAAACGGGGAGCGCGAACAAGCTGCCACAACCGCTTTTTAACACGATAAACGTCGCTTTTTAACGAATATATACGTATCAACCTACACATATAGCTGTATCAACTCACACATATAGCAGTGTCAACCCACACATATAGTCGCGTCAAGCTACACATATAGTGGCGTAAGCCTACACATATATAGGCATCGGCCCTCAGATGCGGTAGCGTTGGGCATTTTTACCGCCTTACGACCGTAAAACATGAACTAGGGTGAATTATTTCGGCTGGAACGAAAGGCCATTTTTCAGCAAACAGCTATCAAACAGAGAATTGCTGTTTTTTTCTCTCGAATT
>NZ_QTLP01000017.1:0-118449 GCF_003635405.1 Parabacteroides sp. AF39-10AC | reverse complement strand
TTAGGTGAAAGGAGTCAGTCGAAAGATTGGCTCCTTTTTTTGGTATATACACCGGCCGTTGTAGAGATGTGGCACGCTACGTCTTTACAAAGAGGGAACGTGGATAGATTAGTCGTTTATTTCTTTAGCTAGAGATTCCCGTAGTTTTCGGACTGCCGTGGCGATGTGGGCTTCTAATGTCTTTACTGATATTTCTAGGATATTTGCCGCATCCTTATATTTCATCTTATCTTCACGGATCAGTTTAAAAGCCATCTTGCATTTATCCGGGAGTGTATTGATCGCCTCATTTAAATGATCGATGCATTCTTTGGAAATAAGTTCTTCCTCGGGCGTAGTATCGGTATGCGCAAATAAATCGATCGTATTCTCATCGATCTGGACTTTCTCCATATGCTGTGTCCGGTATAGGCTGATGGCTTTGTGGCGGGCTATGCCATAGATATAAGAATCGAAGTTAGAGATCTCCGGTAATGACTTTCTATTATTCCAAAGACTTAGAAATGTATCAGAGACAATTTCCTCAGCTTCTACAGAGGAAGGCACATAAAGGGATGTAAACCGCATTAGCCTCTGAAAATAGGCTAAATAAAGCGATTTAAAAGCAGTTTGAGAATCGGATAGCGCGATTTCACAGACCCATTGCATTATTTCTTTGGAGTGTTTTTCCAAGTAACTAGAATCTTGTTAACTTATTTCCCTTCTAAATATATAGTCGCAAATGTATATAAAAACCCTTAGTGGATCTCTCTCTTAAAAGAGAAATACTTGATGTTAATTTCAACCTAATTTCATATCTGGTTGTTTTTGAATCTAATCCGCAGGTTGTAACATCATTGTAATATGTATGTAACGGATGCGAAATAATTGTTTCAGAACTTTGCGCAAGAATTATAACAATCAGTATGGAAACATTTTATTTGTTCTTGGTCATATTTTTGTTTGTATTGGCCATCGTAGATTTATCGGTCGGTGTTAGTAATGATGCCGTGAATTTCTTGAATTCAGCTATCGGCGCGAGAGCCGCATCCTTTAAAGTTATTATCGCTATCGCTGCTGTGGGAGTCTTTGTCGGAGCGGCGTTATCCAATGGTATGATGGATATCGCCCGGCATGGTATTTATCAACCCCAGCATTTTTATTTCTCGGAGATCATGTGTATCCTTGCGGCCGTTATGCTTACGGATGTGGTGCTACTGGATATTTTTAACTCGTTAGGTATGCCGACCTCGACAACGGTTTCCATGGTGTTTGAGTTGGTGGGTGGAACGGTAGCGATCGCTTTGGTAAAGATCGCTAGTTCTTCAGGCGCTTTGCAATTGGGGGATCTGCTGAATACCGAAAAGGCTTTTACCGTGATTCTGGGTATCTTTCTTTCTGTGGCGATCGCTTTTTTCTTTGGTGTGATCGTGCAGTATCTGTCCCGGATCTTGTTCTCGTTTAATTATAAGAAAAGCTCTAAATATTTTATTGGTCTGTTCGGAGGTTTAGCGGCCACTTCCATCATTTACTTTATGCTGATAAAGGGATTGAAGACAAGTTCTTTTATGACGGGTGAGTTCAAGGATATGGTGTATGCCAATACGGGGATGATCGTTTTGGGATGTATGGTATTTTTTACGATCTTGATGCAGGTATTGCATTGGTTGAAGGTGAATGTATTCAAGGTAGTCATTTTGATGGGTACGTTTGCCTTGGCGTTGGCTTTTGCCGGGAATGACTTGGTGAACTTTATCGGAGTCCCCTTGGCTGGCTATTCCTCTTATATGGACTTGATGGCGCAGGGAGGGACCACTACCACGGATACATTTTTGATGACCTCCTTGTTGGGACCGGCCCAGACACCTTGGTATTTCTTGGTGGGTTCCGGGGTCGTGATGGTAATCGCCTTGGCTACCTCCAAAAAGGCTCAGAACGTGGTGAAGACTTCCTTGGATCTGTCTCGTCAATCGGATGGAGAGGAGTCTTTCGGTACATCGCCTGTCGCACGGGTATTGGTACGGAATTGCAGTAATATATCCGCTACGATATTAAGTATCGTGCCCACTCCGGTTAAGAACTGGATTGATAGCCGTTTCAACCAAAGCGAGATGATCATGGATGACAAGGCTAGCTTCGACTTGGTACGTGCCTCGGTGAACGTGGTTTTGTCCGGATTGCTGATCGCTTTGGGAACCTCCTTGAAATTGCCTTTATCTACGACGTATGTGGCTTTCATGGTCGCTATGGGTACTTCGTTGGCAGACCGTGCTTGGGGGCGTGAGAGCGCCGTATATCGCATCACAGGCGTATTGTCCGTGATAGGTGGTTGGTTCATTACGGCAGGGGCTGCTTTTACGATCTGTTTCATCGTCGCTCTTTTGATTTATTGGGGAGGTATTCCAGCTTTGGTCGCTATGATTGGTTTGGCGATCTATTCGTTGGTTCGTAGCCACTTCGCTTATAAGGCTAAATTGCGGAAAGAGGCATTGAAGGAGGAGGTGAATTCTACGGTGTCTAAACTTCGTAAGGCTACGGATACCCGTGAGGCTTTGGCACTGTTCCGCGAGCATAGCCGTGAGGAATTACAATCCGATCTGGATTTTACGGCGGAAGTATTCGGTAAGGCGGTAAATGGATTCATGAATGAGAACCTCCGTGAGTTGCGCAAGGTCTTGACTGCCGTGGAGGAGAAGAAGATTCACTTGAAGCAAGTGAAACGTGTCGGTACGCTTGGCGTTACCCAATTGGATCACGATATCGCCGTGGAGAAGGGGCTTTATTATTATCAAGGAAATGACTTCGCCAGCGAGATCATATTCAGTATCCGTCGCTTAGCAGAACCGATGAAAGATCATATCGATAATAATTTCAGCCCGTTGAGTCCGGTACAGAAAGATGATTTTGGTAAGGTATCTGAACAAATCATCTCCTTCTTGAGAAATTGCGCTACTATGATCCGTAAAAACGATTATATTGGTTTTGAGGAGCTGATCGCTGAGTCGATTACCTTGATGAACCAACTTACCGCCTTGAAGAAAGGGGAGTTGAAGCGTATCCAAGGGCAGTCCGGCAGCACGAAGGTGAGCATGGTTTATTTGAACATGGTACAAGAGGCCCAGAACGTGGTTTCTTTTACGGCGAACCTTTTGAAGGTGAGCAGGAAGTTCCAGAAGGAATAATCAGTCTCTATTCTATTGGGATGGTGGGAGACGGGGCATGCCCCGTCTCTACTGGTTTATAGGGTTAGCATCTTCTTTTCTTTGACTAAATCACTCTCGTCCATCCGCAGGGATGGGACTGTACACATCTTGATAAAATCTCCTGTTTGGCAAGTATAATCATAGTAGGCCTGTTGTTCCGGGGTAAAATCTTCTTTATCGATCAGTCCGCTTTTCCGGCTCATGAATTCATCGATCTCCGTGCTTTCTGATTCCTTGATAAGAAGGATTCGGCGGGCAATCGGGTTACGATTATAATCCTGCCCGATGTATAATCCTCGTAATTGGCGGGGATTCTTGAAAAATGGTATTTGCAGGTATATCGTTACCATCGTGAATTGGGGCGCTTGGTTCTCGTTCAGCATGCAATGGAAATTCTGAGGATCGGGCATGATCCCGAATCCCCATTGAGCCTCTCCATAAGCGCTGATCCGCCCTACACGGACTTGATTATCCGAGGGGGAGAGTAGGAAGGGTTCCATCTTGAGGCAGTCCGAGGAGGAAGAAAGGCTGTAACTGGTATAGATTCCTTTGAAAGCCTCTATTTTAGAGGCGGAGAGCCGTGTCTCCTCCATCAATTGCTTGGCGAAAGGATTATCTTTTAGGCTATCCGGTTCGGCGAGCTCCATCTGGTCTAGGCGAAGGATCATCTCCTCTATATGGGAAAGCAAACGTTTTTTCGACACGTTATTCACTAGGGCGAGCGCCGAGTCCAGCGCTTCTTCCGGCGGGTAACTCTTGATGCCCTCGAAATAATTCGGCAATACGGTCGTATATAGGGAGGACAATATGCTGGGAGCCATATCGATCCAGTCGGCTATCTCTTTCATCTTAACCCCATTGCTTCGTAGATATTCGATCTTTCGGTAGAATTCTTGAAGATTGTTCATGTGTTTATATTCTTGATTTACCTTACAAAATAAGAGGACATATGTTGCGTTTCCGTTTCATGAATGTTACATAAATATTTCTTTATAATTTATTGATTCCTAGTTGGGTATTAATAATATACATTCATGGGTTCAGTAATATGTCTGTAACATGGCGGCTGTACTTTTGCCTTCGAAAATAAAACGACAGAAGATTATGGACACTGCGATACAGAGCAATAAAACATCCCGGAAACGGATTTCCGATCTCCTTTTCATCCTATGGGCCGGAGGGGCCGCCTTGCTTTCTTATTCCTTGGTATATATGTTGCGTAAGCCGTATACGGCTGCCGCTTTCGAGGATCTGGAGGTATTCAATATGGACTATAAGGTGGCGGTCACGATCGTGCAGATATTGGGATACGTGGTGTCGAAGTTCATGGGAATTAAGTTGATATCGGAGTTGCGGCGGGAAGAGCGTTTGCGGTTCATCTTGATGTCCGTGGTGATGGCGGAACTTTCGTTGGTATTCTTCGGGTTGCTCTCGGCTCCTTATAATATAGCGGCGATGTTCTTGAACGGGCTTTCGCTGGGATGTATGTGGGGGATTATTTTCAGCTTTATAGAAGGACGTAGGATGACGGATGTCCTCGCTAGTTTGTTGGGCGTAAGTATGGTGATCAGTTCCGGTACGGCGAAGTCTGTCGGCTTGTACGTAATGGATACGTGGCAGGTCAGCGAGTTCTGGATGCCCGCCTTGATCGGGGCGGTGGCATTGCCTTTGCTAGCCTTGTTGGGATATGCGCTGAACCGACTTCCACAGCCTACGGAGGAGGATATCGCCTTGAAGTCGGAGCGGGAGACCTTGAACGGGCGGCAGCGTTGGGAGCTTTTCAAGAACTTCATGCCTTTCTTGACGATGCTTTTCGTGGCGAATATAACGATCGTGGTGTTGCGGGATATCAAGGAGGACTTCTTGGTGACTATCATCGATATGTCCGGTTACTCGCCTTGGTTGTTCACGCAAATAGATAGCGTGGTGACCTTGACTATCTTGGCGATCTTTGGTTTGATGGTGCTCGTGAAAGATAATTTTAAGGCGCTTTCAATCCTGTACGGTTTGATTATTACGGGCATGATGGTCATGGCGTTCGTGTCGTTCGGGCAGGAGCGGATGGGATTGAGCCCGGTGACATGGCTTTTCTTGCAGAGCCTTTGCCTGTATATGGCTTACTTAACCTTCCAGACGATTTTCTTCGATCGCTTCATCGCTTGTTTCAAGATACGGGGAAACGTCGGTTTCTTTATTGTCTTAACTGATTTTCTGGGGTACACGGGTACGATACTGGTATTGGTGCTAAAGGAATTCGTGGGTACGGGATTGGACTGGGAGGTATTTTATAACCAACTTGCCGGATATGTAGGGATCTTTTGCTGCGCCACTTTTGTCGCTTCCTTCGTATATTTGCGGCAACGCTATCGCAAGGAGACCGCTTTATGTGGCTGCGAGGAAATAGCAACTCTTGAACCTACCGAAAACAATGTCCTTACGATCGCTTAAACAAGAAAATTATTAAATACGATACATACAGAATATGAAGAAGATTTCAGGTGTCATTATGGATTGGGCCGGTACGGCCGTGGATTATGGATGCTTCGCTCCACTGAACGCTTTTCTCAAGGTATTCTCGGAAGAGAAAGGGATTGATATCACTTACCGGCAGGCCCGTGAGCCGATGGGTCTCTTGAAGATCGATCATATCAAGGCGATCTTGAGCATGCCGGAGGTGAACGAGAAGTTCCGTGCCTTGTATAAGAGGGACTGGAACAAGGGGGACGTGGATGAGATGTACGCTAGTTTCGAGAAACATTTGTTCGCTTCCTTGAAGGATTTCACCACTCCGATACCGGGAGTCTTGGAGACGATGGCGATGCTTCGCGAGCAAGGTATAAAGATCGGCTCTACGACCGGGTACACGGCGAAGATGATGGAGATTGTCCGTCCCGGAGCCGAGGCCAAAGGATATAGGGTAGATAATCTGGTGACACCGAACGAGGTCCCGGCCGGTCGCCCCGCCCCGTATATGATCTATAAGAATATGATAGATTTAGCGATTCCTTCCGTAGATCAAGTGGTGAAGGTAGGAGATACGATCGCTGATATTAAGGAGGGCGTGAACGCCAAGGTATGGAGCGTCGGTATCGTGACCGGTAGCAACGAGATGGGCGTGAGCGAGGAGGAATATAACAGCCGTCCGGCGGAAGAATGGGAATCTCTGAAGAAAGAGGTGCGTGAGCGTATGTTGGCGGCGGGGGCTCATTTCGTCTTGGATACGATCGCCGAGCTGCCCGCTTGCATCGAGAAGATTAACAACAGGAATTAAGCTTGATAACCGAATAGAATAAAACAATCATATGAGAAACTATTTATTATTGACACCGGGCCCGTTGAGTACGTCGCAGACGGTGCGTGAGGCCATGCTTCAAGATTGGTGTACGTGGGATAAGGATTATAACGAGGGTATCGTTACCCCGATCCGTAAAGGCTTGCTGGCGATAGCGGGACTGGACGGGGATGAGTACACCAGTGTCCTGCTGCAAGGTAGCGGAACGTATTGTGTGGAGGCTACGATCGGGGCTGCTGTCCGTCCGGAGGATAAATTGTTGATCCTCGCTAACGGTGCTTATGGCAAACGTATGGCGCAGATCGCCGATTATTATCATATCAATTACGTACTGGTCTCTTTGCATGAGACGGAACTGGTAACCGGCGAGGTAGCCCGACGTGCCTTGGAGGAACATCCCGGTATCACGCATCTCTCAATGGTACATAGCGAGACCACGACCGGTTTGTTGAATCCGATTGAGGAGGTAGCCGAGGTGATCAAGGGCCGGGGGATTACCTTTATCGTGGATGCGATGAGCAGCTTTGGCGGTGTCCCTATCGACGTGAAAGGTTTAGGTATCGACTTCTTGGTCAGTAGCGCGAACAAATGTATTCAAGGAGTTCCCGGCTTCGGCTTTATCCTCGCCCCAAAAGATAAATTGATGGCGACGAAGGGGAATGCCCGCTCGCTTTCCTTAGATATCTATGCCCAGTGGGAAGCGATGGAGAAAGGGGGAGGCAAATGGCGTTTCACGTCTCCGACGCACGTGGTTCACGCTTTCTACCAAGCGATGAAGGAATTGAACGAGGAAGGCGGTATCACGGCTCGTTATAAGAGATATCAAGAGAATCACCAGATATTGGTGGAAGGTATGCGTGGATTGGGTTTCAAGACCTTGCTGCCCGATGATGCCCAAGGGCCTATTATCACTTCGTTCTTATATCCTTCCGCGGATTTCGATTTCACCTCGTTCTACGCACGGCTGAAGGAGAAAGGCTTCGTGATCTATCCGGGTAAGATCTCGGATGCGGATACGTTCCGTATCGGTAATATCGGAGATATCTTCCCGAAAGATATGGAAGCCTTGATACAAGCGATTAAAGAGATCCGGTAATCGATGCCCGTAACGTAACGAGTCCTTCGGGGCCCATATTGAACAGCAAATCAGCAATACTCAGATTGGGGAGGAATCCGAATTTCTCCCGGAATACTTGATAATAAGGTTCCGGGTGGAAGGCGGGATCTTCCCCTTCGTGTTTCGGGCGGATCGTTTCCCGGAAATCGTTGGCTACCTCTGGCTCATAATGCTCGGTGTAGACGACTGCGGGTTGCATATCCAACAGGTCACAGACTAGACGGCGCAGTTCCTCGTTGAAGTCGAGGAGGAACTCGTATTTCTTTTCGTAGAAAGGAGCGAAGTCATCGGCATAATACTCGAAAAACGGACTCATATTGTAGGCCGATACCAAAGCGTTCCAGTGTAGGTGCCGCCAGTTTCCGTGGTCGGAGATACGGATGTCCTTGGTCTGGCATTTCAAGGTATCCGGCTTGACGATGGGGATGGATAGGGAGAGTGGGCCGTTCGCGGCGGCGATGGAACAACGGTTACGATAGGTTTGCTTCACGTAATTCTCGGCGGTCTCGATACGGACCTCCGGGTATTGGAGCATCTTACAATATTGTTGTATGGGGCCTAGATAGGCGGTCGCTATATATACAGGTCGCATGATTAATGAACGGGTTTAAAGATTCGTTGTTTGTCGGGGCTGTACCAGCAGAGCCAAGCGTTGCCGACGATATGGTCGGCCGGTATGAAACCGAGATGGCGGGAATCTACCGCCTCGTTGGTATTATCGGACAGTACCCAATAGTAGTCTTGTTGGAAAAAGAAGAAATTAGTCTCCCGCCCGTCCAGATATAACTTTCCGTCACGGAAGGAAGCTTTACCATCCGTCTCCCGCATGATGATCTCCTTGCAGGCGGTGAGCGAGGCGGCGTCCAGCGGGTAAGCCCGGTCTTTCCGGGGGACGATCAACATGTATTCTTGCATTTGTTCCCCGATAAAATGACGGTTTATGGCGTCGGGCAATTCCTCCCTCAATTGATATTCCTCGAAAGCCGTGAGGCTGAGCATACAGCCGAAACTTTCCTGCCTGAAATCCCTAAGTGGGATGTCCAACTTCTCTAACGTCTCCAAGAACGTCTCCTTGGCGCTCAGTGTTATGAAATAGGAACAGAGGGAGCGAGGAGAGCGGGGGATTTTCTGCCCGTTTATCGTATATCCGTCCATGCTGACCCGGATCGTATCGCCCGGCATACCGATGCATCGGCTGATGAATAAGGGAGCATCCGCTGAATCTCGAGAGAGCGGGCTGGTAAAAAGCACGACCTTGCCCCGGACGGGCTTATTCTTCCCCGGTATTTTATTGACTAGGATATAATCCCCTTTATGCAAAGCCTCTTCCATAGAGTCCGTGGAGATGCGATAGGACTCTATGCAGAAAAGGCGTATGAGCATGACGATCCCCGCGGCTAGCGCGAAAGCTGCCAGCCATTTCATGAGAACTATCAGGAATCGTTGGATTGTCATAATACGAAGTTTTCACCTCTTAATCCGGATGCACCCAACGGAACAGGCGGTTCCAACGGATACCACCGTCGAACAGACTGCGATCCTTGTCCAAGGATAGCCAAACCAAGATCGGCTTGCCGACAATGTGATCCTCCGGTACGAAACCCCATGAGCGGCTATCCGCGCTATTATGGCGGTTATCGCCCATCATCCAGTAATAATCGTATTTAAACGTATAGGAAGTCTCGGGCTTGCCGTTGATGTAGACCTTGCCGTCCTTCACTTCCAAGGTGTTGTTCTCGTAATTCTTGATACAACGGCTGTACAACGCCAGATTACGTTCGTCCAACGGGATGGTAGCCCCTTTCTTCGGGATCCAAAGCGGCCCGAAGTTATCACGGGTCCAGCCGGTATTGTATCCGACCGGATAGGTAGGGCCGCCCAACGTCTCCGGCTCGATGATAACCTTCTTCACGGTAGGTAACTTCTCCGCTATCGCCAAGGCCTTTTTCGTGAGTGGCAGGCGATATACCGGGTTGTACTGTCCGTTTGCGTTAGGCGTAAAGCCTAGGTATGACAATAGGTTCTGGTAATAACCGCCGCTGGAGGCCAGCATACGGTCATCCTTGCTTACGTCCATCAAACGGAATTGCTCCTCTGTGATCGGGGAACCGTCTGTTTCGATGAAGTAGTTGAATTGCATATCTTTCGGGTTCTCGGCGGGTTTACCGTCTATGTACACTTGGTTGTCTATGAGTTGGAGCGTATCACCCGGCATACCGATACAACGCTTCACGTAATTCTCCCGTTTGTCGACCGGGCGGTACATAACCTCGCCGAACGTGGCCTTATCCAATAAGATACGTTCCCGTCCGTACTCCTCGACCAAGGAGTAGTAATCCGGGTTTTGCACTTTCACGGCGATCGTGTCGCCCGCGGGGAAGTTGAACACTACGATATCATTACGTTTCACATGGCCCAAACCTTTCACCCGTTTGTAGCCCCATTCCGGCCAATCCAGATACGATTTACAGTTTAAGATAGGCAACGTATTTTGTACCAACGGGAAGGAGATCGGAGTGTTCGGAACGCGAGGGCCGTAACTTAATTTGCTGACGAACAGGTAATCTCCTACCAGCAAGGATTTCTCTAGGGAAGAACTCGGTATCTGATAGTTCTGGAAGACGAACAAATTGATGAAATAAACGGCTACCAGCGCGAATACGATATCGTCCACCCATTCCAATACGTTGCGTACCGCCGGGTTCTTAGACCGTTTCCAAGCTCCCCAAGGGATGTAGTGCGTCAAGAATATATCGACTAGGACGATTAATCCCAGCAGTAACCATAAGTTTTGCATCCAGATAGCGAACAACGTGTATAATACGGCCGCTATACTAAACTTGATCCATTGTTTTTTCGTGAACTTCTTCATCTTTTAGCTAATACGTTTAGAATTTGAATAAGTCATTCATGCCTAGGAAACCTTTCTTTCCGGCGGTAAACTCTGCCGCTATTACGGCGCCTAGCGCAAATCCGGCACGGCTCTTGGCATCATGCTTGATACTGATCGTATCCACGTCCGACTCATACGTGATCTCGTGGATACCCGGAACCTCACCCTCACGGATAGCGTGGATCGGCAGGTCGGTCGCGCTCTCGGCGTTCTCTAAGGTCCAGCGGTCTTTACGATCGATGTTTTCCAAGATTCCTTCGGCCAACGTGATAGCTGTTCCACTGGGTGCGTCCAGCTTGTGGATATGGTGGACTTCCGTCATTTTAACGTCGTAGGAGGGGAAGTTGTTCATGATTTTCGCCAGATACTTATTCATGGCGAAGAAGATATTTACGCCGATGCTGAAGTTGGAGGCGTAGAAGAAGGTTTTGCCCTCTTTCTCGCATTTCTCCTTGATCTCGCCGATACGGTCCAGCCATCCGGTAGTACCCGATACGACCGGCACGCCTACCTCGAAACATTTCATATAGTTATTGAAAGCGGTAGCCGGGGTAGTAAACTCAATCGCCGCGTCGGCGCTCTTGAACGCTTCTGAATATATATCCTCAGCGTTATTGATATCTATGATGGAAACAATTTGATGTCCTCTTTGGATGGCGATCTGCTCGATCGTTTTGCCCATTTTCCCGTAACCTATAAGTGCAATTTTCATACTTTAATTCAATTAATGTCGCAAATATACAGAAAATGAATTACATTTGAATCCAAAATCTTAACTCTGAAAGAATATGGAACGTTTATTACACTATGTTTGGAAATACAAACTCTACGCGAGTACTTCATTGGCTACCACCGAGGGGCTTCCTATCGCTGTTATCGATCCCGGAATACAAAACACCGACGCCGGTCCCGACTTCTTCAACGCCAAGATAAAGATTGACGGCACGGTATGGGCCGGAAGCGTGGAGATCCACGAAAAAGCTTCCGATTGGTTGCTGCATCATCACGATTCGGATAAGGCATATGACTCCGTTATCTTGCATGTAACAGGTGTGAATGACGCATCCATCTGCCGGATGAACGGTGAGCCTATTCCTCAATTGATATTACCCGTTCCGGAACCTGCCCGGAAAAATATCGATTGGTTATTGGCAAGAGAGGTGCCCGTCCCCTGTCTTGAGCGGATTCAAGATGTGGACTCCGTGCATCTGGCCTCATGGATGGATACCTTGCTCAGTGAGCGGCTGGAACGAAAGACAGAGGATATATACCGTCTGCTGGATCAGTACCAAGAGGATTGGAACGAGGTATTCTATATCCTATTGACCCGTAGTTTCGGCTTTGGCGTGAATAGCGACGCTTTCGAGTGGTTGGCGAAAAGCCTCCCCCTGCGATATATCCAAAAGCAAAGGGCTAGCGAGTCGCAAGTAGAGGCGATGCTTTTCGGACAAGCGGGTATGCTCTCGGAAGAGGGCTCCTGCCATTACTACCGTCTGCTGAGGCGGGAATATGAGTTTCTCCGCCATAAGTTCGGCCTCAAGCCTTTGGATGACTCCTTGTTCAAAAGCCTTCGCATCCGTCCGACCAACTTCCCGCATGTGAAGTTGGCGCAACTGTCCGCTATCTGGCATCGGTACGATACGTTGTTCTCGATGATCCTGTCCGCTTCTTCTCCTAAAGAGATCAAGGATTATTTCCGTATCCAACCCTCGGATTATTGGAAGAATCATTATCACTTCCAATACGCCTCGGTGCAAAAAGATAAAATGATCGGGGAGAATGCCTTGAATATCCTGTTAATAAATACGGTAGTCCCTCTGCTATTCGCTTACGGCGGTCGAAATAAACTTCCTGAGTATTGCCTGCGTGCGACCCGCCTCTTGGAGAGTATCCCGCCGGAACGCAATCATATCGTAACCGCTTTTATCCAATCCGGTATCGAAGTCCATAACGCTGGTGATACGCAATCACTCATCCAGTTAAAACGAGAATATTGCGAGAAGCGAAAGTGTTTGTATTGCCGGATTGGGTTTAGGCTGCTGAAACGGAGTGTTAATCCTCCTCGGTAAAAGGAGCTCTTATATACTTGCCGTCTTTATGATTATTGGTGATATAACGTATAATATATCGATCACCTTTCCGGTTGAAAAAAACATACCATGTGGTATGTTTACTGCTTTTTCGTTTGAAAAAGGCGTATTGCAAATCTTTCCCGTATCGGTTGAACCTCATTTCAGCTGTATGGGAGAGGTTATAATGTGGCGCATGAGGTAAAGTGTGGGTGAAGTCGAGGATATCATCGATAAGTATGTTTGCGTACTCAATGTATGAATAATAATCTTTCTCAAATAAGGTGTCGGCTAAATCCATCAGATAAGTGATTATTTCTTTAGGGATAATAACTTTTGTGTTATTTTCTTTGTGCGTTTTTTTCATAGAAATGTTTTCTTAGTTCTTGTTTTGCGTATTGTCTGAATTCCTCGATGCTCAATCCTTTGTTCCAATCTCGTTCAAATTCATCAAGGTTACTATCCGATAGGTTTACTCCCAATCGTTGCAATATAGGATTGATCATATCCCCATATTTCTTTAAATCGATGCGAACGTAGCTGTTGTTCCCTGCCGCATCTTTCTCCAATTCGATACCTGATACTTCTGACATAGTTGCTCTATTTATTTGGTTATACTTCCATCTATCGCGAAGATACTGTTTTTAATTAGGTATCTGCCTTATTTCGGGTGTTTTATTTTACAATAAGCTCGATGTGAATTACCGTTTTGTAAGAGATTGATAACCAGACTCGAAAAAACACGTACATGTTTTTTGGAAAAGTCGTACGTGTTTTCCGAAAAACATGTACGTGTTTTCGGGAAAACAAGCTGATGTTTTTTTCCGGATGAGCCGCGATGATATTCTTTAGGAGAGAAAAATGACAATAAGGTGAAGATAATTTATGATAACTCAATTAATTTAGGTGGCCTGTATAGATTAATTAGCGTATATATCCTTATCGTTCACGGGATTTTTCCCTATTTTTGTCCCTCAATTGAAATATGAAGATTGAATGGAAGATAAATACGTAAGAAATAGTTTACGGTTCTTTATAGGAGTACTTTTGTTGGCCGTGCTGTACTCGTGCGCGAATATAGCCTCGCCGAACGGGGGGCCTTATGATGAGGCCCCGCCTAAGTTCGTAAGCAGTACGCCGTTGCCTAACCAGATGAACTATAAGGGAAAGAAGGTGGAGATTATTTTTGATGAGTTGATCCAGATCGATAAGCCTACCGAGAACGTGATCATCACTCCACCCCAAATGGAGCAACCCGTTATCCGGGCGAACGGCCGGAAGGCGGTCATCGAGCTGATGGATACGTTGAAGGAGAATACGACCTATACGATAGACTTTACCAATTCGATCTCCGATAATAATGAGAAGAATGTATTGGAGAATTATTCCTTCGCGTTCTCTACCGGCGAATCCATCGACAGTATGGAGGTGTCCGGAGTCTTGCTGAACGCCGAGAATCTGGAGCCTATGCCGGGTATTACGATCGGTGTGCATACGAATCTGGAGGATTCCGCCTTTACGACGATCCCATTTGTCCGTACTTCCCGTACGAACGACAAGGGAGAGTTTACGATTCGTAATATGGCCCCGGGGACCTATCGGATCTATGCCTTGGAGGATGTGATGCGCTCCTATAAGTACAGTCAGCCCGGGCAGCAGATCGCTTTTTACGATTCCTTGATCGTCCCCGCGTTCGAGTTGACGACCCGTCAAGATACGATTTGGAAAGATAGCTTGACGATCGATACGGTGATGACAGTCGGTTATACCCATTTTATGCCGGACAATATCGAGTTGCGCCTGTTTAAGGAGAAAGTAGAGCGTCAATATATGTTGAAGCCGGAGCGTACGGATGAGAAAATACTAACCTTGCGTTTCAATACCTCCTTGGATACTATTCCGGTACCGGTTCCTTTGAATTTCACCCCGGCGGATAGCAATTGGTATTTCTTGCAGACAGCGGAGGAAGGAAAAGCCGTGCATTACTGGTTGACCGATTCTTTGATCTGGAAGCAAGATACGCTACAAGTGGAGGTGAATTACCTGAAAAGTGATTCCATGAATATACTTCGTCCGCAGACCGATACGGTACAATTTACCGTGCGTCGCCGTCCTGTGGAGAAGAAGAAAAAGAAAAAAGACGATGAGCCGGAACCCATCGAGTTTCTGGGAATGAACGTAAACGCTTCCGGTTCCATCAACCTGTATGATACGGTCGCTGTTACGTTTAGCGAACCGGTAGCGGGGTTAACGAAAGATCATTTTTATCTGGATCAGAAAGTGGATACGCTTTGGGAAGCCGTTGACTTCGATTTCTTCCCGGATACGACGAATTCCTTGAATTTCTTCATCAAGCGCCCGTGGAAATATGGCGAGGAATTCCGTTTGGAAGTAGATTCCGCCACGATATTCAGTGCCTATGGTAAATGGAACGATGTGTATAGCGGGGAATTCAAGATTAAGAAAGAAGATGAGTACGGGCATTTATATATCAATATCGAGGGATCGGATACTACCGCTTTCGTGGAATTATTGAATAGCAGCGACCAGCCGATCCGTAAGGTGAAGGTAAAAGATGGCGGCGTGCTTTTCATGGACTTGAAACCGGATAAATATTATGCCCGTTTAGTATTAGACGTGAATGATAACGGTGTCTGGGATACCGGTAATTACGCCGATAAACGGCAGCCGGAGCTTGTCTTCTATTGCCCGAAGATGTTCAATATCATGCAGAACTGGCAAGTGGAGGAGACTTGGAATATCAAGGCTACACCGATGAAACGGCAGAAACCGATCGATATCACGAAGAATAAACCGAAAGAGCTAACGAAAAAGAAAAGAGATTACAAAAATGAGGGAACACAGTCTTCGTCCAATAGGAACAGCGGTGTGGGCGGCTTGCGCTTCTAAACTGTATATATGCGTTTTCTTTTTGTGTGTAGCGAGTCTTACGTCTTTGCGGGCACAAACGTTGCCGTTATCCCATGGGGAACGGGTGGATTACGATCTTTATTTCAAATGGGGGCTGATCATGTCGAAGGCCGGATTGGCTACCCTTTCCGTGAAAGAATCGGAATACCAAGGAGCGCCGTCATGGCATTATAACCTGTTGTTCCGCTCTGCCGGAGTGATCGAGAAAGTCTTTAGGATGCGTGATACGATGGATTGCCATTACTCAAAGGAGCCTCGGCTCTTGTTCAGCTCGAAGCGCACGAACGAGGGAGACTACTATCTGGTGGATAATCTCCAGTTTGAGTATCAAGGAAGCGGTAGGATCGATATCCACTCGCATCGCCATACATTAAAGGAGACGAAGATCGACACGATGCTAATGGCGAAAGGACGTGTATTCGATATGCTGGGAGCTACGATGTATCTCCGTTCGCTGGATTGGCGGACGATGAGTTATGGTGCGGAGTTCCCTTTCATGATCGCTATCGGCCGGGAGCTCGTGAACGCTCGTTTCCGCTATACGGGACAACAGATCGTCGAGCATAAGGAGGCGAAATTCCGTACCCGTCATTTCTATATCGATATCTACGATGAGGCATTTTCCCAAGCCAAGGAAGCGGCGGAGGTTTGGATCGGTGATGACGAGAACCATATCCCGGTAAAGATCCGGGCGAAACTGAAGATCGGGGCGGCCGAGGTCTATTATAAAGACTCCTATAACCTGCGTGCCCCGCTTACTTGCCGTATCGTGGTGCAGAAGAAATGAAAGCTTTTTAGATAGGCTTGTGTTTCTCGCACCCAGCTCATCACGGAGCTGGGGCGAGAGCTTTTTATATTGATAGGGTAGTTATCATGATCGTGTAGCATTGATGTAGACAAATATAAAAGATGTTTTATAATAAAGGGGGCTCATAAAGGCAGAGGTTATGACATGTGAATAATTTGTTTATGACATATTGTTTATTTAGATTGATTTATAATGTGTTGCGTATAAGCATAAAAAAGCGAAAGCCTTTGGGAACAAACCCCAAAGGCTTTCGCTTTTTATAGAATTTCTTTTTTAAACCAACGGAGTGAAGGGTAATTCCGTGTCTTTGCGGTAACCTGTACCATTAAAAGTCGCGATTAATTCTCCGGCTTCATTGGTGATACGGACTTCGCAATTCGCCAGTCTCTTATGGCTGAACGCTTCTTTCGCTTCCGCATATAAATATCCCTTACTCTCCGCCTTAAAGAAATTGATGTTTGAGGTAATGGATAATGTCAGGCGTGCGTGGCTATTAGTCGCCGCGGCGAAAGCCAGATCCGCCAACGTGAAGATCGCCCCACCTTGACATACGCCTCCACCATTTAAATGTTCGGGCTTGATGAGCATACGCGCCTTGGCGTAACCGTTGCCCGTTTCTAATAATTCAACGCCCGCAAGCAAGGCGAATTTATCGCCTTGAAGAAATTCATGGATTGTCATAACCTCTTACTATTCGCTTGGTGGATTATTTGCTTAGTTTCCATTCCGCACCATCCTTGGTATCCTTTATCTCGAATCCCATCGCGATTAATTCGTTACGGATCTTGTCGGAGGTAGCCCAGTCTTTATTCGCCTTGGCTTGCTGGCGGATGGATAATAATAAGTCTACGGCCTTGCCAAAAGTCTCATAGCTGTTACCACTGGCGGAAGCCTCGTCTTTCATACCTAGGATGTCGAACAAGAACAAGTGGAATACCTCTTGTAATTCTTTCAGGTCCTCCTCGGTTATGGTAGCCTTACCGTCTTTTATCGAATTGATCGCACGGGCGGCATCGAATAGATGAGAAATCACGATCGGTGAGTTCAAATCGTCATTCATGGCCTCGAAACATTTCTCACGAAGACCTTTCGTGTCTACGGTAGAGGTAGCGGACGGTTTCAACTTCATCAAATGTCCGTATGCCTCCATCAAGCGTGACAAGCCCTTCTCGGCAGCCTGTAAAGCCTCGTTGCTGAAATCAACCGTGCTGCGGTAATGCGCTTGCAGGATGAAGAAACGGATGGTCATGGCGGAATACGCTTGTTGCAAGGAGGGATGATCACCCGTGAAGAATTGCTCCAGTGTGATGAAATTACCTAATGATTTACCCATCTTCTGCCCGTTGATGGTGATCATATTGTTGTGCATCCAATAATGAACCATGTCATCCCCTTGGGAAGCCACGGCTTGCGCGATCTCGCATTCATGGTGCGGGAAGATCAAGTCCATGCCACCCCCGTGGATGTCGAAATGCTCCCCGAGGTATTTCTTGCCCATAGCGGTACATTCGCAGTGCCAACCGGGGAAGCCGTCGCTCCACGGAGACGGCCAACGCATGATATGCTCCGGCTGGGCGCATTTCCAAAGGGCGAAGTCGATGGCGTTATGCTTCTCGTCCTGCCCGTCCAACGCACGGGTCGTATTCAACATATCCTCGATATTGCGACCCGAGAGGATGCCGTATTTATGATCTTTATTATATTTCTCAACGTCGAAATAGACGGAGCCTTGGCTTTCGTAAGCGTAGCCGTTATCCAGAATCTTCTTGACTAACTCGATTTGTTCGATAATATGTCCGGAAGCGTGCGGCTCGATGCTGGGAGGAAGTACGTTCAGCGCATCCATCGCTTGATGATAACGATTGAGGTAATATTGAACCACTTCCATCGGCTCCAACTGTTCTAGCCGTGCCTTCTTGGCGATCTTATCCTCCCCATCATCGGCGTCGTGCTCCAGATGCCCTACATCCGTTATATTACGTACATAACGCACTTTATATCCTAGGTGGGTAAGGTAACGGAATAGCAAGTCGAACGTGATCGCCGGACGTGCGTGTCCCAAGTGGGCGTCACCATAAACCGTGGGGCCACATACGTACATACCTACATGCGGCTCGTGCAGGGGTATGAATTGCTCCTTCTTTCTCGTAAGCGTGTTGTAAATATTCAATGGATGTTCCATATTCTATTATATATTTAGGAATCGCGAACTTACATAAAATCCTTGGTATTATCAAGCTGATCGTGAATAGTCTGTAGTTTTCATAGGCATTCATTGACTCTTGATGACTTCCGACGGATTCTCATTGGCTGCCTTACATACCTGTTCACGTATCGTACCTAGAACCATGCTGGTAATGGTGATGAATATTCCCACCAACCACCAGATCTGGATTTGGATGCGATAGGCGTAGCCTTGCAACCAGTAGTTCATGACGAGATAGCTGATCGGGAAAGCGATGATTCCGGCGATGACAATTAATCGCATGTATTCCTTGAAGAACAAGAAAATGATCTCGGAGGCTTTCGAGCCTACTACTTTCCGGATAGCGATCTCTTTACGCCGCCGTTTCGTGGAGGCTGTAGCGACGGCGTAGATGCCGAACAAGGAGATTAGCAAACAGGCGAAAGCGAGGAACGAGAATATTTTCAGCCCGACGATCTCGGATTGGTTCAGTTGATCGTAAAGCGTTCCGATCGGGGTGATCCGGGTATCCGCTAATGTCGGGTCTATCTTGGGCAGTAGCTCCGTGATATGGTGGGCGATGTTTCCTTCCTCGCCCGGTATGACCCGGATATACAGATTATTCACCAGTCCACCCGAAGGAATGAATAGCATCGGATGAATACTTTCCCGGAAAGATAGCGCATGGAAATCGTTGACGACACCGACGATCTCGTATTCTTTGATCACGCTGAAATCTGACCACCACGGCATACGGATGATGCTGCCGACTGGGGCTTGTAAGCCCATGGCACGAACCGCCGACTCGTTGAGCACGACACTAAGTTCGTTGCCTTCTGTCCACCACCGGCCCATTAACATCTTTAGGTCGAAGGTCTCACCAAATCGGTGATCGGTTCCATAGAGGTGGAAGTCCACCTTTGTGTCCAGCGGTTTTCCCTCCCATTCCACATTCGTGAAGATCGCCATGGGATCGACATGATGTTGAGGCTTAAAGTTCGTGTCGGTGAAACTTTTGACTTGCGGCAGGGCACTTAACTCTTGCATCAACGTGGATTCTATTTTCCCGGATACGTCTACGAAGCCGGATAGTTGGATAAGGCCTTTTGGGTCGAAACCTAAATCTTTTTGATTTACGAATCGCATTTGCTCCATGACAACCAGCGATGCTACGATGAACAGGATACTGATCATCAATTGTAAGGTCACGGCCATGCGGCGTAACAAAAGGGGTTTGACTGTCTCTTTGGGAACGAGCGAGGTGGTTGCCGTATGGCTGAACTGCCCGAAGAATACTAATCCTGCACATTGGAGGATGAGGAATGTACCTATACCTACCCCTGCGAAAAGAAACAGGAACCGGCCCATCTCCAAATCAATCTCCAGCCATCGGGCGAAAAGCGGCTTGACTTGGACTATGAAGATCAAGGCTACCAACAAGGATGCAAGTACGAAACAGCCTAGCTCGACAGACATTTGTTCGATCAATTGCTTTCTCGTTGCGCCGTTGACCGTCCGTAAACGCCATTCCCGCACACGTTGCCGAAAGAGATCCATATAGGAATTCAAGAAATTGAAGAGGGCGGCAAACAATAATAGGGCACCAGATACGACAAACAAGCCGATGAAATTTAAGGTGAAGGGTGTATCTTCATTCAGATGATGCCGGATCTCACGGATGGGGAGTGTTCGCAACTCGATCTCCTTGTTCACCCCGATACGTTCAGGTAGCTCTTTTAGTTGATTGGCGAAGGCTTTTGGGTCTGAGCTTGGATGGAGTTTCACGTATAAGTCCATCACGAAGAAGCTCCATTGTGCCTCTGGAGGTAACTGGGAGAAATGCTGTATCATGTTATGGTTGATGATCGCGTCGAACGGTAGATTGGTATGGGGTGATGGGTCTTTCACCACAGCCGTGACGATGTAGGGAGGTAAGGAGGCTCTCATCAAGGTGTGTATCGGTTGCCCGATCGCCTTTTCCGCGTCGCCAAATAGACGGACCGCCGTACGTTCGCTCAAGATCATGTTGTTTACGATTTGTAGCGGATGATTCATTTCTCCACAAACAAAAGTTTGCGGGAATACCTCTAGGAACGTGCTGTCCGTATAAAGCATATTCATTTGGATATAAGGAGTCGCTTGGGTACGGCAGTTTTCGGTTGAAAGCATAAGCGTGGTGGAGGCTTCGATAGCTGGGACTTGCTCTCGTAAGCTATTCTCGATACCTTTCGAGGCTCCTTTGTTCACTTTACCGGATTGTTTCTCGGCGCTATAGACACGGTAGATGGATTCGGAATCCTTGTAGAAAGAATCGTAAGTGGTCTCATGATCCATCCAATAGAGTATGGGCACGAAACAGACGAGGGCGAAAGCCAGCCCTAGGATACTGATGGAGGCGCTGACTTTATACTTCCAGATGTTTTTGAAGGCAATGACACAGTAATGTATTAACATGGCAATTCCGTTTTTTGATGATATCGCTGATGACTCAATTTCGCTGAATCCGACTCAAATATTATGCCATAAATGTAACGTATTAGAAAATAGAATCATAGAAAAATCTGTATTTCTTCATGTAGTGCGATAGCGTACATTTTTTGTGCGATAATGCACGTACAAGCTGTCTTTATTCCCTTTATCTTTGTCCGTATGGAAGAAAAGGGGAAAATATTGATCATCGACGATAATAAGGATGTGTTGTTCGCATTGAACTTACTGTTGGAGCCGTACATGCAAAAGGTGAAGGTAACGACACAACCGGCACGCATCGAGTATTTCATGCGGACGTTTCAACCGGACGTGGTCTTGCTGGATATGAATTTCCATCGGGATGCCGTGAGCGGGCAGGAGGGTTTTGAGTATTTGGGACAAATCTTGGAGATCGATCCGCAAGCGGTCGTGATCTTCATGACGGCCTATTCGGATATAGAGAAGGCGGTCAAGGCCATTAAGGTAGGAGCTACCGATTTCATCTCCAAGCCGTGGGAAACGGAGAAGTTACTGGCTACCCTCTCGTCGGGCATTCGATTGAGCCATTCCCGTAAGGAGGTAGGACGTTTGCGAGAGCAAATGAAAGCCATGAAGGAGGACGACACATTGCCGGAATTGATAGGTGAGTCGCCGGCTATGCTGAAGGTAAAAGACACGATCTACAAACTTGTGGAGACCGACGCGAATATATTGATTACCGGCGAGAGCGGTACGGGAAAGGATTTGGTGGCTCGTTTGTTGAGGCATTACTCGCCCCGGCGTGACGATGCTTTCGTGACGATCGATTTGGGAAGCATCCCGGAACAATTATTTGAGAGTGAGTTGTTCGGCTATGAGAAAGGTGCCTTCACGGATGCCCGAAGATCCAAGCCGGGACGTATGGAGATGGCTTCCGGCGGTACGCTCTTTCTGGACGAGATCGGGAATCTATCTTTGCCGATGCAATCTAAATTGCTGACAGCTATAGAGAAACGTCATATCACCCGTTTGGGAGCGGTGGAACCGATCTCGATCGATGTCCGTTTGATCTGCGCCACCAACGCCAATCTGCGTCAGCTGGTGAGCGAGGGGAGTTTCCGGCAAGACTTGCTCTATCGGATCAATACCATAGAGATAGCCATACCACCGCTGCGTGAGCGGGGAGAGGATATCTTGATGCTGGCCGATCATTTCCAGAGGCTGTATAGCCGGAAATACAAGAAAACGATCAAAGGGTTGAGCCGGGAGACGGGGAGTAAGCTGATGAAATACCCTTGGCCCGGTAATGTCCGGGAGTTGCAGCATGTTTTGGAGCGAGCCGTGATCTTGAACGAGGGTACGGTGCTGAGACCGGATGATTTCCCTCTCTATACAGCCTCTTACGAGCGGAAGAAGGAGCTGGACCCTGATTTGAATCTGGAACAAGCCGAGCGGAAAATCATTGAGCGAGCCTTGCGGCAAAGCAACGGTAATATGAGCTATGCCGCCGAGCTATTGGGTATCACCCGTTTTTCCTTGTATCGCAAAATAGAGAAGTTCGGCTTATGAGATCGTATGCGTTCACGGTCATCTCGCACATCCTAGGCATCGTATTGTCTACGGGACTCCTGTTCTATTGCGTGCATGAGGAGATTATTTTTTGTCCTACTTTTTGCGGGATCGCGATCTTGTATTTCTCGATTCATCTTTATTTCATACAGATGCGGCAGGTGAAGTATTGGCGTTATGTGGTGGATTGCTTGCGGCAGCAAGACTTGATCCAGATCGTTCGTTCACCTTACGAGGATAAGGTGATGCGGGAGTTGGCGGACGATTTGTCCGAGGCCCTGCGATCTTTGCGTGGCCGATTGATGGACGAGGAGGTAAGGCGGCAGTATTTTGAGAGTCTGTTGAATAAGGTGGACACTGCCGTACTCGTTACTGACAGGGAAGGGGCTATTGAATGGAAGAACCGGGCCGCCGACGCGTTGCTGGATACGAGGTGTCGGTTACCCAATGAGTTCTTGGAGGCTATCAAGGCGGGGAAGACGGTGGTGCGTTACGGAAAACCATCCGTTCCGCAAGATTGGGCGATCGATGCCACTCGTATCGACTTGCGAGGTTGCGAGCGTTGGATCGTCAGCTTGAAGAACATCCATTCTACCTTGGAGCGGAATGAGATGGAGGCTTGGCAGAAATTGATCCGTGTCTTGACGCACGAGATCATGAACTCCATCACACCCGTTATCTCGTTGTCCGAGACCTTGAGTAAACGTTGTAAAGCAGATCCGGATGATGTCCGGAATCGTTCGTATATCCAGCATGGGGTGAATGTCATCCATCGCCGGAGTAAAGGGTTGCTGGATTTCGTTGAGAATTACCGGAGATTGACCCGGATCGCCTCTCCGGTAAAGACCCGTATCTTAGTGAAAGATTTCTTTTCGGATTTAAGGCGTTTGTGCCCTGAGCCTTCTATCCGTTTCCGCTTGCCGGACGAGCCTCTGGAATGGTTCGCGGATCGGGCGCAGATGGAGCAGGTCTTCTTGAACTTACTGAAGAATGCTTGTGAGGCTTGTGCGGAAAAGCCAAACCCCGAGATTATCGTGGCGGCTCAGCGGGAGGGAAACGAACTCGTCTTTACCGTGCGAGACAACGGTATCGGTGTCTTACCCGAGGTTATCGACCGGGTTTTTGTACCTTTCTTTACCACCAAGCCCTCCGGCTCGGGTATCGGTTTAAGCATCTGTAAGCAAATAATCACCTTGCATGGCGGCCATATCTCGGTAGAATCCGAGAATGGAAAGGGTAGCTGTTTCTTTTTGTACTTTAATTGATTATCAGCCTATTGCAGTTTTTCTAAATTTCTTATACGGAAAACTTTAGTTTCTTCAAGGAAAAACTTTCGTTTCTATATAGGGAAACAAAAGTTTCTTACTGAGGAAACTTTTGTTTTATTAGGAGAAAACTCAGGCTGCTATTATAGGAGATTCGTGATAGGATTCATGAGACGGAAAGTTATTGTCTGTTTTTAGTGCGCTTACCCTGTAAAATACATACCTTCGCGGATATATTTAATTGATTTTCTATGAAATGGTATCTATGGGGGGCAGTTGTCCTGCTTTATTCCCTGTTTGGAAGCGCTTGTTCTACGGAACGGAGGTATGATTTGTCGGCTTATGGTTTATCCCCGGTCGAGAATGTGGATAATGCGCCCGCTATGGCGAGGGCATTGGAGCAGATACGGGAGAAATGCGAGGAAAACCAGACAATTGTGGTGACCTTGCCTAAGGGCCGCTATGAGTTTTATCCCGATAGCGCGGCGGAGCGTGTCTATTTCATCTCGAATCATGATCAAATGAATCCGAAGAAAGTAGGTTTGCCTTTCGAGGGGATGAAGAATATGGTGTTCGACGGGCAAGGCTCGGAGTTAATCTTCCACGGCAGGATGTTGCCGGTCTCTTTGCTGGATTCGAGGAATTGTGTCTTGAAGAATTTCAGTATAGACTTCAAGCATCCTCAGATTTCACAGGTAAAAGTGGTGGAGAACGATACGCTGAAAGGCGGGATCACCTTCGAGGTGGCTCCATGGGTACGCTATGAGATACGGGATAGCGTGTTTGTAGCGAAGGGAGAAGGCTGGGAGTTGACTCCCGGTTCCGGTATCGCCTTCGAGGGAGATACACGTCATTTGGTGTATAATACAAGCGATATCCCGGTAGGCGTGCGGGGCTTGATCGAGGTTTCTCCAAGGCTGATAAAGTCTCCCCGTTGGAAAGACAGCCGTTTGGTGCCCGGTACGGTGATCGCCATGCGTTCTTGGGAACGTCCGGCTCCCGGTGTCTTCCTGTATCATGACGTGAATACGACTCTGGAGAATATCAAGGTTCATTATGCCGAGGGAATGGGCCTCTTGGCGCAAGTGAGCGAGAATATCACGCTGGATGGTTTCTCCGTTTGCTTGAAAGGGGCGGACGATCCGCGGTATTTCACGACACAGGCGGACGCTACCCATTTCTCGGCCTGCAAGGGAGCGATCATCTCCAAGAATGGCTTGTACGAAGGGATGATGGACGACGCTATCAATGTGCATGGAACTTACCTGAAAGTGGTGAGACGAGTGAATGACTCTACCTTGGTAGGCCGGTATATGCACCCGCAATCGTATGGTTTCGAATGGGGAAGGGTAGGGGATTCCGTGCAGTTCATCCATTCGAGCACCATGGAATTGATAGGGGCGAGAAACCGGATTACCGCTATCAAGGCAGTTGATCAACCGGATTACCGAGGGGCGAAGGAGTTCGAGATCCGGTTTGAGAATACGGTGAATCCTTCGATCCATGAGGGGAGCGGCTTCGGCATAGAGAATCTGGAGTGGACGCCGACGGTCCTATTCTCGGATAACGTGATCCGGAATAACCGTGCCCGTGGTTCCTTGTTCAGCACGCCTCGGCAAACGGTCGTAGAGAATAATGTTTTCGATCATACCTCGGGGACGGCGATCCTGCTGTGCGGTGATTGCAACGGCTGGTTCGAGACCGGCGCTTGCCGGAACGTGTTGATCCGTAAGAATAAGTTCATCAACTCCTTGACGAATATGTTCCAATTTACGAACGCTATTATCTCTATTTATCCCGAAATCCCGGATTTAGCGTCGCAAAGGAAATATTTCCATAGTGATATCGTGATCGACGCGAACGAGTTTATTACGTTCGATAGGCCATTGGTATACGCCAAGTCCGTGGACGGGTTGGTCTTCACGAATAATATTGTCAAACAAAATAAGGAATACCCAGCCTTCCATTGGAATAACCATCGTTTCTATTTCCAGCGGGTGATCCATTCGAAAATAGAGAACAACTATTTTGATGAAGGGTTTATCCGGGAGAGGGATGTCTTAGAGGAAAATAACGGATATGATATATAGGAAATTAATCGTCTTGGCAAGCCTTTTGATAGGCTTCGTAAACATTGCGTTCGCCGGCGTTGGTGATCTCGATACGTTAAACGTACGTTCTCAAGCCCCTGTCAAGGAGAGAATGCCTGTCGTCGCCTATAAGTTTAACCCGAAAAGCTTGATTCTTCCGGCCTCATTGATAACGGTGGGAGCCGTAGGCACGGCGATCGACGGGATGAATGACTTTCACCTGTTTTCCCGGAAAGATTCCGTGAAGCAAATCCATATCGACAATTACTTGGAGTGGGGAATGCTGGGTTGGGTATTTGTCTGCGACCTTATGGGAACAGAGAAGCATAACTGGGTGGACCAACTTTGCTTGGTCGCTTTAGCGGAAGGGATGAACGGATTGATGGTGCATGGGCTGAAGAACTGGGTAAACGAGCCTCGCCCGGACGGGGCGCCTTATTCGTTTCCTTCCGGACATACCTCGAATGCTTTCTTAGGGGCGCATATGGCTTATAAGGAATTTAAGGATAGCTCACCTATACTCGCTTACTCGGGTTATGCGATAGCGGCGTTCGTGGCGGGTTCCCGCTTATACAATAACAGGCATTGGGTGGCGGATGTAGTAGCCGGCGCAGGTTTCGGGATCTTGTCGGTAGAGTTATCGTATCTGATCTATTTCCCGATTCGTAACGCTATCGCCCGGCGGATCAATCGAAATGTGAAGAACTGCCCGATCGTGGCCGCTCCGGTATTCAGTTCGAATATGGCGGGATTCTATCTGACTTATCAATTTTAATGCGTCTTATGAATAAAGCGCATACCGGCTTATAGAGACTGGTTAATGCGCAAAAGCTCCTCTATATGCGTGCGGTCGTTGCTGAGGCGTGGGATCTTGTGCTGCCCGCCTAATTTGCCTTTCTGCTTGAGCCATTCATAGAAAGCACCGTCGTGGGCGATAACGATTTCCAGCGGTTGAAGGGAGATCTCTTTATACCGCTTCGCCTCATAGTCCGAGTTCAGCTTTTGTAAGTTCTGATCTAATAAAGTGGCGAATTCATCGAGAGATTCCGGTTTCTTGTCAAACTCGATAAACCATTGGTGCCGTCCTTTTGCCTTATCCAGCATAAAGAGTGGGGCGGCGGTATATTCTTTTACTTTCGCCCCGGTTCGTAGGCAAGTCATGGCGATCGCCTTATCGGCGTTATCCACCATTAGCTCCTCGCCGAAGGCGTTGATAAAGTGCTTGGTACGTCCGGAGATAACGAATTTATGAGGGAATAACGAGGTGAAACGTACCGTATCCCCGATCTGATAGCGCCATAATCCTCCCGAGGTCGTGATTACCATCGCGTAGTTTTTCCCGGTCTCTACCGATTCCAGCGGTAACACGGTCGGATGGGCGCTACCCACCTCGTTCATCGGGATGAACTCATAGAAAATACCGTAATCCGGCATCATAAGCAAACTGGAGTCCGTAGGATCGTCCTGCAGCCCAAAGAAGCCCTCGGATGCGTTATAGGTCTCCATATAATGCATCTTATTCGATGGAATCAAGGTTTTATATTGCTCCCGGTAAGGCTCGAAACTGATTCCCCCATGGAAGAAGACCTCCAGATTAGGCCATACGTCCGTAAGATATTCCCTACCCGTTTTTTTCAATACGGCCTTGATCAATACCAACATCCAAGAAGGAACACCGGATAGGCTGTTTACATCCTTATTCCAAGTGTTCTCCACGATCGCCTTGATCTTGCTTTCCCATTCATCCATTAGGATAATGGGTTTCTTGGGGACGCGTATTAAATTGACGAGCGGATTGAGATTTTGAAGTAATACGGCGGATAAGTCGCCTTGATGAGCCTCGGAGTTTAGCGGGGAAGGGCTATGGCTACCGCCTAATATCAAGCCTTTCTTGGAGAAGAAACGGCTTTCTGGGTTGTTCCGCAGATAGATGGCTACGCAATCAAAGCCGCCTTTATAGTGGCAACCCTTTAATATCTCGGGGGTGACGGGCAGGAATTTACTTTTGTCGTTCGTGGTCCCGCTACTCTTAGCGTACCACCGCACCACCGAAGGCCAGAGAATATTCCTTTCTCCGTTTATCATTCGGGTGACATACGGCTTTATCTCGTCATAAGTCTGTAAGGGAAGGCGTTGGCAGAAGTCAGAATAAGAGCGAATGCTTTTATAATCATATTTGAGTCCCCATTCCGTCTTGCGTGCCGTCGAAAGCAGAGCATGCAGCTGTTTGTGCTGGATATGGTCTATATCCTGCCCAAATCGTCCGATCTCCGTTTGTCGATGGCGGAAAAGGAGCGAAATCGTCTGTGTTAAAATATCCATGCTCTTTTTATTTGTTCGAGTGCAAATGTAGGCATTCTCTTTTTATTTATATCTTTGCTAGGTACTAAATTAACGTTACGATGAAAATAGGGATTCTCTCATCGGGTGGCGATTGCCCCGGTATCAACGCTACGATCCGTGGTGTTGGCAAGACCGCTATCATGCATTACGGCATGGAAGTGATAGGTATTCATAGCGGTTTTATAGGTCTTTTGAATAAAGACGTCCAAGTTTTCGATGAACGGAGCTTATCCGGCATATTAAATTTAGGGGGAACCATTTTAGGAACGTCCAGAGAGAAGCCTTTCCGTAAGCTCTTGGCCTCGGGAGATTCGGAAAAGCCGGAGATCATTAAGAAAAATTATGAGGAGCTGGGGCTGGACTGCTTGGTTTGTATCGGAGGAAACGGTACGCAGAAGACGGCCAATCTGTTATCTCAGATCGGATTGAACGTGATAGGCGTTCCCAAGACAATCGATAATGACATATGGGGTACGGATATTACGTTCGGTTTTAATACCGCCGTGAATATCGCCACGGAATCTATAGACCGTCTTCATTCTACGGCTAGTTCACATAAGCGGGTGATGGTCGTGGAGGTGATGGGCCATCATGCCGGATGGATCGCCTTGTATGCCGGGATGGCTGGAGGTGCCGACGTGATCTTACTTCCAGAATTGGGATACGATATCGATAAGGTGAACGAGGCGATCTTGGATCGGGCTCGCAGGGGCAAACCTTATTCCATCGTTGTAGTAGCCGAGGGTATCGAGACTCCGGATAAAAAGCGTCCTTCTGATTATATTACCCGGGCTATCGAGGCGGGAACGGGTATCGAGACCCGGGATACCGTATTGGGATACACCCAACGGGGTGGAAACCCCTCTCCGTTCGACCGTAACCTTGCGACTCGTTTGGGAGGCCATGCCACGGAACTGATCGCTAATGGTGAATTCGGACGTATGGTTTGTATGAAAGGAGATAGGGTAGAATCCATTCCCTTGTTAGAAGTAGCGGGAAAACTAAAATTAGTGACACCGGATCATGATTTGATCGTACAAGGAAAACGGATGGGGGTAACATTCGGGAAATAAGATAAAAAAGGTTGTGTGTCAGAGAACGCACAACCTTTTTTACTTTATACTAGTAGGCGGCCGTTTATTTTTTAATACCTTGAACGGTTTGGCTTCCCTTTTCGGTAGTCAAGCGGAAGATATACATTCCAGTGGCAAAATCACCCGTGCTGAGACTGCTTCCCGGTTGCGGGACGCTACGTATCAACTTTCCATCGGCCCTGTAGATCTCAAGCGATTTCAGTTGTTGATAATTCTGGATCTGTACTTCATTCGAGAAGATACGTGGTTGAATATCTACTTCTTCGTCTGTTGGCTTCAGTTCGTTACCTACGCTCGTTTCCGGAATTACCGTAGCCGGGGCGCTCTCGTCGGTACCATAAAGTGCCGTTACTTGGAGCAGAGGGGTACTTGTTGTCAGATTTTTCACCGTATAATTCCGTTGAGAAACAGGTAATGTCGTCAGTTCTCGGGTATCTTGATATACCTTATAACCGGTCAGCTCCGGAAAAGCCGTGATCAACTCTGCTTCTTGCGCATCAGAGGCGATAGCCAGTTTCCGGAATGATAATCGGCCCGTTCTCATGGGTTGCGGTTTCTCCGAGAAAGTGCTCGTGGAGAATACGGAACTCGAGGGGAGCTCACCTTCTTCTGCGCTTATTACGATCGATAACACAACATTGGCATCTAGCTCATCATCTGAGAATGTTTCCCATTTTTTTCCGTCCAAAGAATATAAATTCCCTTTTCCGTCGACTGCGGGGCCTTTATCGGAGCATGCCGGATATGTGTTATTGGCATAGCTTATCACATGAATGGCTACCAGTAAATCCTGCTTCGCGTCGATTACGAATGGTGTTTTAAGTGTGACCGAATTTATTTTACCTGATTTCAGTTGAGTGAAACTCTCTTCATACTCCCGGTTTCCCTGTTTGATATAGACTCCATAAGTGACCCCTTCCAGTGGATAGAAATTAACCTTCCGGATCGTTTTTTTATGCACCGGTTGTAGATCTTTCGTATCCCATTTCTGAGCGAAATAGAATGGATCTCCTCCGAGACCGAACTGTTGATAACGATCTTGTGATCCCCAACCAGCTATTTTTTCGAGGACTGGGGCATTCCATGTCAGTTGAATCTCACCCGTGGAGATCTGTTTGTATTTCAAATCAGTCGGACCTTCATACTCGTTTCCGATCGTTTTCCCATCCTGCGTCATTCCCTGCAACGAGGTGACGCCCGTTCCGAGTGGATCTAGCCAGACATCCATCCGGGCTGTATCATTATCACTGTATTTATTCCAGTGATAATACAATTTACCGTATAAATTCAATCCTTCGGGCAGTTCGCAACTGGAGCTTCCACCGCTCAGCGTACCTATAATCAAGCCTTTGCTATTAAATAAAGGCGAGCCGGAAGATCCTCCCTCGGTCACCCCGTGTCCGTTTAGCGTGGCATCGAAAGTCGCGTTCCAATGAGCGTTCGTGGCCCCGGTTTTCCCAACATCACTATTACGCCATGTAATCGATTCTGTCGGATAATTTCCATAGGTGGAGATTTTCATATAATCGCCGGAAGGATGATGGATGCCTACGCCCGAGAGTGAAAGCATATTTGAACGATCCCATCCGTTAAAGAATACATTATAATCGTCGGGGATCTCGTCGTTAAGCAACAGCAACAGTCCGTCGGAACCGTTTTCGACAGGGGTAGAGGCTTTCCGTGTACATCCTACCATGGTTTTTATCGGATAAATGGGTGACTCATTATCGCAGCCCACATGTTCTTGGTGGAAATAAAACAACCAGACCGCTAATTCCTCGGGAGTAACCGTCTGTTCGCCCAGTATATCTTGCGAACAATGGAAGGCGGATAATACATAAGGCTTTTTGTCACGGGCCGTATTATTTACCAGAGAAGCCGTACAAATATAGCTTCCTCCTTCTCCCTCTTTATTACGGATGTATTGAATCATTTGTATCACCCCCTTCTTTTGCTCCTGCCAATCGGCTCCCTCCTCGCAATTGATATTCACTTCGCAAGCTTCTGAAAAGCCAGCTCCCGGCGCTTCCTGTACTTCTGGCATGATCGCTTCAAGATGATTATACCCGTAACCGACCTCCCGGATGCGTAGTCGAGGTGTCTCGCCGGATGGTGCAGGTACATATTCGAGGATCACCTCATCGCCTGCTACGGCTTGGGTTGCGAACGGTCCGTTTTCAGGATGCGTACGATGCGTATAGGCACCCAATACTTGGGTTTTCGCTGCGTTATACAGGTATAACCGGGCACCTTTGGGTATATAAAAATCGGAGTAATACAGGATCAAGGCGATCGCTCCTTTCGCTTGAAGGTGAAGTTGCCATATTTGGCTACCGTCGGGTAGTGAAATCCAATCGCCGCTATCGGCGATGTCGAAGCTGGTTGGGATCGACTTGGCTACACGCAACGGAGCGCCTTGGCTGACCCTCCACGCATCGACCGTCTTGAGGTCTTCCACACTGAAATTCACAGGAACTTGTTCTGCTAGCTTTTCACTTCGAAGTGAACCTGCGAATTGAAAGCTGGGGGGGAGTCCTCCTTCGCTGATCTGCGCCAACGAACTTGAAATCGAGAAATAGCCGATATATAATATGCCGGTTATTAATATTCGGAGAAATTTACTGTACTGTTTTTTCATACATACAACTTTATATGAGCTTATTCTTATATAACTAAGAACTTGGGTATATCAAACGATATACCCAAGTTCTGCTATTTATCATACAGTTTCTTCCTCTGGGAGGTCAGAAAACTCTTTTTCATCGGTTAGTTCACCAGTCTTCTTTTTCTTTGTGGCAGAGATACGTTGCTGGAGTTCTTTGTCTGTCCGCAATCTTTTGACCGCCATTTTAGAAGCCGCTTGCTGGGATTCTTTTTTGGAGTAACCGATACCTATGCCAATTTGCTCGCCGAGCAATTTAATTGCGCTTTGGAATACAGGATTTCCATCATGATCCGTAAAAGACTCTATTAGATCGAACGAGATCGATATTTTGTTCTTTTGGCTCCATTCAATCAAGTTTGACTTGAAATTTATCTCTTTCCGGACGAGCGTATCTACATCGATATACTTTTCTATCATCACGTCACGGATAAACTTATAACAAACGTCATAACCTTGATCCAGATAAATAGCGCCGATCAAAGCCTCGAGCGCATTACCATACATATGATTGTTATGAGAGTTTATCTTGGTTGAATAGACTACCATTTGATCGAGGCCGAGTTGTACGGCGACCTTATTCATCGTTTCCCGTTGTACGATCTTGGAGCGTGTGTTTGTCAAAAAGCCTTCCCGCTTATTCGGGTAGCGCTTATAGACAATATCGGCGACCGCCGCATCCAAAATGCCATCTCCTAAAAATTCAAGACGCTCATTGTTAAGCCATTTACCATCACCCGTCTCTACCGATGATGATTTATGCAACAAGGCCTGCTCGTAAATCTGGAGATTATCCGGATAAAAACCTAGAATCTTTGATAAAGACAAATAAGGCTCCCTACCTTTATTATGCAGGAGCCTTATTCTTTTATGTAGCTGTTTGTATAGCTTTCTAAACACGTTATTTCACGAATTTTTTAACAATGGCGCAAGCGTTGTGTCCACCGAAACCAAACGTATTCGATAAAGCGGCTTTCACTTCTCTCTTTTGAGCCTTATTGAATGTGAAATTCAGTTTATAATCTATTTCAGGATCATCATCGCCTTCCGCATGGTTAATGGTCGGCGGGATAATACCATCGTTTATAGCCATAATACACAGGATCGCCTCTACCGCTCCGGCAGCACCAAGCAAGTGACCGGTCATTGACTTTGTGGAACTGATATTCAGTTGATAAGCATGTTCTCCGAACACATCTTTGATCGCCTTAACCTCTGAGATATCGCCTACGGGAGTCGATGTTCCATGAACATTGATGTAATCAATATCTTCCGGAGTCATTCCCGCGTCTTCCAATGCGTTGCGCATAACCAGCTTCGCTCCTAAACCATCCGGATGAGAAGCGGTCAAGTGATAAGCATCGGCAGACATTCCGGTTCCTGCGATCTCGCAATATATTTTAGCGCCACGAGCCAATGCGTGCTCCATTTCTTCCAATACCAAGCAAGCTCCACCTTCACCCATCACGAATCCGTCACGGCTAGCGCTGAACGGGCGAGATGCGGTCTCGGGAGAATCGTTACGTGTCGATAACGCGTTCATGGAGTTGAATCCACCTACACCCGATTCAGAAACAGCAGCTTCCGCTCCACCGGTGATGATGACGTTAGCCTTGCCTAAACGGATATAATTGAATGCGTCACTGATAGCGTTTGTAGAAGATGCACAAGCTGAGACGGTCGCAAAGTTCGGGCCGTGGAATCCATAAAGCATGGAAATATGTCCAGCCGCGATATCCGAGATCATTTTCGGGATGAAGAACGGGTTAAACTTCGGACCGATCGTATCCTTGATCTTCGCATAACTCAATACTTCCTCGTCAAATGTCTTGATACCACCGATACCTGAAGCGAAAATAACGCCGATACGGTTCTTATCTTCGTTATCCAAGTCCATTGCCGCGTCCTCGATCGCTTGTTTCGCCGCGTCGATCGCAAATAAGCTATAACGATCACACTTGCGGGCCTCCTTACGATCCATAACTTTCAACGGATCGAAGCCTTTAACTTCGCATGCAAATTGTGTCTTGAATTTGGATGCATCAAACTGAGTAATAGGTCCAGCGCCACTTTTTCCATTGATAATACCTTCCCATGTTTCGGGGAGGGTATTACCAAGAGGAGTAATAGCTCCAAGACCTGTTACTACAACTCTTTTTAATTCCATACCTTTAGTTAAAAGGATTGATTACTTCGCGTTAGCCTCGATGTAAGCGATAGCGTCACCTACAGTTGTAATCTTTTCTGCTTGATCGTCAGGAATTGAGATACCGAATTCTTTTTCGAATTCCATAATCAATTCTACAGTGTCAAGAGAGTCTGCTCCTAAATCGTTAGTAAAGCTTGCTTCGTTTGTAACTTCTGTTTCTTCAACACTTAACTTGTCAACGATGATAGCTTTTACTCTTTCAGCAACTTCAGACATAACTTTTTCAATTTAGATTAATAAATACGAATATACTTTTTAAATTTGCAGTGCAAAGAAAAGAATTTTTTATGTTACAAAGCAAATTTAATAAGCTAAAAATGCGGAAAACTGCACATTTTTTCTTTTCTTGTGCATTTAAACATCTAAAAATATGAAAAACATAGCGATTTTTGCTTCCGGATCTGGTACGAATGCCGAGAACATCGCCCGATATTTTGCTAACAGTGAAAACGTTAATGTTGCGGTTGTTTTATCAAATAATCGTAATGTTGGCGTGCATGGGCGGGTAAACAAGTTGGGAGTGCCTTCTTTCGTGTTTTCACGGGAGGAATTTATTGCTGGTGTGCCGATCTTGGAAAAGTTGGCGGAATATGATGTCTGCCTTATCGTGTTGGCCGGTTTTATGAATAAGATCTCAGACGTGATTCTTCAGGCTTTTCCCGGTAAGATCGTGAACATCCATCCCGCGTTACTCCCTAAATATGGCGGCAAGGGGATGTATGGCATGCATGTGCATGAGGCGGTCGTGAAGGCTGGTGAGCGGGAGTCGGGTATTACTATACATTATATTAATGAGCATTATGATGAGGGCGCTATCATCTTCCAGGCTTCTTGTCCGGTATTACCTTCGGATACGCCGGAGGAGGTAGCCTCGAAAGTGCATGCCCTGGAGTATGCGCATTATCCTCATGTGATCGAAAGTTTACTGTAAGGCTTTTTTGTCATTAGCCTACTTGAAAACCTAGTTTCTGGAGTACGGCGAATTCTTCCGGGTCAGCTTTGATCGCTTGGTAAGCATGGAACTCACGGGGATGGTCATACGCTGCCCTAAATCGCTCGAAATGATGAGGATTCGCTCTTAGTGCTTGGTCGATTACTTCTGGGTTGAAACTTCTCAAGATGGCTCCTTCCACCCGGTGCTCCTTGAATTGTCCCAAGTCGATGAATGGGTTGGTTGGGGCAGGCGGAATGACTTCCTTGATCTTTTCGATACGGATACCGAAAAAGCATCCTATATTCTCTAGGCACATTCGTGTCCCGTTCGCCTTCCCGTCAGCGGAGAAACCGGCTATATGAGGAGTGGCGATCGTGGCTTCCGACAGTAATTCCCGGTCGATATCCGGTTCGTTCTCCCAGCAATCGATGATCAGTTCGCTGACCTTGCCGGTTCGTTTGGCCTGCAATAAGGCCTGCGTATCATGTACGGCACCTCTGCAACTGTTGATAAACCAAGGCTTCCGTTCCAGCTGGTCGAAAAAGGCATGATCGGCTAGATGGCGGGTGGCGAAGCGTCCCTCCTTGGTCAGCGGCACATGCAAGGTTATGATATCCGCCTCTTTCGCGATCGTGTCCAAGGATACGAATCCATCCTCACCTTCCTGCTCGGCACGGGGCGGGTCATTGCGAAGCACACGCATCCCCATGGCCTCGCATAGCATCTCCACGATACTCCCTACATGGCCTACGCCAACGATACCGATAGTCTTCCCTGCTAGTCTCTCTCCTTTGCGGAGGGCGACGGCTACCAAAGAGGATAATACATATTGCCCCACGGAAGCGGCGTTGCAACCCGGGGCGTTCTTCCACGTGATCCCTGTCTTCTCGCAATAATGGATATCGATATGGTCGTACCCGATCGTGGCTGTCGTGATGAGGCGAACCCGGCTACCTTCCAATAGCTCGCGTGTACATTTATCTATGCTACGTACGATCAAGGCATCCGCGTCTTTTATGTTAGTGGGTGTAAACTCTTTGGAGTCAAGGTAGGATACGTCCGCTATTGGCTCCAAGATCCCTTTTAGGTAAGGAACCGTGTTATCTGCTATTATTTTCATCTTATCAGCTTGATTATCGTTACGCGATATTAAGTAAAAAACAGGGGATATACAAGTGATGATGGCTTCTTGTCGATTTCTATATGCGCTTTTGTTCTCAGCCGAAAGATTCGGGAAAACACGTACGAGTTTCATCCAAAACACGTACGACTTTTTGAAAAAACATGTACGTGTTTTGACAGAAAGATTCTCGTGTTTTTTTGACGCTGATTCTTAGCTTCTTACGTGCGCAGTTCATGAGTAGGCTTATTGTATGGAATTAAAGCTTCTCGGCTTAACTAAGAACGGATAGATTAATGGAAGAGCCGTGCAGTACTTATCTCAGCTTGTGCCGATTGAAATGCGGCCCTGCCTTGAACAAAAAGAAAAACGTAGACAATACCGTAAGGCAAGCGCCGGACAGGTAGGCGTAGTTGAAGCCACCTAGCTCTTGTGCGATGCTGCCCCCGGCCATCAACCCGATACCGATACCTACATCCCAACTAGTTAGATATGTAGAAGTGGCTGTACCCCGCTGGTTATTGGGTGCCAGATTCACGAAAAGCGTGTTGAAAGCAGGGAACATGGTTCCGAATGCCACGCCTTGCGAGAGGGCTATACCTATGTAGAGATAAGAGGAAAATACCGGATTCCAATGCATCAACTCCTTGAGCGCCGCGAGAAGAAAGAATGTGGCCGCCGCCAAATACATCCCGAGGGAGATAACAAGCGTGATCCGTCCTTTATCCACTTGCCGTCCGGAGAACAGGCGGGAGACGGCTAGTCCCATGGCCATAAAGGTGAAATAAAGTCCGGAGTTTACGCTGATCCCGATCTCAGCGGCGTACATCGCTACATAAGTGGTAGTCATACCATAAGGAATGGAGAGCAATAATAGGGAGATACCCGCCCAAGTTCCCTTCACCAAGAAAAAGCGGTCTAGGGAGATCGGTTCTCGTTTGACCGGTTGCTTATAAGGAGTCTTGACCATATAGGCCATGATAAAACCAAGGCTTCCGGATAGCAACGAGCAGGAAAAGATCACGTCGTATGTGAAGTTCCCTTGCATGAACAGACCGATCATCGGTCCGAAACTCATGGCGATGTTATTGGCTAGGCCGTAATAGCCAATACCTTCCCCACGGCGGGAGGAGGGCAAGATATCGATCAGTATCGTATTTCCGGCCACCGTCACCATGCCGAAGGCGAAACCGTGTACGACGCGTAAGGCGATAAAGAGGGTAAGTGCCGTGGCTACCATGTATCCGCCAAATATGGTGGTGAAAATGAAATAAGCCACCAGATATAAGGGACGGCGGGCGAAAGTATCCAGCAAATATCCGGCGAACGGACGGATACAGAGCGCCGCTAGCGTATAGCACGACAAGATAAACCCGATCATAGACTTCCCGATCATGAATTCTTCCTTCAGATAAAAAGGCAAGATCGGCAGGATTAGATAGAAAGCGAAAAAAAGCAGGAAATTCGCCGCTAGTATATAGCAAAAGCTGGGTGTGACGATCTTATCATTATTCATAAAGCCGCTTATTTATCAAGACGCAAAATTAGTTGATTTTTCACAATAGTATCCCCTAAACGACCTAATAATTATAAACGGTAGCGGATCGCTACCAGAAACTCCCGGGGACGGATACGTACCCATGAGGTATAGCTTTCCAACGATGCGTATCGTGTGTATGCGTAGGTACGTTTGTCGAACAGGTTTGTCGCCGTGGCGGTGATTTGCCAACGCCCGGATTTCCATGAGACCGAGAAGTCCGCGAAAACGGCGTTGACGGATTGGTCTTCATTCACGTCATTGTGGTAATGATCTACGGAAAGACTTGCCTCTATGGGTGAGAAAATGTAGGAGAGTTGTACTTGTTGGATGACGTTCCATAAGGGCGCCAAACGGGTACGTTCTCCTATTTTACTTCCTCCGTACCGGATATCGGTTTGGTAACTGGTTTCCCAATGGCGGTTGGGAGTCCAGATCACTTTGGGCTCTAGGCGCATGAGGCGATATTGATAAGGAAGCCTTTGTCCCCCGCTGATTTGCTCGGCCTTGCTGATATTGAGGAGCGCCATGAGCGAGGTCTTTAGCCCTAGATCGTAAAAGCCTTTGGATAGCGTGCTTTTGACGGTATAGCCGGAACCGTGGTTGGACAGCGGTAAGGAGACTCGTTGTACCTGCCCGTTCTCTATACGTTGCTCGTATATACGATTGTACCACTCCCGGTTGTGTGTCAGGTTTACCGTGGCGAAGAATTCCCGTGCCGTACTCTTGTATTCCCCATAAACGGAATAAAGCTGTTGTCTGTAAACCGGGAGGATTCCGCAATTCCAGACGCTATTCCGGTAATCCGTTTGATAAGGCCGGTCGTATAAGTCGGTCATCTCTCCATATCTTTCCTTATAGGAGGCGTGTACCGTGAAACGCCATGCGTAATTCAGTTTGTAGATAATAGACAGGGACGGATTAACCGAGATGCGGGAGAAACCGACCCCTGTATATCCGGTCCATCTGAGTGGGGAGCTGAGGGATAGGGTCCATTTATAGGTATTCCATTGGTAATCGGGTGAGAGATAAGTTTGCAGGCTTTTCTTGATATTGCTGATCTCCCCGTTTATGCCCACCGTATATCGCTGGGTGAGGGGACCGCTCTTTTTCAGGAATGAAAAGGAATTATCGGTATAAAAGTCGCGTAAGCTCATTGGATAAGGGTGGTTATCCAAGCGAAGATCGGCCGCGTTGCTGTGGTAACGGAGCAAAGACTGGACTTCCAACGTGTATTTGTCCAAGCTCCACAGGCTCCGTAAATTATTACGCAAGTTGAGGTTCGGGGTTTTGATGCGTTGGTCCAATGTTGTACGGCCGGTGGAAATTGTGTTTCCGGTTATATGGGAAAGGCTGGATTGCCAATCTCCGGTGGCTGAGAACTGGTTCTTGAGATACCTTTCCTGCGAGTTGTTTTCCACTCCGATATTGAGGTTGGCTTGATCCGAGCGAATGCGGCTATCGCTTTGCTCCGTTAGATGAATCGTGTCCTCGGATTGGTAATAAGTCGTCTCACTCCCCCTTTCCTGTGTTCGCAGGTCGTGGATATAACCGGCGTTTATACGGAGTTGGGTGTTCTCGTTCAGTTTATATAGGCGATTTGCGGATAGGCTGTGTATATGGTTGAACAGCCAGCGCTCTTTCTTTAGCGGGGCGGAGAATGAGGGCTGTAGCAGAAATTGGGGAACCTTGGGCTCGGATAAACGGGATTCGGGTGATTCGGTAAGCGTATTTTGCTCGCCCGATACATCCTGCCCGGTATTATTCCCTTTATATAGATAAGCGGATTGGCTGCTGCGGCTGATCTGCAAGGCGTCAGCGGCTCCTTTCCATAAGAACGGGGATGCGCCGAGACCGCCTTCGGCATTGATCAACCAGCGATCCCGGAATTCCGGTCTCAGCTTGAGGTTCAACGCTACGTCTTCGGTCTTGATCTTTCTCTGTAACACACGGATCGGTTGGTGGTTCTCCATCACTTGTATGTTCTGTACGGCATCGGCTCGCAGGTTCTCGCTGATTTGCTTGTATTTCCCGTTGGTGAGATCCAGTCCCTCCACATAGAAATTACGGATCTCTTTCCCGTTGTAAGAGATCTTCCCCAGATCATCGATATCGATACCCGGAAGTTTCCGTAATACGTCCTTGATGGATTGATCCTTTGGGGAGAGAAAGCGGGTGACATCATAATTGATCGTATCTTGCCGCCCCCAGACACGTCCCGGATGGATTTCCACCTCCTTTAGGCTGAATACCTGCGGCTCCATCTCAAAACGAAGCGTTTGTCCGGCATGTACGGCTTGTTGCTGGGTTTGGTACCCTAAGAGCGAGACGGAGACGCTCTTAAGACCTTCCGCTTTTAATCTCCGTGAGTTGGTGGAGAAGGTGGTGCGCCTAACCAATATCCCTGCCGGGAAAAAAGTCTCTTTCTCGACGGCCTTTCCCCCGGATATGCCGGATCTGACAGCCGATCCGGTACATGTGGCGAATGTCTTGTCTAACTTGATAGAGAACGCTATCAAATATTCGGGAGAGGAAGTGAATATCGAAATCGTAGTGCTTTGGAATCAGCAAGGGGTGGGATTGACCGTTTCGGATAATGGCTTCGGTATCGCTCCGGATGAGCGGCGAAAGGTATTCGAGAACTTTTACCGTTCGTCTCATCTGCCGGATAAGCAAATTCCGGGTATTGGGTTGGGATTGAGCTACGTTCGCCAAATAGTAGAGGCGCATCATGGTTCAGTATCCCTGCGAAGTGAATTAGGTGAAGGCACTCGAATTACTATAAATCTACCGACTGCAGCTTTATGAAATCGACATTGAAAATACTTTTCGCTGACGATGACTTTAAGTATTCCCTCGTCTTGAAGCGATTCTTGGAACGGGAGGGGTATGAGGTGACTTATACCGGCAATGGTACCATGGCTTTGAAGCAATTCCCGGTCGTGAAACCGGATCTGGTCTTGCTGGATATCAACATGCCCGGCCTAAACGGTTTCGAGGTAGCGGAAAAGATCCGTGAGCAAGACCGCCATGTCTTGATCTTTTTCCTTTCCGACCGTTCCGATAAGAACGACCGTTTGAAAGGTTTTAGCTTGCGCGGAAACGATTACTTGGCGAAACCCTTCTATCCGGAAGAGCTGATCGCCCGTATCAAGGACCGTTTTGAGATCGGTGTCCATGAAAACGTGCAGGAGGAGAGCTTCCATTTCGGAAACACGACCTTCAACTATACCACGAATGAGATCCGTACGGGCAATAACAAGGTATTGATCACTTCCCGCCAAGCGGATCTTCTGCGAATCCTGGCGACAAACCTGAATCTGGCGGTGGATCGTGACCTTCTGTTGGAAACCGTCTGGGGAACTAGCTCATACGCCAACTCCCTGGCCTTGAATGTGCAGGTCACCTATCTCCGTAAAGCGCTTCATAACGATCCGTCTACCGGCATCGTATCCTTGCCGAAGAAAGGATATATGCTAAGAGGATAGAATTTATCCGGTAGAATTGGGTTTCTGATCCGTAAGCATTATCTTTGTCCCACAAAGTATTCACAGAAAGAAAATGAATCATATATGAACTTCAGCGAACAATGTTTCCGCATTTTTGAGCAAGCTACGGAGGCTTATCATGTAACTGACAATGTAGATGCTACAGTGCATAATCCCTATGCGGTAAAGAGCATCGAGTTTTATCTTTATCTTAAGAACTGGATCGATGCCGTCCAATGGCATTTGGAGGACATTATCCGGAATCCGGAGATCGACCCGGTGGAAGCGCTGGCTATCAAACGCCGCATCGACAAGTCGAATCAAGATCGTACGGATTTGGTAGAGTTGATCGATAGTTTCTTTCTGGATAAATACAAGAACGTGAAAGTATTGCCGGACGCTACGATCAATACGGAAAGCCCGGCTTGGGCGATCGATCGTCTGTCGATCCTTACGCTTAAGATCTATCATATGCGTGAGGAGGCAAACCGTCCGGATGCTACTGCCGAGCATAAGGCTCGTTGTGAGCAGAAACTGGCGGTGCTGATGGAGCAGAAGAAGGATTTGTCGATGGCTTTGGATCAATTGCTATCCGATATCCGTGACGGTAAGAAATACATGAAGGTCTACAAGCAAATGAAGATGTACAACGACCCGGCCTTGAATCCTGTGTTGTACGGTAAGAAATAATGGCAAATATATTAGTAATACGACTTTCGGCTATCGGGGATGTGGCGATGACCGTTCCCGTTATCTATTCCGCAGCCAAGGCGAATCCTACGGACTCGTTTACCGTGTTGACGCAAGCGTTCTTGATCCCGGTTTTTATCAACCGCCCGAAGAACGTGAACGTGATCGGTATCAATACGAAGAGCACGGAGAAAACGTTGGCGGGATTGCTTCGTTTTGCCTCTGCCTTGGTGAAATACGATTTCGATATGGTGCTGGATTTGCACGATGTGTTGCGAACCATGATTATCCGTACGCTGTTCCGCTTGAACGGCAGACGGGTGTTTGTCGTGGATAAGGCCCGGAAAGATCGTGCCCGGTTGACCGACGCGAAGCATAAACGATTTAAACAACTTCGCCCGGTGATCGAACGTTATGCGGATGTGTTCCGTAACGCCGGACTTCATTATACGGAATCGTTCACCTCGCTTTATGAGACCTCGACCCCTGATTTATCCGCCTTGGAACCCCTTGCGGGAACGAAGACGGGCAAATGGATCGGTATCGCCCCCTTCGCCAAGCACCGGGGAAAGATTTATCCGACCGGGGAGATGGAGCTGGTCATGGCCGAGCTTTCCGATCGAGAGGATTTTACCATCTTCCTGTTCGGTGGTCGTGGCTACGAGGAGGCGCTCTTGGATCAATGGGCTTTTGAGTATCCCCGGGTAAAAAGCGTGGCGGGCAAGTATTCCTTGGATCAGGAACTGGCCTTGATCAGCCGGTTGGATCTGTTGATTTGCATGGATTCCGCCAATATGCATTTCGCTTCCTTGGTCGGTACACGGGTGCTTTCCGTTTGGGGCGCTACCCATCCCTATGCCGGATTTTACGGATATCATCAGGATCCGGAAGATTGTATCCAGTTGGACTTACCTTGCCGTCCTTGTTCCGTATTCGGCCAAAAGCCCTGCCTGCGGAAGGATTGGGCGTGTATGAAACAGCTCAATCCGGATCTAATCATAAACAAGGTATTAACCTCTTTAAATGAAATGGTTTCGGATGAAGGAGGTCATTAACCCGGCGTACGGGAGATTCGAGGATTTTGTAAGGCGTGTACCTCGTATATTTTCAGAAGAGGGAAAAACGATTTATAAGGCGAGGAATGAGATCAAGGTTTTTGAGGTAGATGGTGTGGAACTGAATGTCAAGCGATATAGAGTCCCCCTCTTGATAAACCGTATTATTTATCGTTTTTTTCGTCGGCCCAAGGCTGTGCGAGCCTATGAGTATGCTCTGCGTTTAGTCGCCAAGGGGTTTGAGACTCCTGCCCCGATCGCTTATATCCTTTTTAGGAAGAAAGGGTTTTTGGGATATAGTTATTTTATCAGTCTGCAATCCAGCTATAAGACATTGTATAAAGTCGGACAGCGTCCGGTAGAGGAGAACGAGGATATTTTCCGTGCGTTAGGTACTTATATGGCAAAGTTGCATGAGGCGGAGGTTTATCATGCCGATTTCTCTCCCGGAAATGTATTGTACGATCGTACGGAGGAAGGGGTTAAGTTCTCCTTGATCGATATAAACCGGATGCACTTCGGGCCTGTCTCGCTGAAACGAGGATGCGCGAATTTCTCCCGTTTGTGGGGACGGGAAGCCGCTTTTCGTTTAATGGCAGAGACCTATGCCGAGAGCCGGCATTTTGATAAAGCGGAATGCCTTCGTTGGATATTATACTATCGAAATCGTTTCTGGAAGAAATATGCGTTGAAGCATGAGATTGAATTTGAATTATAGACTTTTATGAAAATACAAATACTCCGGTTCTGTTTAGTTGTTAGTTGTCTTTTGGCCTATGTATCTCCGGTTAAGGCGTTAGAATGGTGGGAAAAGGTAGAGTATCTGACTTACTCGCCCCGTTATTTCGGGCCAAATGCCTTTCCGATTCCCGAGTTGGTAGGAGGAAGCCTGTCCAGCCGTTGGGAAGTGGAGCTTCGGGGGGAATATCATAAGACGCGAGGCGATCAGACGAAAGATATCTTTACCCGTTTGTACATTCCTGTCGTAAAGGGACGTGTAGGGGTGAATGTCAGTTGGGTATTCCAAGAATGGTATGAGATGTCGCCGGAAGTGCGGGATGAGCGTTATGCGGTAGAATTGAAATCCCCGATTGTTTGCCGGGGCGACGTGATCTTTAATTTTTATTTCCAAGCCCTCCGGAGCGAGAAATGGATGGATATCGTGGTAAGCGCCAACCTGAAAACCGCCAGTGGCGGACGCTTGTGCGACGCTCGTTATACGGATGCGGCCTCTTATTGGTTCGACGCCAATCTGGGACGTACGTTGTGGAAGCGGAAAGATGTAAACGCTTCGATCCGTGTGCAAGCTTTAGCGGGTTTTTATTGTTGGATGACTAACGATGTCGTTAATCGTCAGAACGACGCTTTCTGTTATGGGGCAGGTGTGTTAGGGACCTATCGGGGGTTCTCGTTGGATTGTAATTATGCCGGTTTCCGGGGATATCGGGATAATGGAGATAAGCCGATGATTCTACGGACAAAGCTAAATTATGAGCTTAAGAAAAATATCCTGTCCTTCCAATATAAACATGGAATGAAGGACCATCTTTATGATAGCTATTCATTAGCTTATATCCGTTGTTTCTGAATCTGTAAATAATCTATGCTTTCTTGATCGACCTGAATAACGTGGCGAAGCCGTCTGTATAAGCCTTTACGCTGAAATCTTGGATGATATGCTCACGTGAGGCCTTGGCGAACGCTTCCAATCGCTCCGGGTTATCGATAAGCGAGCGGATAGACGCCGCCATTTTTTGAGGAGAAGAAGGCGGCACTAACAATCCGGTGACTCCGTCTATGATTAAGTCTCTTGCTCCCGGTATGTCTGTTACGATACAAGGAACGGAACAAGCCATAGCCTCCCGCACGACTCTTGGGGAGGCATCCCGGTGCGAGGGAAGTATAAACAACTGGGACGTGACCAGAAAAGAGATGGCGTCGGAACGCTGTCCCAGAAAATGAATTTGTGCGCTTACCTTCGACTGTTGGGCTAATTGGAAATCATTTTCCCCATATTCTCCCACGATTGTAAGATGTACCCGTGGATCATCCAATAAGATAAACGCATGAATCAAATCGGTTAAGCCTTTGAACGGCCTGTTCTTCGTCGCTCCGATATAGATGCAACGAAAGGCGTCGTCCGGAATATCGTCTGCTTGTTTGGGCGTACGGACTGCCTCCTTGATCCAATCGATATCAAATGGCTTTGTGCTGGTTGTTAGTCTTTTTCGTGCGATGAATCGGGAGAGATATTCCTCGATATCTTTGGTCTCGCATACGACATGCTCCACGGCGGGATTTAATATGCCTAGATAATAGGTCGGATCGAACCGCTTCAATTTAGCCTGCGTACCTCGGTATGCGATATTCTTCGCCCGTGTGCCTATGGAGGCGAATAGAGCGTTTGATAAACCGGAACTACTCGGTGAGTAGATAAGGTCGATCCGATAAGTCTTGATGATTTCGCGCAGGGCACGAATAACGTTCCAGTTGAACTTCGAGGTAATGACCGGCAGATCCAAGGGTGTACAATTCCCATAGATCTTTTTGTCGGTATACGATTGGGGGGAAGCGATATAGATGTTGAAGTCCTCAAGCTTGGACAATCCTTCCAGCATTTTGTAGGTCGCTATGTCGGCTTCTTTATAGACTAAAAGTATATTCATTGTGTATGGATAAAATGGATTTGCTAAGATCGTGAGATATTCTCGTATACTCGCATGAAATGAGCCGCTAATACGTCGGGCATGAATCGCCGTATATTCTCTCGTCCGCCGGAACGCATGGATTCGGCCAGCTTCGGCTCGTTCAATACGGACTCTATCAAGCCGCGCAGTTCTTGCTCATTTCTCGGATCGGTATATAGAGCGGACGATCCGCCCGCCTCTTCCAGACAAGAACCGGTAGCCGCTATCACCGGAATACCGGCAAGCTGGGCTTCTAATATCGGGATACCGAATCCTTCGAAAAACGAGGGATATACAAATAAGGTCGCCATCTGATAGAAAGCGGCTAATTCGTTAAAAGGTATATGGGTCAAGATACGGATGCGACCGGACAGGTTGTTTTCCCGGATATAGGTCTCTACCGTATCCGTATAAGGCGTATGCTTACCGATAGCGATCACGGAGATATCTTCTTTCAGGGCTTTCAGGGCTTTTACCAGAAGCAATAAATTCTTCCGTTCCTCGATGCTCCCTACATATAATATATAAGGCCCGTTTATCTGATATTTCTCGCGTACGGACGATTTCACGTCTTCTTGAACCGCTTGCCCGAATATCGGGTCACAACCTTGGTAAACAACCTCGATCTTGCTTTCCGGAATGTGGAAGAAGTCCCGGATGTCTCGCATCGTCTGCCTGCTGATCGCTATGATCTTGTCCGATCGTAAACAAGCTTGCTTGAATTTGTAGGTATAGATGGAACGATCGATCGGTTTATAAAGCTGCGGGTAACGCAAGAAGATCAAGTCATGTATCGTTACGACCGCTGGGATTCCGTTCTGTTTTAGATTCATAGGAATCTCATTACTCAAGCCATGGAACAGATCTACGTGCTCTTTTCGAAGCGTAGCCGTTAGACCGGAGGTACGCCATAAAGACGGAAATAGTTTATCGAACCTGCCTTCCGGATAATGGAATGAGACACTTGGACGCTCCTCGATCCGTTTCCGTAACGCCTCTTTGCCTTTGCCCGGCGTATAGAGTTGATAGATATGCTCCGGGAAAGAAGCGGACAAACTATTCACTACGAACCGGCTATAATTACCCAGTCCGGTAGCGTTATGCGTAATCCGTTTTGCGTCGAAAGCGATCTTCATAGGCTTGAATTCGATATATTGGGCAAATATACGATATAATTTTAATTACCTTTACCTCATTTCCTTCCGAAATCCGCCGGGATCTCCCCCCATACGGATGTTTCCCATTTGAGGATCCGGGTGGTATAGGTATGGGTGTTCAACCATTTCTCGGCCCGCTCGATGAGGTCGAAGATAGGTTCGTTGATCGGTTTACGTGCTAATAAGGTTTTGCATTTCTTTTTCTTGACCCAGCTGATGGCGTTGCGGCTATCCGAATAGATCGGCAGGTCGCTTCCCTTTTGCTGTAGCAAGGCGAGGCCGTGTACTAAGGCGAGGAATTCCCCGACATTGTTCGTGCCCTCCTTCAGCGGGCCGATATGGAAGATCTCTTGCCCGGTAGCGGTATAAACGCCTCTGTACTCCATATCCCCGGGATTACCGCTACAGGCGGCGTCTACGGCAAGACTCTCATTGATCGGGTTTCCGATCGGGGCTTCCGGCGCGAGACGGGCAACGGCTTTCGGGGAAGAGGCGGTCTTTAGGTAATGGGTATAGCCGGCCTCGAAGGCTTTGGCAGCTTCCTCCCGGTTCTCGAAGGATTTATATTTGGCTCCCTCTTGTCCGTCTACCTGTGCCTTGCATTCTGCCCAGTTATCATAGATTCCCGGGTTCAACCCTTTCCATACGACATAAAACTTATTCTTGGCCATGACTCTTACTCAAGATTTCTTGTGAGAATTGCGTATAGGTACCGAACGGCGCTCTTTTATCCTTGAAGAAACGGATCAAGGCGTCCAGCCTTCTTTCCATGCTGCAACCGGAATGGTTGGTCATGATAAACGGTAACTTTAGCTCTTTCCGATCACTTAAGGAGGTGAACTCCCACGGATGGAAATAGGTTAGGAAATAACCGTCCTCTTTCCACGTCCAAAGCGCTAACTTACGGTACAAGGTGGCCGGAAGGTTATGGTAAGCCAGCCAAAATAAGGGGAAACGGACGATCGGGGTCACCGAGGCGGGCAGTTGCAATACGCCATCTTTCATGAAATAGGTGCGGGGCTGCCCCAGATGGTTATAACGGCCGGGAATACAAGTCGGGTTCAAGGACGAGTTGTATAAGTAACCGGCCTTATGTATCTCTTCTTCTTCGACGGGCATCATGCGGGCCATACGGAAACCGTTCACCGGTTGTCCGGTCAGTTCCTCCAACGCCTCTTTGGACTTGCGTAGATCGGCGGTCTCGAACGACGAGTGATAAAAACCATGCGAAGCGATCTCATGTCCACCCTTTTGGATGTCCAAGATCAAATCCTTTGCGTGAAGGGCGAAGTTCGCCGTGCAAAAGAAAGTCGCTTTTACCCGGTGACGGGCCAGACATGCCAGTATCTTCCGGGTTCCTTCTACGGAAGTACGCATTTGTTCCTCGAACGGCAATTCCACGCCGTGTTCCAATGGAGCGTCAAACTCCTCGATATCAAAACTAAGTAATATCATGTATGTCAATTAATCTCTATGAAATAAGATGGATAAGAAGTTCAACGCTTCCCGCCGCAGGACCTTGAATCCCATATCGGATACCGCCAGTCCTTCTTTGATGTTTGCGTTGATCGTCCGTAAGTTTATCTCTTTCCGGCGACTTGCCTTATAGATAAATTCCGTATCGAATAGGAAGCTATTGATACGGGTCGTCAGGAATATCGCCTGTCCCGCTTGGCTGAATCCCTTCATGCCCCCTTGCGTATCCTTGATCTTGATCCGCAAGACCCATGTATTGCATATGTGGGACAGTTTGGATAACATTTGCCGGAAAGGAGGTAGATTATCCTGATAACTTTTGCCGCGGGTAGCCACGACTACGTCCGCTCCTCCTAGCAACGCCTCGACCATCCTGCCGAACGAGTCGTTTGTATAAGGAAAATCGTAGTCCGTATAAATAATGCAAGGAGAGGTACATCGCTTTACCGCCTCTCGCAAGGCATATCCTTTTCCCCGGTTAGGCTTATAGTCCACGACGCAGACATCCGGTATCAATTGCCGGAGGCGGTCGATCGTCTCCGGCTCGTATCCCCGTCTCGAACCATCACTGACAATAAAAAGGTGGAAACGTACCGGGCTGAATAATCGCTCCACTTCGCGGAAATGGGTGGCTACTTGTTCCTCCCAGCCCGAAGGCGGGTTGTAACAAGGTAATACCAAATCTATGTCTGCTCGTGCGTTCATTCCATTTATGCCTTTACCGGATTATAACTCCTCGTACACATCTCAAATGTCAGCTTTAGCCAGATCAGCATACAAGGCAACGCTTTTAACGCATACGGGTATACATAATGCACTCGTATGTATTTCGGGAAAAGATCGGACGGAGACATGCTGGTCAAAATAAAGGCGAAGACCATCAAGACAATATCCAATGTCGAACGTTTCCACGGTACAGCCGTATACCAAATAGCGACTCCGATAAACGCTATGATATAGGTACTGGACTCGCTACCCGTGCTGAACAGTACGACAAACATCAACACCGAGGCCAATAACGTTTTCCGGAAAGCCTCATATTTATATTGACTGATGCGTAGATAAGGCAGGCCGAATAATAGTAATCCCCCTATTATCAGATAAATGTCCGAGTAACTGACCGATCCCGATATCTTACGAACCATTCCCAAGAAGGAAATGTTCTGCATGAGCGCGAATAAGTTCTCCGAATTTTTTCCGGATAAGTCCTCGAACCAACCGGTATATTGGGACATTATATAATCCGGCCCGGACAATATCATCGGGGCTACGACCATGACGACCGCCCATCCTACGCAAGATAGGCTGAACTTCATCTTATGGCGAGAGAAAAAGAAGAACGCCAATCCCGTGATCCCATACAATTTAGTAAAGGTACCCAACATGATCACGAAAGCGGCCCATACGTCTTTCTCTTTCTCTATCAATACGTAAGCGAGGACAATGATAGCGGCGATACTGATATTGAATTGCGACATGAAAAGCGAGGTAAGCAACTCGTGGGCGCAGAACCAATAGATAAAGATACGTTCCCGCTTGATTCCCGGCAGCATCTTGACCGCCCAGAATAAGAAAAGGCTCTGTGCCACCGACCAAGTAAGCAATCCCAACCATAACGGTGTAATGGCGAATGGAGCGATGACCAAGCTAAATACCGGCCCATAGTGAAAAATATCGTTGTATTCTTCCGGATAGGCGGCATAGAGCGGTAACTCATTCAACGTATGCCAAAAGGATTGCCTGAAGATGGAGAAGTTGTTATATTTCCCGGGGAAATACTTGGTGATCCATGCGATAACCCCCAGCAATGCCCATAGCCCCATTAAGGTACTATATTTGCTGAAAAATGGCTTATGGATGATTGTATTGAACTTATCTATAAATTTCATCATCGAATCTACATCTGTCTACGGGGCAAAATTACATAAAAACGGTGACTTTTATGCGAGTTAAATAAAAATACTATTTTTGCGTCCAAAACTGGTAGAGATTATTTATGAATGAAATGTTGAGATACACGATCATTCGTGTCATTCTGTTTGTAATGGGAGGCTTTCTTGTTCTCGGATGTTCGGATGAAGATGATGTGGATAATAGTGGAGGAACGAGTAAATATGGTTTAATACGGATGGCGGAGGAGGATTATGATTCGTCGAATACTTCTTATATCCTTCAGGATGAGGAACCGGACGAGGTTCTTTTCGATTCGTCGCAGCGAAAATTCAAGGTGAATGAACCTTTGCAGGTGTCGGTTACCGAGCAGAATGAGCTGATGCTTCGTTTCTATTCACCCAGGGCTATACATAACGTGATCGTATGGGCGACGATTGAAGGCTATGAGGACGAGGTACGGTTTGCGGAGTTTACTACGGTTTTACCTTTTCAGGAGTTTAAAATGAAGTTGCCTTTTCTGGAACAGGCGAAGGTTTATTATACGCGTTCCGGCGAGGAGGTTACCATAGAAGCCTATCCGGATATGGCGGTCGAGAATATAAGTTTGCGGATTGAATGTGGAGATCCGGTATATCAAGGAATGATTAACGTGAAACCAAAGTGGAATATTTGGTTTGGTAAGTATTCTGGTTCAAACTGGGGTAACTTCAGGCCACATCTGGCTCGTGAGGCGGTTGCCCTTTCCTTGAATATGGCGGCGATGTTTTCTTCCTCGCTTTTTGACGAGGAACTGGAGAAGTGGCGTGGTAAGCTGATAAATAACGAGCAAATCGTGGATATAGATGTATTGAAGAAAAAGATCTTGAATCATGGCGGATTGTGTTATGGGCGTGTGGTGAATGTTGTCGGCCTGGGCGGGGGAAATACCTTTGGATTAGGTGAATATGTCTATCTTACCCATTATGCGGATGATGCCAACGGGACTGATGTGCCGTATCATGAGCTGGCGCACTGCTTGGGATATGGGCATAGTGGGAATATGACGTACTATCCGGCGGAAGGCGGTTTCCCTACAATTTGTATGAAGGTTTACTCACAGCTTTCCGTGAGTAAGAAATTGCCGATTTATTCCCGCCGTTTCTTGCATACCCGGAGGAATAAGAATCTGGTAGAGAATAAAAACGTGTATACCTCCTCGAAATACATTATCGATGATCCGGAATTGGATGCCATAGATGGCGGGCTTGGGCTTGCTCCGATGGAGACGGATAGGGCTGGCGATGAGGGTTCTCCTCTCTCATTTACACTTTCAGTCTTGGATATTCCCGGTGCCACTGTGGAAACTTTTCATCCGAAAGCGGTCCATCTTTATGGGAATACGCTATATGTAGCAAATGACGCTCCGGGACATTATAGTTTGGAGGTCTTTGATGTATCTTCCGGTAATGTGCGTCATGTGAAAAGTATGGTTGAGTGGATGAACGGAGATAAGAAAGAGACCTTTGTGGGGGAGCCAAACGGCGTGACTCGCTCGTATGGGAAAATATATGTCACGAATACGGGAAGCCGTACGGATGTGTTCGATGCGGAAACGTATGAGTTCATTACTTGTATCGGTACGGGTACTTGGGGTGAGGGTGGTTATCAGACCGTTCATGCGTTTGATGTGACGGCTAGTCAAGGGGCTGTCTTTATCCGGGATAAACGGAAACTGGTAGTTGTCTTGGAGCAAGATGTACAGCCCGGTTCCGCTGCTCGGGTACCTATATATAGCCGTAGCGTAAATTTGCAAGAGGCAATGGGTACTTATGCGGTAGCGGCGCGAAATGATGGCTTTTTGTATGTGACGGCCCAGAATAAAAATATGATCTATTTATTCGATCCTGCGGACATTCGGGCAGGGGACACGGGCTTTGCGCCGTATCTGGTGACATTGGGATTTGAAAAGTCTCCCCAGTCGATAGCGTTTGTAGGGGATCGTTTGTTTGTTACGCTTCGTGTCGATGATAAACGGTCGGAGCTATGGGAGATCAGCCCTAAGAACGGAAAATTATTGCAGGACTTTACAGATTCGATGGTCTATCCCGAGAAAATAGCCGGTGCTCGTCATACTTTATTGGTAGTGGATCGTGCGACCCAGACAGTAAAAGCCATTGGCCTATGATTTTTTTATTGATTCTTAGGAATAAAGAAGATAGAGTTCCCGGAAAAAGTTTACATTTGCGAAAACTATTATAATAACGTATGAAACGTGTTTTTTTGGTCGGATATATGGGAGCGGGCAAGACAACGGTGGGAAAAGAGCTTGCCAAGCTCGCCGGTCTTTCGTTCATAGATCTTGATTACTATATCGAAGGGCGTTATCATAAGGCCGTTTCGCAGATATTCGCCGAGAGAGGGGAGGAGGCTTTCCGAGAGATAGAACGGAATATGCTTCACGAGGTCGCTGAGTTTGAGGACGTGCTGATCTCCACGGGAGGAGGCGCTCCTTGCTTTTTCGATAACATGGAGTTTATGAACGCTTCTGGCACGACGGTTTACTTGAAGGTGTCAGTCGAGGAGCTGGCGAAGCGTCTGGAGTTGTGCAAACATACCCGTCCGGTGTTGAAAGGACGTTCCGGGGAGGAACTGAGGGCGTTTATCGCCGAGAGTCTGGAGAAAAGGAATCCGTTTTATACGAAGGCGTCCATAACGTTTGATGCCGAGAAGATGTTAACAGAATCTGATGTACATGACATATCGAACGCGTTAATGAAAATCCTATAGCATATGGAAGCGAACGACGGCCGGCAGGCACAGGGGGCCTATATCCCGCAGGAATTATTGAAAGAGATCAGCAAGGTGAATAACCGTTTGCTTATCGGTATTCCTCGTGAACGATGCGAGGCGGAAAAACGTTTGCCGTTGACTCCGGAGGCGGTGGATATGCTGACCGATTGCGGTCACCGGGTGCTGGTGGAAAGTGGCGCCGGATTAGGCATCAACTATTCCGATAATCATTTCTCGGAGGCGGGGGCGGAGATTGTCGATACGCCCGCGGAAGTTTTCCAAGCGGATCTGATCTTGAAGATATTGCCTCCGTTGCCGGTGGAAATTGCGCTTATGAGACCTCGCACGACCGTTTTCTCATTGGTGCAGTTTAATTTATTCGCTCAAGAGGCTTTCGAGTTGATGATGGCGAAACGGATTACCGCTATCTCTTATGAGTTGATGGCGGATGAATATAATCGTTTCCCGGTGCTGAATGTCACTTCCGAGATCGAGGGGGCGGCTTCCATAACGATCGCTTCCGAGCTGTTGAGCAATACCCAAGGAGGTAAAGGGATCTTATTAGGCGGTATCCCGGGCGTATCCCCTACGGAAGTGGTGATCATCGGGGCCGGAAACGCCGGGACCGTGGCCGCGCGTGCCGCGTTGGCCTTGGGAGCATCCGTGAAAGTATTCGATGATGATATCAATAAATTGCGTATAATACAACAGGTCTTGGGGCAAGGGCTTTTTACTTCCACGTTCCATCCGAATGTGCTGCATAACGCGTTTCGTAGCGCTGACGTGGTGATCGGGGCGATGCGTTATATTAATACGAGACATCGCTATATTATCGCTACGGACTTGGTGCGTACGATGAAAAAGGGAGCTTTGGTGATCGATCTGAGGGTAAGCCAAGGCGGTTGCTTTGAGACGACATGCTGCTTGTCGAGGGAAGATCCCGCGGTGTTCGAGCAATATGGGGTATTACATTATTGTAAACTGAATATCAGCAACCGGGTGGCTCGTACTACCTCGATGGCTTATAGTAATATATTCGTGCCTTTATTATTGTCGTTGGGCGACGCCGGTTCCGTGCAAGGAATGATCAAATCGGATAAGGGCTTTAGGGCGGGAGTATATATGTATTACGGGAAGACAGTGAATAGTTATGTGTCTAATCATTTTAATCTATCATCTAATAATCTTGATCTATACCTCTCTGCTTTTTGATGCGGAAAAGTTTTGAACTCGCAAAGTTTATGCTTTACTTTGCGGACGATCTAAATACCAATAAGCGATAAAGCTAATAAAGTATATTATGGCAGAACAGACAAAAGTTAAGACGCTGGAGAAGGTTGTAATTCGTTTCTCGGGAGACTCGGGAGATGGTATGCAGTTAACCGGTACAATCTTTTCAAACCTGTCCGCGGTTTTCGGGAACGAGATTTCTACATTCCCAGACTATCCGGCAGAAGTACGTGCTCCACAAGGAACACTAAGTGGTGTATCCGGATTCCAAGTACACTTGGGATCTCGTAAGATTTTTACACCCGGTGATAAGGCCGACGTATTGGTGGCCATGAATCCCGCCGCGCTGAAGGTGAACGTAAAACACCTAAAACCCAATGCGATTGTTTTAATCGACACGGACTCTTTCAAGAAAAGTGATTTGGATAAGGCCTTGTTTACGACCGATGATCCGTTTACTGAGCTGGGATTGACTGGCGTGCAGGTTGTTGCCGCTCCGATCTCTACGATGGTAAAAGACGGATTGGTTGAGTTTGGCTTGGACAATAAATCGGCTCTTCGCTGCAAGAATATGTTCGCCTTAGGACTTGTTTGCTGGTTGTTCGAGCGTCCGCTGGAGGAGGCTATGCACATGTTGCAGAATAAGTTCGCTAAGAAACCGGTTATCGCCCAAGCTAATATCAAGGCTTTGACGGACGGTTATAATTATGGTAATAACATCCATGCCTCGGTTTCTACGTATCGTATCGAGAGTAAGAAAGCCGAGCCCGGATTCTATACGGACGTGAATGGTAATAAGGCTACTTCCTATGGTTTGATAGCCGCTGCCGAGAAAGCTGGTTTGCAGTTGTTCTTGGGTAGCTACCCGATCACTCCGGCTACTGATATTTTACATGAATTATCTAAACGTAAGGATTTAGGCGTTATCACGGTTCAGGCCGAGGATGAGATCGCCGGTATCTGTACTTCTATCGGAGCTAGTTTCGCCGGTTGCTTGGCGGCTACATCTACTTCCGGACCGGGTCTTGCCTTGAAGAGCGAGGCGATCGGTTTGGCGGTGATCGCTGAGTTGCCTTTGGTGATTATCGATGTTCAGCGTGGCGGTCCTTCTACGGGCTTGCCTACGAAGAGCGAGCAAACGGACTTGATGCAGGCTCTGTATGGCCGTAATGGTGAGAGCCCTGCCGTGGTAATAGCGGCCTCTACGCCGACTGATTGTTTTGATGCCGCGTTTTGGGCAGGTAAGTTGGCCGTGGAGCATATGACTCCGGTTATCTTGTTGACCGATGCCTTTATCGCTAACGGTTCTTCCGCTTGGAGAATTCCGGAAATGGATAAATATCCGGAGATTAAGCCGAATTACGTAGCTAATTATCAAGATGAGAAAGTCTGGAAGGCGTATCGTCGTAACAAGGAAAGCTTGGTTCGTTACTGGGCGATTCCGGGAACGGAAGGTTTCGCTCATCGTCTGGGCGGTCTGGAGAAAGACTACGAGACGAGCGCTATCTCTACCGATCCGGCTAACCACCAGAAGATGGTGACGACCCGTCAGGCTAAGATCGATAAGATCGCCGACTATATCCCCGAACTGGAAGTGATCGGAGATGAGGACGCTGATTTATTGATCGTTGGTTGGGGTGGAACCTACGGGCACCTTTACGAGGCGATGGAGACGATGCAGGAGAATGGCAAGAAGGTGGCTTTCGCTCACTTCAAGTTTATCAACCCGCTGCCTAAGAATACGGCTGAGGTTCTTTCTAAGTATAAGAAAGTGGTGGTGGCTGAGCAAAATAACGGCCAGTTCGCTAACTATTTACGGGGAAAGGTTCCCGGATTTAACCCGTATCGCTTCAATCGTGTAAAGGGACAACCTTTTGTCGTTGCGAGATTAGTTGAGGAATTCACTAAAATATTGGAGGCTTAAAAGATGACAACAGAAGAAACTAAATTTCAACCGAAAGATTATAAAAGCGACCAGTACGTACGCTGGTGCCCGGGTTGTGGCGACCATGCGGTACTGAATTGCCTGCATAAGGCTATGGCCGAGGTAGGAGTGGCTCCTCACAATATGGCAGTTATCTCAGGTATCGGCTGTTCTTCCCGCTTACCTTATTATATGAATACGTATGGCTTCCATACGATCCATGGTCGTGGAGCGGCTATCGCTACCGGCGTAAAGACGGCTCGCCCGGACTTGAGCGTATGGTTGATTACGGGTGATGGCGACTGCTTGGCTATCGGCGGTAATCATTTTATCCACGCTGTCCGTCGTAATATCGACTTGAATATCGTTCTTTTCAACAATAAGATCTATGGTTTGACGAAGGGGCAGTATTCCCCGACATCCGACCGTGGTTTTGTATCCAAGAGCTCTCCTTATGGGACGGTGGAAGATCCGTTTATCCCGGCCGAGTTGGCGTTGGGTGCCCGTGGTAATTTCTTCGCCCGTACGATTGACGTGGATTTGAAGAATACGACCGAGGTATTGACGGCTTCCGCCCGTCATAAAGGCGCTTCCGTTACGGAAGTGTTGGTAAACTGCGTGATCTTTAATGATGGTATCCATAAGGGGATCGTTGATAAGGCATACCGTGCGGATCGTACGATTTTCCTTCGCCATGGCGAGAAAATGGTTTACGGCGCTAACATGGATAAAGGCCTTGTGCTAGACGGCCTAAAACTGAAATCCGTAACGATCGGACAAGATGGTTATACGATGGATGACGTATTGGTACACGACGCCCATGAGAAGGATAACACCTTGCATATGATGCTTGCCATGATGAGCGGTGATATGCCAATCGCGTTAGGCGTAATACGAGATGTGGAGGGACCGACCTATGATGAGGCTGTCCACCAGCAAATCGAGGAGGTACAAGCGAAGAATCCTACACGTAAATTACACGACCTTTTGATGAAAGGTGAGATTTGGGAGGTAAAGTAATATATTTCTGATCGGATATAAGAGAAGGCGCAAGATATTTATCCTGCGCCTTTCTTATATTTATACGCTGGATTTGTTTGTGTGGAAAAAAGTATATATCTTTGTTTCAGTCACAATAAAAGCGAATACCTATGATGACGACTTCGGAAATAGTTGAGATGCTAGCTAAAAGTATATGATTTGTAAACTCCATATTACAAATAGACTAAGGGTTTTGTTAATTGCATGGAAAAGAGTAATTATTACTGAAAAATTTCCTTAATAAGCTGTGTACGATAAAAAAAAATATTACTTTTGTACCGCGGTTAACAAGGTGGAGTCGCAGCAAGCTCCAAAAGGCCGGAAAGCCTCACCGTATCGAACTAGAGTAGAGAGAAAAGTTATATAAAGTCAATCATTTAAATTAAATTCAAGATGGCTAATTTAGATTTAAGCAAGTACGGAATTGTTGATGTGAAAGAAATCGTTCACAATCCGTCTTATGATGTTCTGTTCGCAGAAGAAACTAAACCGAGTTTGGAAGGCTTCGAGAAAGGCCAAGTAACTGAGCTAGGTGCTGTAAACGTGATGACTGGTATTTATACAGGTCGTTCTCCTAAAGATAAATTTTTCGTAAAGAATGAAGCCAGCGAAGATTCTGTATGGTGGACTTCTGATGAATATAAGAATGATAACAAGCCTTGTTCTGAGGCTGCTTGGGCAGACTTGAAGGCTAAAGCCGTAAAAGAATTGTCTGGCAAACGTTTGTTCGTTGTCGATACATTCTGTGGCGCTAACGAGGCTACTCGTTTGAAAGTACGTTTCATTATGGAGGTTGCTTGGCAAGCTCACTTCGTAACTAATATGTTCATCCGTCCGACAGCTGAGGAATTGGCTAACTACGGCGAACCTGATTTCGTTTCTTTCAACGCAGCTAAGGCTAAAGTTGACAACTACAAAGAATTAGGCTTGAACTCTGAGACTGCTACTGTTTTCAACTTGAAGACTAAAGAGCAAGTTATCTTGAATACTTGGTACGGTGGTGAGATGAAGAAGGGTATCTTCTCTATCATGAACTACTTGAACCCGTTGCGTGGTATCGCTTCTATGCACTGCTCCGCTAACACGGATAAAGAGGGCAAGAGCTCAGCTATCTTCTTCGGTTTGTCTGGTACTGGTAAGACTACTTTGTCTACGGACCCGAAACGTTTGTTGATCGGTGACGATGAGCACGGATGGGATAACGAAGGTGTATTCAACTACGAGGGTGGTTGCTACGCTAAGGTTATCAACTTGGATAAAGAGAGCGAGCCGGATATCTACAACGCTATCAAACGTGACGCTCTTCTTGAGAACGTAACAGTTGCCGCTGATGGTAAGATCGATTTCGCTGATAAGTCAGTTACAGAGAACACTCGTGTTTCTTATCCGATCTATCACATCGAGAACATCGTTAAGCCGGTTTCTAAAGGCCCGCACGCAAAACAAGTTATCTTCTTGTCTGCTGACGCATTCGGTGTATTGCCTCCAGTATCTATCTTGACTCCGGAGCAAACTCAATACTACTTCTTGTCTGGATTTACCGCTAAATTAGCAGGTACAGAGCGTGGTATCACGGAACCGACTCCTACATTCTCCGCTTGTTTCGGTGCTGCTTTCTTGTCATTGCACCCGACAAAATACGGCGAAGAGTTGGTTAAGAAGATGGAAATGACTGGCGCTAAGGCTTACTTGGTGAACACAGGTTGGAACGGTAGCGGCAAACGTATCTCTATCAAAGATACAAGAGGTATCATCGACGCTATCCTTGATGGTTCTATCAACGAGGCTCTGACAAAGAAGATCCCGTATTTCGACTTCGAGGTTCCGACTGCATTACCGGGCGTAGATCCGAAGATCTTAGATCCTCGCGATACCTATGCTGATCCTGCTCAATGGGATGAGAAAGCGAAGGATTTGGCTGCTCGCTTCCAGAAGAACTTCGCTAAGTTCACGGGCAACGAAGCTGGTAAGGCATTGGTTGCTGCTGGTCCTCAGTTATAATTGCTTAAAAAAACTTGATCAAAAAAGGTCAAGGTTTAAAAATATCTTTATAAAAAAGCGTGGAATTACTAATTCTGCGCTTTTTTTATGATAACTGCGTTAATTTTATTATAAATGTGAAGTAGTTTTAAAAAATATTCCTACCTTTAGACCGGATTATCTGTTATAAGAAGAGCTTAAAAAGGAGTAATGATAAAAAAACTGGCACTTATTATTGGCTTTATAATTTGTTTGTCATCTTGTGGCAAGGATTATGTCTATCGGATTGAAGGGGAACTTTCTAATCTGGAAGATCAAACCGTATATGCTGTATTTGAGAAGGATAATTATAAAGTGGTTGATACAGTGGCTTGTACGAAACCCGGGCAGTTCCAGATCGATCAACATGAAGCGGGTTTCCATTGTGTGACTATCTTCTTTGCGGATAAAGAGCATTGGGTTACGGCTTATCTGGAACCGGGAGAAACCGTGAAAATCACGGGCGACGCTAACTCTCCATTGCTATTGCAGGTAAAGGGGGGACGGACAAATGATAAGTTGACCGCTTTTAAGAAAAAAATCGCTCCTTTATTGACGGAATTGACAAATTTATCAAATTCTTTAAATAGCAAGGATTTGAACGATACGATCGAGGAGACGGATATCGCCGCTCGTTTGGCGAATGTTAATATGCAATTGAGCGAGGAAGCGATCCGGTACGTGAAAGAGAACCCGAATGAAGAGGCATCCGTTGTCTTGATTCAATCTTTTTTCTCAGATCCCGATGATACTCGTAAAATTGATGAGTTGTTGGCGTTATTGAATCCAAGGTTGAAAGACTTTTATCTGGTGAAGGAGCTGGAGCAATATAGCGCCCGTGCGAAACGTACGGCTTTGGGTGCGGAAGCCCCAGATTTCTCCGTAAGGAATATTTATGGGAATACGGTAAGTTTGGACTCTTTCCCGCAGAAATATTTATTGCTGACGTTTACCGCTCCTTGGTGTGATATGTGCCAGACAGAGGATCTATATCTGGATAAGGTAGCGATGAAATATCCGAAAGATCAGTTGGATATTCTTTTGGTTAGCTTGGACGATAATCCGGATAATGTCCGGGATGTACTGAAGAAGGATAGTATAGCGTGGAATCTGGTAACAGATTCGGCCGGACAAGCGGCTATGTTGATAGATATGTATAACGTAAGCGTATTGCCACGCTGTTTCTTGATAGATGAGGATCATAAGATCTTGATGAAAACAGAGAATGGAATCGAGATCAAGCAAACACTGGAGAACTTGTTCGAAGACTGAGCGATTGAAAACAGGAGGTTCCGGTTTTAATTTGTAATTAGTAACTCAAAATTCTTAACTATGTTAGTAAAATCTTATGCCGCTGCCGTGCAGGGGATTTCCGCTACGGTCGTTACCGTAGAAGTGAACTGTTCCAAAGGTATCCAATTCTTTTTAGTCGGTCTTCCGGACGTGGCCGTTCGTGAGAGCCATGAACGCATTATCTCGGCTCTTCAAGTATGTGGTTATAAATTCCCCCGCAATCGTATCGTTATTAATATGGCCCCCGCAGATATCCGTAAGGAAGGGTCCTCTTATGATCTGCCTTTGGCGATCGGTATTCTGGCGGCGGCAGAGCAGATAGATTCATCCAACTTATCCAAATTCGTATTGATGGGCGAACTTTCTATGGATGGGAGCCTCCAATCGATAAAAGGGGCATTGCCTATCGCTATCAAGGCTAGGGAAGAAGGCTTTAAGGGCTTTATCTTACCCAAGCAAAACGCTTGTGAGGCTGCGGTGGTGAACGATCTGGAAGTGTATGGAGCTTCGAATATCAAAGAGGTGCTGGAGTTTATGGAGGGGAAACCTACATTGCGACCTACGGTTATTGATACCCGTAAGGAGTTTTACGACCGCCAGCAATTGTTTGATTGCGATTTCTCCGATGTCCGGGGACAAGAGAACGTGAAGCGTGCGATGGAGGTAGCCGCCGCCGGCGGGCATAATCTGATCATGGTAGGCCCTCCCGGAAGTGGCAAGTCCATGTTGGCGAAGCGTCTCCCCACGATCTTGCCCCCTTTTACCTTGCATGAGTCCTTGGAAACAACTAAAATCCATTCCGTAGCCGGTAAGATAGGAGGTGGCACCTCCTTGATGGTACAACGTCCTTTTCGCTCTCCCCATCATACGATCTCTAATGTCGCTATGGTAGGAGGTGGCACTTTCCCGCAGCCGGGAGAGATCAGCTTGGCTCATAATGGTGTCCTTTTTTTGGATGAGTTGCCGGAATTTAACAGGAGTGTCTTGGAAGTCATGCGGCAGCCATTGGAAGATCGAGTGATCAATATCTCCCGTGCCCGTTTCACGGTGGAATATCCGGCCGGCTTTATGCTTGTGGCCTCCATGAATCCTTGTCCCTGCGGCTACTACAACCATCCGGACCGTCCTTGCCTCTGTTCTCCCGGAGCCGTCCAGAAATATATGAACCGCATTTCCGGCCCTTTATTGGACCGTATCGATATCCAGATAGAGATTGTCCCTGTCCCTTTCGAGAAGATTTCCGAGCAACAGCCCTCAGAGCCTAGTATCGCTATCCGTGAGCGGGTCATAAAAGCCCGTGCGATCCAGGAAAGGCGTTTTGCCGCTTATGAGGGTATTTATTGCAACGCCCAGATGAACTCCAAGCTACTCCATCAGTACGCCGTTCCCGACGCTTCCGGCCTCTCCATCCTCAAAACCGCCATGCAACGTCTCTGCCTCTCCGCCCGTGCCTATGACCGTATCCTGAAAGTCTCCCGCACGATAGCGGACTTGGATAATTCGGAACATATCGAAGTCCGGCATTTGGCGGAGGCTATACAGTATAGGAGTTTGGATAGGGAGAATTGGGGAATGTGAGTATCGACTAACTATTTCTATACTCCTGTGGGCTCATGCCCACATACCGCTTGAAATACTTTCCAAAAAAAGACATATTCGTGAAATTTAGCGTATAGGCTATGTCGTGGATGGAAAGGTTCGTTGATTTCAGTTGAGCTTTAGCGTCCATGATTACCATGGAGGTTATGATCTCTATGCAAGTTTTTCCGGTAGTTTGTTTGATAATGCTGCTTAGATGCGCTTGTGTGATGCCAAGCCGCTTGGCATACCATGCAACGGATCGTTGCATGGTATAGTTTTGCATGACTAATTGAGTGAAGTTCTTGCTGATAATTTCGGCTTTAGAGAGATTGGACGTGTCTGTTGTCTTATCTTTATACATGATGCTGACTCCCATTAATATTCCGGAAAACAGGTGGTTGATGAGACTCCTGTTTAATTGCGAGACACAAAACTGATATGTCTTGATCAACAATTCGAAATAATCTCTCAATAATGATTGGGCTTCTTCTTTTAGTTTGAAAACAGGACTATCTTTTATGGCATAGTGCATATCCATGACCGATTTATTGATATTCGCTTGATTGATGAAATCAGACGAGAATCCCATGAAATAAATTTGCAGATCTCTATCCATTCTATGAATCTGGAAAATCGTACCCGGCAGAATCGTAATAAAACTCCCGGCCTCTACTTTAAATTGCGTCAGATTTATAGATGCTTCCACTTCTCCCCTTAGGCATAACACGAATATTCCCGCCTTTAGTCGACAAGGATAATTAGCGTATAAATTCAGCAATCCAATGTCTTTCTCCGAGAGTTTTCCTATTACCCAATCTTGTGGCAGGTCTATTTTAGGGATGTCATTTTCCATATTCTTACGTAATTTTGATGGCAAATATACGTTTTTTTGAGGATATTTTTATTTGGACTCAATCTAATAAATAGAATAATGAAGAATAAAAACAGGACAGAAGATAATCGTAAGACGCTCTGTTCTTGTTGTTGTATAAAATGGAATCTAAAAAAAAGAATAGGTAATAATAAAAATTGACCTTGTGAGATTCCTAACAAAGTCGTTCTTTTGTACACTTTTTATTAGGTAAATTAAAAAAACAGAAATCAATAAATTTTTGCATGAGAAAATTGAGGACTTTATTAGTAAAAATGGTCTGTGCCTTGGCGGGAGGCCTAATGTTGAGCGCTTGCTCCTCCGAGGAGGGAGGCTCGCAGGCTATGGGCGGAAAAGGTGCGGTAATACTAGACCTTGCCGCCGAGACGGTCTTTGATACGAAGACAAAAGCTGTCGATGAGAGTACATACCTGACGGATCGTCCCCTTGCGGATTACAAGGTGAAAATCTTGGATGCGCAAGGCCATGTGGTATCGGGCTGTGAGTGGAAATACTCGGAAAGGCCCACAGGTTTGATCGAGTTGAGCAACGGCTCTTACACGGTAGTAGCTTCTGATGGGGAAGAGTTTAACGTGAATGCCTCCACCCGTAACGGTATCTATATGTATGGCTCTAGCCGATTCGACGTGAATAGCGATAAGGTAGCGGCTGTAAATGTGGCTTGTAAGCCGGCCTGCGGAAAGCTGGTCGTGAAATTTGGCGATACGATGGCTACTTATTTCTCTGATTACGCCGTTCATTTCTCTACCCAAGCGGCAGGTGAGAACGGTCCGATCATCTGGCCGAAGGGAGATACGGATCCTCTTTACGTGAAGCTGGCCGAGGCCGGGGAGAACGTGACGGCGACTTTCCAGTTTACCAAGAAGGCAGATGGAACGAAGGCCGAGGTCAATACCTTGACCCGCGAGATGAAGTGGGGCAGCATGTGGACAATCACTGTCAATCCGAAAGTAGAGGATACCACCGGCAAGGTAGGCATCACGATTACTTTCGATGATTCCACGAACGATAAGCCTATCGATATCGAGATCCCTTCCGATTGGCTCTAATAGTTATTAGGATGTAAAACCAGTAGAACGAATTTAATGATGAATATAAAATATACGATAATGGCAGGTTGCCTTCTAGTAATGGGGCTGGCTTCCTGCGAGATGAAGAACGAGATCCTCGGGAAAGAGGATGGTTCCTCCGAGATGGGCTTGCTGAATCTTGGGGTAGCTGTAGACGCGAAGAACAACGACGTGCAGACCAAGGCCGATGCTAACCCCGGAACTCCAGAGTCTATCCCATCGGTGAGCGCCACGGGATATATCGTGGAGATCAGTAACAGCACGGGCGTTTACAAAACCCTTACTTACGATCCTACGAATGCCTCCGTGGAACTTCCGGTAGACAGCTACACGATGTATGCCCATAAGCCGGGCGGTCCGACAGAGACAGATCCTTACTATGGTGGAAGCACCTCTTTCGCCGTGAAGAAAGGTGAGGCTACCGATGTCACCGTTACTTGTAAGATGGAAAATACGAAGATACAGCTTGTTTATTCCACGGAAATGCAGACTTCCTTTACTAGCTGGTCGATCACGGTGAAGGCCGGTACGCGGAGCAAGGTGCTTACCTACTCTGGAACGGAGGCTTTCGCGCAACCCTCCGCTTTCTATTGGATGCTAGATGAGGGCGTAAAGGAGATAACAGTCTCTTTCGTGGGAAAGAATAAGGATAATAAGGATATACGCGAGAGCCGTGTGATCACGAAGCCCGCCTCGGCCGAGAGCTCCGACTGGCAGGGTGGCGACGCGTTGGCCATCACGATGAAGCCGGGCACTTATGATCCGGAAAATCCGAATGGTTTGCAGGGTATCGAGATCTCTGCTGAGGTGACGTGGAATGGAATAGAGGATTCCGTAGGCGTGCCGGTGGTGGACGATGACGATGATGAGCCGGAGGGTCCGGTGGATCCGAGTGAGAAACCTGCCGCTCCAACAATTACCGGAGATTGTTTGGGTAAGAATAATGTTTATACAGTGGGCGATAAGACATATCCTGCAATTAAAGTAGATATGAATGTACCGGGCAAGATCAAGGATGTTCGGGTTCAGATAGAAACAACTGATGCGGTGTTTCGTGGAATGCTGACGGAATTAGGACTAACAGTGGATGGTGGAGCGACTTTGATAGATAATAAAGATTTAGGGACTTTGTTTACTCTACCAGTAGTAGGAGAGACGGCATACTCATTCTCTCTCTCTGATGAGTTATTTGGTATGTTGGCGAATTTTATCGGAACACATACGTTTACCATGACGGTATTCGATCAATGTGATCCGTCCCAGTCTAAGAGTGAGGACTTGATTGTTGTTGTTACTGAGTAAAATGGAGCATGAATCATGAAACAGATCTATAATATCTTATTAATATGTATGGTTTCCGTGTCCTTTTTCGCCTGTCAAGGCGATGAGTTGGGGACGAGGGAGAGTGTAGGTTACCTGCGTGTAGCATTGGAGCAAAGTACGGAGGTGAACACGAAGGCTGATTACAACTCGAAGCAAATGCGTGTGGTGATCAAGAACTCGGCAGGTGTGACGAAGTTTGAGACGAATGACCATACGGCGGACTTAGTAGGTAAAGAACTCTCGTTGAAGCAAGGTGAATATACCATCGAGGCCGTTTCTTACGGATGGGACGGCAACGCCGGGGTGGATCGCGCCTATTACACGGGCAAGACCACGGTGACGATCGAGAAAGGTAAGACTGCGACAGCCAATTTGGTTTGCTCCTTGGCGAACGTGAAGGTGACGGTGGCTTTCGAGCAGGCTTTCTTGGATAAGTTGGGCAATGGTACCATCAAAGTGCAGGTAAAGAGCGCTTCGGGCACTCTGGTGGATTTCGCCCCGAAAGGTACGAGTGTGGCCTATTTCCCGGTTTCCGACCTGACGGTTGCTTATACGGTTGTTTCAGCTGCCGGAAAGACGAACTCCAAGGAGCAAAAAATCTCGGAGGTCAGCGCGAAAGATCATTATATATTGAACTTTAAGAATCAGGCTACCGGCACGGGAAATGTAACCGTAACGGTAGATCCTACGATGAACCAATACACATACGACTTCACGATCGATCCGAATGCGAAGAGCGGCGCTACCTTGTCTGCGAACCCGTGGAGCCAGCTCGCTTATCTGACGGCTACTGACATCACGCTTGATTCCGGCGAGCTTTCATCCTTGAAGTTCCAGTATCGTCCAAAGAATACGGATACTTGGATGGATGTGGCGACCACGGTCAATACGGCGGCCTCTTCCGCTACGGCGACCTTAACGGGATTGACTTCCGCCATGGTTTACGAATATCAGTTGACAGACGGAGAGATCAGTATCGCTAAGGGAGAATTTACCACGGAGACGGAGATCGCTTTATATAATGGTAGCTTTGAGATCTGGAATAAATCCGGAGATACTTGGTATCCCGAGACGGCAGAGAAAGCCGGTAATACTACCTCTTTCTGGAATACAAGTAACCCGGGCACTTCGCAGGGAATGGGTGCGATCGGTGGTGCCGTGAATCCGACAACGGGTGTAACCACTCCAATTCATGGTGGCACCTATGCCGCAGAATTGAAATCCACTGAAAAACTTAGTGTATTTGCTGCGGCAAGTTTATATACCGGAAGCTTTATGGGGCTTAGTGGAATGAGTGCGAATATGGAGTTCGGCAAGGCCTTCACAACTCGCCCGACAGGGTTGCACGGATATTATAAATATACGCCCGCTGTGATCAATAAAGTGGATCGAACGCCTGCGGGGGTTACGATCGTGCAAGGAGAGACTATGGACCAATGCGCTATTTTTATAGCCTTGGCCAAGAAGACTTTTACGTTTAATAATAAGAACGAAGATCAATATATCCAATATGCGACAGATCCCAACATCATCGCCTACGGCGAGCTCCCTTCCGGGGCGGCTACGGAGGGCGATGGCTACGTGGAGTTCAACATCCCGTTGAAATATAAGAACCTGACGGATCAGCCCACCCATATCATCGTGGTTTGCTCATCCAGTAAATATGGCGATTATATGACCGGAGGCGTCGGCAGTACCTTGTATGTAGACGATCTTTCCCTCATTTATGACGGAACGCCTACTATCTGGGAATAATTCCCTATATTCGCGAAACCCGTTTCGACCCCTCGAAATCCATTTCCTAAGACCGGTAAATGCCTTTCGGGGGCTCGAGATGCTTTCCCGGGACAAGAAAATACATTTCGAGGTCTCGAGATCCACCTCCTGAAGCGGGAAAACGGCTCTCGACTCCTCAAAATCCATTTTTGGAAACCGGAATGGGCTTTTCGACCCTTCGAACGGGTACAAACGAATAATAACCTTCAAAAAAAATCGAATTATGGGTACATTCACATTGATTCCTCCGATGTCGTTAGGTAACTTGAACAAGGCCGAGAAGCTAAGTCTGTTGAAACGCTACATGAAACTGATGCCGAGCGGCTCCGATTCCGAATCGCCGGACGAGATCTCGTTGCTAGCCGATAGCGGAGTGCCCGTGCTAAACATTTCCGCCGGACAGGTGACGCGTATGAACGGCATTATCGATGAGCTGACCGAACTGACGATGCAAGCCTCCTCCTCGGAGGAGACCCCGGAAATGCAGCAAGTGGAGGCCGATCGGGATACGGCGGGTAACTACATAGTCCGCCGCGTGCTCGATTACGCCAAGCTGCCCCTTGCCGCCGAGCGTACCGCCGCCCAACGGATGGAACCCGCCTTGCGCGGTTACCGCGACTTCGCCAACCTGCCCACAGCGCAGGAGACGGAGGTGATCAATGGCCTGCTTATCGACCTAGCGAAGCCCGAGTTCGCCGACTCGGTAGTCACTCTGCAACTGGCACCTTACATCGCCGAGCTACGACGGCTCAACGATCGCTATGCCGAGCTGGCCGCCCTACGCGACAAATCGAGATCGGTACGCACAGAGAATGTGACCTCCAAGGAGCTGTCCTCCGAGGCGCAAGACCTGCTGGACGATATGTGCGCACTGGCCAATGCCTCCAGCCTGTTGCAACCCTCGGAAGAGGCGCGCGTATTTGTTCGTGACGCGACTCATCTTTTCGCCCAGGTACGAACCGCCTACAAGCAACGTTCCAAGGGCACGCCCTCTGGACCCGCCGAACCCGGCACGCCGGAGCCCGGTGGGGGAGGGGATTCCGAATCTCCCGATGAAATATGACTAGAATAGGAAAAATGAGAATAAATAAACTAATCTGTCTGGCCCTCCTCTGCGCCCTTTGCGTAGGGGAGACTTGGGCCCAACGTGGCAAGAGAGCCATGAATCGTATCGACCGAGAAGTGCAAGAGACCGTCTTCATCCCGAAAGGTACGTGGATGGCGGGAGGAACTGTTTCCTACTCCGAGCACGATGAGGGGAATCTGAACTTCCTCGTCTTGAAGAACGTGGAGGGAAAAGGCTACAACTTCGGTGTCAGTCCCTACGTGGGTTACTTCTTCCGCAACAACATCTCCGCGGGCATGCGTTTCGCCTATCACCGCGACTACCTCGACTTGAAGAACTTCGAGTTGAATCTCGGCGAGGATTTCAACATCAGCCTCGACAACCTCTATTATCTGGAGCATAAGTACGAGGTATCCGGTTTCTTGCGCACCTATATGCCTATCGGACGCAGCAAGATATTCGGCCTGTTCAACGAGGCGCGCCTCACCTATGGATACGGTACGGGCAAGAATTCCACCGGTACGGGTGCCACCTACGACGGCTCCTACCAAACGGCGCAGAACCTGCAGATCGGTATCGCTCCCGGGATGACGGCTTTTATCACCGACTGGTCGGCCGTAGAGGTATCGGTTGGCGTGATGGGTTTCGATTTCAAGTGGATCGACCAAAAGACGAACCAGATAGAGGAGGGGCATCAGCGTGTCTCCTCCGGCAATTTCAAGATCAACCTCTTCTCGATCAACATAGGCATGACCTTCTATCTTTAATGGAGAAAATATAATTTAATGAAGATTCAACGATTGATGTTTAAAGAGAATTTACGTGCGGCCGGTCTGGTAACTTTGTTGGGACTGGCCTCGTGCGCTATTGATAACGATATTCCTTACCCACTGGTGGAGGGAACGATCAGTGAGATCGTGACTGAGGGCCTGCGTGCCTCGGAAGACGGGACGGTAGCCTCCGGCGTGGATATAGATCGCTCGGCTCGCACCGTGACACTCTATGTGAACGACTCCGTGGATGTGTCACGGCTGAGACTGACGCGCCTCATCCTCGATCCGCGCGACGCGACGATCGAGCTGGACTCCGCACGATGCGACGATAAGGAGAAATTCCCTTTTCATGATTTTGCCTCGCTTGATAGCCTCTCGTTGTCGGCCAATACGCGGCTCGACCTCTCCACGCCGCTTGAGCTGAACGTCCGTACCTACCAAGATAATCCATGGACACTTACCGTACGCCAGATCGTGGATCGTACGGTAGACGTAGACGGCATGGTGGATCATTTGGTAGATCCTGTCAGCCGTGTCGCCGTGATCTACGTGAGTGCGGATCAGGATCTTTCCAACATCAAAATTCGTACGCTTAACCTTGGTGGGGCCTATGGACGTGTCACGCCCGATCCTACTACCGTGCGCGACTTTACCTATCCGCAGACTTTTTATGCGGCTCGTGCCGGCGAGGAGGTATGGCAGGAATGGAAAGTGGTGATAGAGCAAAGCGAGGGCGGTGCCTCTACCTCGTCGAGCGTCTTCCCCATGGTGACGAAAGCCACGCTTACCGGCTCTGTGCAAAGCGGCAAGACCCCGGTGGTGGAATATAAGGAACAGACGGCTTCTGCGTGGAGCACGGCGGCAGACGTGAAGACCTCGGGTGCCTCTTTCAGCGCTACGATCGGCGGGCTGCGGGGCGGTACAGCCTATGATTATCGCATCAGCGTAGACAATGCGCAAACGGGTAGCGGCTCGTTTACCACTGCCGGTGAGATCGCTTTGACAAATGGCGGTTTCGAGGATTGGTCGCAAGACGGCAAGCAATGGAATCCGTGGCCTTCGGGTGGAACCTCCTTCTGGGGAACCGGCAACCCGGGTGCGGCGGCTTTCATCGGTAATCTGACGACGCCTACGACCGAGAGTGTATCTGGAAAAGCGGCCTTGCTGGAATCCAAGGATGCCGTGATCAAGTTGGGAGCCGGGAATATCTTCACGGGCGATTTCGCGTTGGACGGCACGAATGGCGTGCTGCAATTGGGCCGTCCGTTCACCTCATTCCCTACCTCCCTCAAGTTCCAATATAAATATACCTCTACCACGATCAATCGTATCGGGCAGGATGTGGGCAGTCTGGAAAACCTTCGGGGCCGTCCGGACTCTTGCCAGATATATATCGCCCTCTCGGATAAGCCGGAACCTTACGAGATCCGTACCAAGCCCTCTGTCCGGCAGGTCTTCGACAAGAACGACCGTAATATCATCGCCTATGGCGAGTTCATCAGCGGACAGTCTACCACGAGCTATAAGCAGGTTGAGATACCCTTGGAATATCGTGCGACGAATCGTACGCCCAAATATATCGTCATCGTGGCGGCGGCTAGCAAGTACGGTGATTACTTCATCGGGGGGGAAGGCAGTACCCTTTGGATAGACGAGATGGAATTGGTTTATGAATAAAAAGCATTGATATAGGATATGAGAAAGATGATACGACAGATAATGACCTTGGCCACCCTTTGCTGGATGGTGGCGGGTTGCGCCGATGAGGTCCTCAACCGTAATGGTGGCAAGGGTGAGGGGTGCTTGCTCCTCACGGGGATCGAGGTGGAATCTGCTGTCGGCGACGTACAGACGAAGGCTTCGCTGGCAGAAGGAGATCTTCCTGGGATCACGGATTTTACGATTGAGGTAGTAAGTAAATCGGATGGCTTGACGGTAAAGACCTTGCAGCCCGGAGTTACTCACTGTACTCTTCCTGTGGGAAGTTACTTGCTGAAAGCCAGTTATGGTGACCCAACAGCATTGTCTTATACACCCGCTTTTTATGGAGAGACTTCGGTTACCATCGCTCCAAACACGGATACGGGAGCTGAGATAAAAGCTTCTCTTCTACAAGCTGTTTTCCATCCCCGTATGTCGGATGAGCTGGTCGCTCAGTTTAAAAGCTATGAGTTGACTCTCGGTGTGGCGGGGGGAGAAGCCGTTCTGCTAGAGAATGATAAGGATTTCTTTCTACCAGCAGGGAATGCGACTTACGAATTGAAACTTATCGGTTCCAATCAAATAGGAGGAGATGTATTTCATACTTGGCAATATAAGAATCTCGTAGCGAAGACCCGGTATATAGTTGTTTGTAATCCAGATCTTCCAGCTTTCACTATTCCAGATCAGAAGGAAAACGATGCCTGGAGTAAATTTATTTATATAACCCCTATGACTGCGGATAACATGACTACCCATAAAGAGATGGCAGATAAGGTACTTGCCAATATCGTTTACGAGGCTTCCGCTGATGGACTAACCTGGATCCCCTCTGAATCTACTGTAGATGGCCAGTTGGTGATAAAAGGTCTTGAACCTTCCACACGATATACGCTTCGTTCTCGTTTTGGTGCGGTATATAGCAGTGATACCAAGACGATAACCACTGAGAACGCAGCTCCTGTTCCGAATGGGGATTTTGAGGAGTTGAAGGAGACTGTGAATATTTTAGGAATGAATCAGGGTGGAAAATGGAGGGCTACGGCACTTGGATCGTATTACCAGAATACTTGTAATTTTACAATTAATGAACCTAGCAATTGGGCAAGTGTAAATGTGAAAACTTGCAATGCGAATAGCTCGAACATAAATTCATGGTTTGTTATTCCTTCTACCTATAATACTACATTGTCTTGGACAGGAATAGTCCCGAGTTATGGTATTTGGGGTGGAGGAGGCTCTGAGACTCCAGATGTATATCAAAATTTGTCTGCGCAAAATAAAGCTAATGCCATGGTTATCCGTAATGTTGCATGGGATGCAAATGGAACTTCTCCTTCAGATGATAGTAAGACTACTGGAAGTTCAGGTTACTATAATCGAAATGTGCCTACTATAGCTAATCGATCTGCGGGAAAACTTTTCCTTGGTTCTTATTCTTATGTTAATGGAATTGAGAGCTATAATGAAGGTGTAGGTTTTGAATCACGTCCATTAATACTTAAGGGATTTTATAAATATGTACAAGACGGGAATGATAGTAGTGAGACCGGAATAGTGACAATCTCTTTGTTGAATGAAAATACTGTAATAGGAACGGCTAGTAAAGCTTTAACCTCAGTTTCCGACTATACGGAGTTTGAAGTGCCAATTGTATATTCAGATTATTCTTTAAAAGCAACACAGTTGAGGATTATGATTACCTCTTCAAACCACGCTTCTTACAATCAGTCAGAAGAGACTTCTTCTATTAAGACTACGAATTATAATGGACGATATGAATCAGCATCTCGTGGTGCAATGTTGACAATCGATAACTTGACATTCTCTTATGAACTATAAACTTAGCATAGAATTATGAATAAGCAAATCCTATATCTATTATCTGTACTGTGTTTCTTGTCATTCGTCTCTTGCACGAGCGAGGAGGAAACGGTACTCACTGAAGAGCAGGGCGAGATTTGGCTATCCGTAGTCGATACCTCGAAAGTCGAGATTGTTACCCGTGCCTTGTCTGGCTTTGATGTAAAGGATTTCAACGTGAGCCTTTCCCGTGGCGAGACGGTGGTTTTCTCCTCCCGTAAATATGGCGATATCGCCGGTACTCCAATCACTTGTAGCGCTGGCTCCGGCTATCTCCTTACGGCAGAGAGTTGCACGGAGGGCGAGGCTGAACGTACCAATAGTGGTTGGGGGCAGGCTCGTTTGGCGGGGAATGTTTCGTTTACTGTCAAACCTGTGGAGGCAACGGAAGTGACACTGAAATGTGCCTTGGCAAACTCTTCGGTGAATGTCGTGTTCAGTGACTTTATCAAGAAAAACCTTTCGGACTACGCAATAGCTTTGCATGCTGCCGATGCGTCGAGCCGTAGCTTCACCTTCGACAAGAATAACTATAGCTACAAGACCGCCTATTTCAATGTCGGCACGGCGGGAAGGGCCTTGCAATATACCGTCAATCTCACTTTGCCCGGCGAGAAGGAACCTCATACCTATTCAAACACCCTGACCTTGGAGCCTTCGCGCAGCTATCATCTAACGGTGAAGTTGGATGACGAAACCAAGTCAAAACTTACGATTGGAATTATAGTGGATGGTACGCTGGTTGATGAAAAGACTTCCACGGAGATTATCAATCCTTATGAATTCTATTTGTTATAGATTTGATTCCATACGTGACATGTCTGTATCTTTTATTTCGCACGTTTCACAGGAATATACTATCTTTGTCTGTGTACATCAAAAAGAAAGGAAGATCTTATGATACCTCAGATAACCATTCCCTATGCCGTGGCTGATTTTGCGGAGATGCGCGAACGTGGCTTTTATTATGTGGATAAAACTCAGTTTATCCCTTACTTGGAGCGTTATAAGGCTCCGGTATTCTTGCGTCCGCGGCGTTTTGGTAAGAGCTTGTTGGTCTCTATGCTCGCCCATTACTACGATCGGAGTAAGTCTCATCGCTTTGAGGAACTTTTTGGGGGAACGTGGATCGGGAGCAATCCTACGCCGGAGCATAACCAATACATGATTATCCGCTACGACTTCTCGAAGATGGTGCTGGATGAGACGATAGAGGGGTTGGAGCGTAACTTTAATATATTGAACTGTTCTCCCGTGGAGATTATGGTGGAGCATAACCGGGATCTCTTCGGCGACTTCCGGTTCTCTACCAAGGGCAACGCCACGCAGATGCTGGAGGAGGCATTGGCTTATGCCCGGGCGCACGATTTGCCCAAGGTATATATCCTTATCGATGAGTACGATAATTTCACCAACCAATTGCTCACGGCCTATAAGGACCCGCTTTACGAGTCTGTCACCACTGGCGAGAGCTTCTTGCGTACCTTCTTCAAGGCGATCAAGGCGGGTATCGGCGAGGGTAGTATCCGTACTTGCTTTTGTTTGGGTGTGTTGCCTGTTACGATGGATGACTTGACGAGCGGCTATAATATCGCCGAGATTCTTACCTTGAAGCCTGATTTCACGGAGATGCTGGGTTTCAATCATGAGGAGGCTGCCGAGTATCTGCGCTATGTGATTCGTAAATATGGCAACGGCGAGGATCGTTTCGACGAGCTGTGGACGCTTATCGTAAACAACTATGATGGCTATCGCTTCCTGCCCAACGCGCGTCCGTTATTTAATTCCACTATATTGACTTATTTCTTCAAGAACTTTGCCGAGCTGTCCGGAGGTGTCCCCGATGAGATGGTGGACGAGAACCTTCGTACGGACGTGAATTGGATCCGCCGCCTTACCATCACCTTGAAGAACGCGAAGGAGATGCTGGATGCCTTGGTGATCGATGGGGAGTTGATCTACTCTCAACCGGATCTGAGGAGTAAGTTCAACAAGCAGAAGTTCTTCGATCCGGAGTTTTATCCCGTCAGTTTATATTACTTGGGCATGACAACGTTGAAAAACCAATTCAAGATGGTGTTGCCTAATTTGACAGCGCATAGTATTTACATGAATTATTACAACGAGTTGAACCGCATAAGTGACGATGCTCGCCGGTTTGTGCCAGCTTATGAGTCTTTCATGGATCATCGGAAGCTGGAGCCGCTGGTGGAAAATTATTTCAAGGAGTACCTCGGTCAGTTCCCGGCGCAAGTATTCGACAAGATCAACGAGAACTTTATTCGTTGCTCTTTCTACGAGGTGCTGAGTCGTTACTTGAGCAATTGCTATACCTTTGCCGTGGAGCAGAACTTGCCAAGCGGCCGTGCGGATCTGGTATTGACGGGCATACCGGGCACCGCCTTCCACAACGATTGCCGGGTGGTGGAGTTCAAGTATTTCAAGGCGAAAGACGCTGCCATGATAGAGGCCTTGGAGGTTGTTCGTTCCGAGGATGCCGATCAGGTGAGAAGATATGCCGCTGATATCAATCGGCAATTCCCCGCTTATCGCATGCGATCGTATGTGGTGTATATAGCGGCCGGGAAGGTTTGTAAGACATGGGAAATTATTAATCTCTAACGTAAAGGACAAGACATGAGACATTCATTGATTATTCTATTATGTCTTGATCGGCAATAAGGCCGATCTTCCTTATGAGGAAGGGGCGATGGTTCCTTGAGGCTGGGCTTGGCTTTGGCTCACGAATTATCTTTGATGCTTCCACTTACGAGCGGGATTATGATACACAGGTGAGCGAGACTACGGAGAAATTCTCAGCGACGCATTTCATGCTTAATTTCCGGTTGGCACTGGTGTATAGGTTCGGGTTTAAATAAATGAGATCAACGTCCCTTTCTCGGAAGTCGTAATAGACGCCGTGTAAATCTTATCTTCGATATTTATTATAATAATCTTCTTTTTGTCGAAGAAATTACCCTTTTCCATGATGTCGAGAGCTTCCGCTTTATGTCCCCTAGTGGTAAGCTCTTTTTTTATACCTTTTTTTATGTCTTCTTCCCATATAGAATTTATTTTGTTAGCCTCAATAAAGGCCATGATAATAGCCGATAATAATGAGATATCAACTAGGGTACAGGCTATGATGACCATCCATTTTCTAATACCATTGAAGGTTGCAAAATATCCGAATACAGGGATGATAAATAAAAACACCAAAATAAAGGGAAGAGTGAATATTTGTACCCAAATAGGTAAAGAATTCGTGATATTTAAGTATATGCTTTCCATATATATTATTATTAGAGGTAAAGTTCCTAGCCTCATTAAGAGGAAACTCGCTCACAAAGGAAATTATTCTTTTCCGTCTAACCAAATTATTCCGTACCTTTGTCCCTAAATCCAATATACTTATGCGATCGAAAGAGGAATATATAGAATTATTACGGAGTTATTTTTTGAGCAAGGCTAAAGCTTATGGAGTAGTTCGAATGGCTTTGTTTGGATCGGTGGTTCGTAATGAGCAAACTGATTCCAGTGATATCGATATCGCTTACGAGGGAAAGGCGGATATTCTCTTACGTTGTCGTATGAAGCAGGAGCTAGAGGCTTTGCTAGGCTGTAAAGTTGATATCATCCGTCTTCGCGAACAGCTTATTGGTACAGATTTTTTACGTAATATATCAAAAGATCTATTGTATGTTTGAGCTTTCTCGCATTCAGACTTTATTAGGCCGGATAGAAGATGCGGTACTTTTGATCCAAAATAAGGCTTCTCAAATTAAAAGGCCTGATGATTTTCTATTAGATCAGGAAGGTACCTTCCTTTTGAGCGGCATTTGTATGCAACTGATTTTTATTGGTGAGAGTGTTAAAACGATTGATAATAAAACCTCTCATCGTTATTTGATAAACTATCCTGACATACCTTGGGGGCAGATTATGGGGCTACGTGATATTATTGCCCATGAATATCATCGTATCGATGAGGAAGAAATATTTAATATAATAAAAGTAGAGTTATCCCCTCTTTTATCAACCGTTCGGCGAATGAAACAGGAGTTGACGAACTATATCCTTGAATGATATTCCAATCTTTTTTATCTAACCAAATTATTCCGTACCTTTGCTCCTCAAAAAGAGAACACAAGGTATGGAAAAACATTTTAAGAGAACGCTGATTACTACGGCGTTGCCGTATGCGAACGGACCGGTGCATATCGGACACTTGGCCGGGGTGTATGTGCCTGCTGATATTTATGCCCGTTACCTTCGTTTGAAGGGAGAGGAAGTGTTGATGATTGGTGGTTCGGACGAGCATGGGGTACCCATTACGTTGAGAGCGAAGAAAGAGGGGATCACACCGCAGGATGTGGTGGATCGTTACCACGGTATTATCAAGAAATCGTTCGAGGAGTTCGGTATCACGTTTGATATCTATTCACGTACTACTTCCGCTACGCATCATCAGATGGCCTCGGATTTTTTCCGTACATTGTATGATAAAGGCGAATTCATCGAGAAAACAAGCGAGCAATACTACGATGAGGAGGCGAAGCAATTCTTGGCCGACCGCTATATTACGGGTACTTGTCCGCATTGCGGAAACGAGAAAGCGTATGGCGATCAGTGTGAGGCTTGCGGTACTTCCCTTAGCCCGACGGATTTGATCGATCCGAAATCCGCTATCAGTGGCAGCAAGCCGGTGATGCGTGAGACGAAGCATTGGTATCTGCCTTTGGATAAGTGGGAGCCATTCTTGCGTAAATGGATCTTGGAGGATCATAAGGAATGGAAGCCGAACGTCTACGGGCAGTGTAAGAGTTGGCTGGATATGGGTCTGCAACCCCGTGCGGTGAGTCGCGATTTGGATTGGGGTATCCCTGTTCCCGTAGAAGGGGCGGAAGGAAAGGTGCTGTATGTATGGTTCGACGCTCCGATTGGTTATATCTCTAATACGAAGGAGTTACTGCCGGATAGCTGGGAGACTTGGTGGAAGGATCCGGAGACTAAAATGGTCCATTTCATCGGTAAAGATAATATCGTGTTCCATTGTATCGTGTTCCCTTCCATGCTGAAAGCGGAAGGTTCTTATAACTTGCCGGAGAATGTCCCCGCCAACGAGTTCTTGAACTTGGAGGGCGACAAGATCTCTACTTCCCGCAACTGGGCGGTTTGGTTGAACGAGTATCTGGTGGATATGCCGGGCAAGCAAGACGTGTTGCGCTATGTCTTGACGGCCAACGCACCGGAGACAAAGGATAATGATTTCACATGGAAAGATTTTCAGGCTCGTAATAATAACGAGTTGGTCGCTATCTTAGGGAATTTCGTGAACCGTGCATTAGTCCTTACGGATAAGTATTTCGAGGGTAAGGTGCCGGCGGCAGGTGAGTTGACGGATTATGATCGTCAGACCTTGAAGGATTTTGCGGATGTGAAAGAGAACGTGGAACGCCTGTTGGATACCTACCACTTCCGTGACGCTCAGAAAGAGGCGATGAACCTAGCCCGTATCGGAAATAAGTATCTCGCTGATATGGAGCCTTGGAAGTTGGCGAAGACGGATATGCCTCGTGTCGCTACGATCATGAATATCGCTTTGCAGATTACGGCTAATCTGGCGATCGCTTTTGAGCCGTTCTTGCCGTTTAGCATGGAGAAACTGAATAAGATGCTGAATGTAGAGCCGTTGGGATGGAATCGCCTAGGTGCTACGGATCTATTGGAGGCCGGTCATCAATTGAGCAAGGCAGAGTTGTTGTTCGAGAAGATAGAGGATAGTGTGATCGAGGCCCAAGTGCAGAAATTATTGGATACGAAGAAAGCGAATGAGGAAGCGAATTATAAGGCGAAACCGATCCGTGAGAATATTGAGTTCGATGATTTCATGAAACTGGATATCCGTGTGGGTACGGTGCTGGAATGCACGAAAGTTCCGAAAGCGGATAAGCTGCTTCAGTTCCGTATAGACGATGGTCTGGAGAAACGCACGATCGTATCGGGCATCGCCCAGCATTATAAACCCGAGGAATTGGTAGGCAAGCAAGTTTGCTTCATCGCTAACTTAGCTCCCCGTAAGCTGAAAGGTATTGTTTCCGAGGGTATGATTCTCTCCGCCGAGAATTTCGATGGAAAGCTGGCCGTTATCACCCCGGAGAAAGAGGTGAAACCGGGTAGCGAGGTGAAATAATAAGATAAACGCAATAATGAGGGGGCTATTCCGTTTTAACGACGGGATAGCCCTATTTTTTGAATGGATAAGATGCTTGAGAAACAGATACAGATGGTAGATCTGCGGAAGCAGTATGAACGTTTGCGTAGTGAGATCGATCCTGCCATGCAAACGGTGATAAATGCTTGCGCCTTTATCAATGGCCCTCAGGTGAAGGGATTTTGTAACCATTTATCAGATTATTTAGGTATTCCTTATGCGATCCCGTGCGGCAACGGTACGGATGCTTTGCAAATCTCCTTGATGGCATTCGACTTACATCCGGGCGATGAGGTGATCGTTCCTGCTTTTACGTATATCGCCGCGGCTGAGGTCGCTTTGGCTCTTGGCCTAGTGCCGGTATTAGTGGATGTAGATCCCGGTACATTCAATATAGACCCGGAAAAGATAGAAGATGCCCTGTCTGAAAAGACGAGAGCTATTATCGCGGTTCATCTTTTTGGCCAGTGTTGTGATATGGAATCGATCTTGAGTATCGCTGGCCGCCATAATTTATATGTGATCGAGGATAATGCCCAATCCATCGGTGCTAATTATACCTTCTCGGATGGAACGGTAAAGAAAGCCGGTACGATCGCCTCTATAGGTACGACCTCTTTCTTCCCCTCGAAACCGTTGGCTTGTTATGGAGATGGTGGGGCGATGTTTACTTCCGACGTGCGATTGGCCGAACGCCTGCGAATGATCGCCAATCATGGGCAAAAGATGAAATATCATCATTCTTTGGTGGGCTGCAACTCCCGTTTGGATACCTTGCAGGCCGCTGTCTTAGATGTTAAGCTTCGGTATTTGGATGAATTTGCCGCCGCTCGTTGTAAAGTGGCTGCTAGATACGATGCTGCCTTTTCCGGATTGAAAACTGTACGCAAACCGCTAAAATCAGTCTTTTCATCGCATGTCTATCATCAATATACGGTACAGCTAGCTGTAGAAAAGAGGGATCAAGTACAAGCAGCGTTAAAAGAACGAGGTATTCCTTCTATGATTTATTATCCATTGCCTTTGCAGGAGCAGGAGGTGATGAGGGGTCGATGCCGGATTTCCGGGGATTTGAATGTCGCTTCTCGCTTGAGCCGATCCGTATTATCCTTGCCGATTCATACGGAGATGACAGAAGAGGAGCAGGCTTATATTATAGAATCTATAAAGAGTGTTTTATGAATAAGAAGATACGTTTCGCCGTGATCGGCTGTGGTCATATAGGTAAGCGTCATGCCGAGATGATTACCCGGGATGAAGGGGCAGAGTTGGTCGCTTTGTGTGATATCCGTCCGAAAGAGGAGCTGGGGATCGAGGCTTATGCGGTCCCTTTCGCCCGGAATATAGATGAACTATTCCGTTTGGGATTGGATATAGATGTGGTGAATATTTGTACACCCAACGGTTTACATGCCGAGATGGCGATCCAAGCGATAGAAAGCGGACATCATGTGGTCATAGAAAAGCCTATGGCCTTGACCTTGGCGGATGCCGAGAAAGTGGTTTATACCTCGCTGAGGTTCCGTAAGCAGGTATTTTGCGTGATGCAAAACCGATATTCCCCGCCTTCGGTCTGGATCAAGGAGATGGTTGAGTCCGGAAAATTAGGCCAGATTTATATGGTGCAGCTGAATTGCTACTGGAACCGTGACGAACGCTACTATAAACCCGGAGGATGGCATGGCGACGCTGCCTTGGATGGTGGAACCTTATTCACCCAATTCTCCCATTTCATCGACATTATGTACTGGTTATTCGGGGATATCTGTAATATCCAGACCCGTTTCGCCGACTTCAACCACGAGAAACTGACCGCCTTTGAGGATTCCGGTTTCGTGAATTTTAATTTCGTGAACGGTGGAATGGGTAGTTTGAGCTACTCTACGGCGGTATGGGACAAGAATCTGGAAAGCAGCATGCTGATCGTGGCTGAGAATGGCAGCGTGAAAATCGGCGGTCAATATATGAATGAGGTAGAATATTGCCATATCAAGGGGTATGAAATGCCGGAATTGGCCCCTACCAACCCCGGCAATGATTATGGCCCTTACAAAGGCTCCGCCCAAAACCACAACTTCGTGATCCGTAACGTAGTCAATGTCCTTTCCGGCGCCCCCGGCGAGATCATAACGACCAACGTCTTGGAAGGTATGAAGGTGGTGGATATTATACGGAGGATTTATGCGGGGAAAAGTGTGAAATAGCAGTGAGTAGATATGTGAAATCATTACAATAAGGTGATGATTTTGTGTGTCGCTATAATTATTTGATAATCAGAGCTCCAAAAAGACGTGCATGTTTCTCGGAAAACATGTACGTCTTTTTTGAAAAGTTGCTCATGTTTTTAAGAAAACACGTACGTGTTTTTCTATGGAAGATAAAGAGGGTTCGAAGGATAAAAAGAATTTTTACAATAACTCTTTGTTTCCACATCATCTGCGGAAGATCGTAAATATACATAAAGCAAAGAAAAGCTTTCATTTTTTTAGTGTTAGCCAAAGGTAAATGCTTATCTTTGCCGCACTTTACCATACGTATCAAATGGCGGAACAATCATTAAAAGATAAGACAGCGAAAGGGCTCTTCTGGGGAGGGGTAAGTAATGGTGTGCAACAGTTGTTGGGGATGTTGTTTGGTATTTATCTGGCACGTACACTTAATGCCGAGGATTATGGATTGGTTGGGATGTTGGCGATATTTAGTGGTATTGCAGGTACGATTATAAATAGCGGATTTACAGTGGCACTAACTAATAAACAAGAAGTTACACATAAGGAATATAATGCGGTCTTTTGGTTTATGGTTTTTACAGGTTTGCTTTTGTATGTAATTTTATTTTTTAGTGCGCCTTTGATTGCTGGGTTTTATAAACGTCCTGAATTAATAGCATTATCTCGTGTGTTATTTATTAGTTTCTTTTTAGCTGGTATAGCAGGGGTTCCATATACGGTAATGTTTAGAAAACTGATGGTAAAGGAACAAGCTAAAATTGATATTGTTTCTTTATTATTATCAGGAATAGTGGGTGTGTCGTTAGCGGTGAGTGGCTTTGCTTATTGGGCTTTAGCGATTCAGAGTTTGGTATATGTCGGAATGAGCTCTTTGTTGAAATGTTATATATCTCCTTGGAGACCAACTTTTGAGCTAGACTTTAGGCCTCTAAAAGGAATGTTCTCTTTTAGCGTGAAATTGTTTTTGACCAATGTGTTTACTCAAATTAATAATAATATTTTCTCTGTTTTGCTAGGACGATTTTACAGTGCAAATCAAGTGGGATATTATTCTCAAGGTAATAAGTGGATGACGATGGGTGGCTCTGTTATATGCGGTATGATTAATAGTGTTGCACAACCTATTTTTGCTCGATCATCTACAGATAAAGATTACCAAGTTAAAATTTTTAGAAAGATGTTGCGCTTTACGGCATTTGTATCATTCCCTTTGATGTTGGGGTTGGCTTTTATCTCAAAAGAGTTTGTTCTTCTGATACTTGGTGAAAAATGGTCTAATAGTATTTCTATATTGCAGTTATTATGTATTTGGGGAGCTATATCTCCTATTCAAGTCTTATATTCACAAATTGTTATTAGTTGTGGACGTTCTGATTTCTACTTAAATAATCATGTTGTAATAGGATTAATTCAATTTTTCTTGGCTTTTTATATGACAAGGTACGGAATTTTAGCGATGACAGCAGGTTACGTAGGTGTGTATTCTATTATTTGGATGTTAATGTGGCATGTTTATTTGAGTAAATTAGTTCCTATTCGTTTGTCAAGTGTATTATGTGACATTATGCCATATTTAGTATTGACTTTATCCTCAATAAGTATCGTTTTCTTTATCACAAAAAATATGGAGAATCTGTTGCTTCTATTGATCTTAAAGATTATCTTAGTCGCAATATTGTATATATTATTTGTTTGGTTAACAGGTTCTAAGATATTTAAGGAGAGTATTGTTTTTATTAAAGGACTTAAATCGTAACAAGATGGCAAGATATGATGTAGTAATAGTTGGTGCGGGGTTGTTTGGCTCTTTGTCTGCATATAAATATAAAAGCCTCGGTAGAAAGGTTCTTGTAATAGATAAACGCTCTCATGTTGGGGGAAATTTATACTGTGAAAGTATAGAAGGAATCAATGTACATAAGTATGGGGCTCACATATTCCATACTTCTAACAAGAAAGTATGGGATTTTGTAAATTCATTCGTTGAATTCAACAGATTCACAAATTCTCCATTGGCTAATTATAAGAATGTCTTATACAATCTGCCTTTTAATATGAATACTTTTTATCAGCTTTGGGGTACCAAAACTCCTGCGGAAGCAAAAGCTGAAATTGAACGTCAACGCGCAGAAGTGCAGATTGATGACCCTAAGAATTTGGAAGAACAAGCACTATCTCTTGTGGGAAAGGATATTTATGAGAAATTGATCAAAGGATATACGGAGAAGCAATGGGGAAAAAGCCCTCGTGATTTACCCGCTTTCATAATAAAACGTATACCTCTTCGATATACTTTTGATAATAATTATTTCTCTGATATTTATCAGGGTATTCCTGCAGGAGGATATAATGGTCTTATATCAAAACTATTGGAAGGGTGTGAGGTGCTTTGTAATGCTGATTTTTTTAAGGATCGTACATATTTTGAGGCGTTAGCAAATCAAATAGTGTATACTGGTAGAATTGATGAATATTTTACCTTTAGTGAAGGACATTTGGATTTTCGAAGTTTATATTTTGAACAAGAATTATTAGATATTGATAACTATCAAGGTAATGCAGTCATAAATTATACAGATGCTGATATTCCTTATACAAGGATTATCGAGCATAAACATTTTGAATTTGGGATGCAGCCTAAGACTGTTATTACACGTGAATACCCTATCTCTTGGCAAGAAGGTGCAGATCCTTATTATCCTATTAATGATGAAAGGAATACAACTTTGTTTGAAAAATATAAATATTTGGCAGATCGTGAAAAACATGTTTGTTTTGGGGGACGTTTAGCTGAATACAAATATTATGATATGAACCAGATAGTAGAAAAAGTTGTCATTGTATGATACAGGCTAGAATTTTAAAACATCAGATTTATATTTATTGTCCTGCAAATTTTGTAACAGGTGGGACGGAGTTATTGCATCAATTGGTAGATGTGTTGAGGAATAATGGTGCGGAGGCTTATATCTATTATATAGGTGAACCAGATGCGGCAATCCCGGATGCTTTTAAGAGATATAATATTCAACAGAGTTTGGAAATTGTCGATAGAGAAGACAATATTGTCGTATTGCCAGAAACATTGTTTAAACATCATATAGACATCAAATATGCTCGCATTTACTTATGGTGGTTGAGTGTGGACAATTTTTATAATGGTTGTATGTTTAATTTACCATTAAAAGAGTTGTTTGACTTTAGTAAACGAATGTTTGTAGATCGTTTCATTCTGAATTTTAAGGGATATGCAAGTCCAGAGGATAAGAGAGGTCGGATTTCTTTAAATAGCCTTTCTTCAGAACGGTATGTGTCCCTGTATCAGTCGGAATATGCTCATCATTTTCTTTATACGAAAGGGTTTAAATATGTATTGCCTTTAAAAGATTATATCAATACGGAATTTTATGAGATACCTAAAGTTTCAGGACGTGAGAATATCGTGTTATATAATCCAGCAAAAGGTATGGAATATACTAGGCAATTAATACGTTTGTCTCCTGACTTAGAATGGCGTCCTATACAAGGTCTTAAACGTAAACAGTTAGTAGAGCTTCTAAGGAAAAGTAAATTATATATAGATTTTGGTAATCATCCGGGGAAAGACCGTTTGCCTCGTGAGGCAGCATTGAATGGTTGTTGTCTTATTACAGGAATTAGGGGAGCTGCTTATTTTTACGAAGATATTCCAATTCCGGATATTTATAAGCTTGATGAGAAGAAAGTTTCTAAGGAAGATGTCATTTCTTTGATAAGAAATGTATTAGCAGATTACGAGAAATGTTTCTCTGACTTTAATTATTATAGGAGTCGGATTTTGATGGAAAAGGCTGAATTTGAGGAAGATGTTAAAAAGCTTTTCTTGAGGGAGTCGGTATGATTAGTATTGTATATGTAAATTATAAAACAGCTTCGTTGGTAATAGATAGTATTAAGTCTGTTAAGGAAAATACAACAGGGGTAGACTATGAAATTATAGTTGTGGATAATGCTTCTGGTGACTATTCCTTGGATTTGATAAGGAAACAATATCCAGAGGTTATTTGTATTCAAGCAGATGATAACTTGGGTTTTGGAAAAGCTAATAATTTGGCTCTTGATCAAGCGAAAGGTGATTGTATCTTGTTTTTGAATCCTGATACACTATTGTTGAATAATGCTCTTTTCGAATTATATTCATTTTTAAGGTCCTCGGATAAAATAGGAGCTTGTGGGGGGAATTTGTATGATGAGGATAATAAGCCGACAACCTCGTTTAGCCGTAAATATCCGTCTTTCTTTTGGGAGCTACTATCTATTATGTACATATCGCCAATCTCTTTATCTCATCCTCGATCTATATTTTTCAATGTTTCAAATAAACCCATACGGGTTGCTTCTATTGTTGGTGCAGACCTGATGGTGAGGAAATCTGTTTTATCTCAGGTAGGTGCTTTTGCTCCTGAGTTCTTTATGAACTATGAAGAAACAGAGTTGTGTCATCGGATCCATAAAGCTAAATTTGATATTTATTCTGTCCCCTTAGCAAAGATCACACATTTGGAGGGTCGTGCTTCTTATATAAAGCAATCTCGTCTTTATTTTTTATATGAGGGACAATACTTTTATTTTCGAAAGGTTTATGGTATCTCTGGCTGCCGATTGATCTTTGCTATTACCCAGTTGAAAAGTTATATTCGTATTCTTCAATTCTTATTGTTGGGAAATTCGGAAAGACGTTCTTATTGGAAAATGAAGTTGGAGACAAATAGGAAAGTATGGAACTCCGAAAAGATAAAACGCATTTTGAAATGAAAAAGAAACTTGTGGTTTTTCATCCGGCGATAGCTCCTTATCGAGTAGATTTTTTTAATTCCTTGAATAAGGAGTTTGATGCTATATTCTATTTTGAGTTTGGAGATGTATTGGAGCAATCATTCGCTCAAGATGAGTTGAGAGGGCGATTGGAATTTGTACCTCGCTTTCTGGCTTCGGGATTATTCGGGATTAAGAATCTTAGGACACAGGTTTTCTCAATATTGAGGAAGGAACAGCCGGATGTGGTGTTTTGTAGTGAGTATAATATATTGGGTTTATTATTGTTGGTTTATAAATTTCTATTCAACTGGAAATTGTCTATTTTTACGATCTGTGATGATAGCAAAGAGATTGCTGAAAGCGCAAGTCTTGTGAAAAGATGTATGCGTTTTATCGCGGTTAAGTTTTACAGTGGCATTATCTTGACAAACGATGATGTGCTGTCTTGGTATGTTAAACGCTTTCGGGTAAAGCAGAAATTTTTGTTTTTCCCGATTATCCAAAAAGATCAAGATTTTAGGTTGCTATTGGAGAATGCGTTGCCTGTTTCTAAGATATTGGAGGATACGTATCATTTGGAAGGAAGGCAAGTCTTGTTGTTTGTTGGTCGTTTAATAGATATCAAGAATTTATTCTTTTTACTGGATGCTTTAGCCTTGGTTGTAAATAGGTATCCTAAGGTTATTCTTTTATTTGTTGGTGATGGTGATCAGCGAGTGGCTTTAGAGCGACATGCGGAGAGAAATGGATTGGCTGACCATGTGATTTTCGCTGGGAAAAAGCAAGGTGAGGATCTATATGCTTGTTATAATGTCGGTCAGATATTCATATTGCCAAGTTATTATGAGCGTTTTGGGGCGGTGGTGAATGAGGCATTATTGGCAGGTTGTTATACCTTATGCTCTGTTGTTGCGGGAGCGGCTTGTTTGATTGAGCCGCAAAAAAATGGTGATCTATTTGATCCGGCATCTAAAACATATCTTGCGGAGAAATTGGCGCAAAGTCTGAAGGATTGTGAAGGTCTTAAACAAATTTCGTTGAAAGCGAATAAGATGTGTTATAGTTACGATCAGTATATAACCTCTTTTTTCAATCAGTTAAATTCTATAATAGATAAGTAAGAATGGATATTCGTTTATATTGGGAGAAAGTTTATTGGGCGTTAGCGAAACGTGTCTTTAAAAGAAAGCAGAAAACTTATGAGGATTGGTTGGCGAAAGGATATACCAATCAACCGCTTGTCAGCTTTATTATAGAATCTCACAATAAAAGTGTGGGAGTCAAATGTATTGTCAGTAAATTACGTGAGTATCCGAATGCTGAGATCGTAGTAATAGATGATGGTTCTGAGTACAAACATACTAAGTCTCTTATGAGGTATCTTACTCGTGGTAATGAATTTTTAGTACGAGCTAATGATTTATATGAGAATGTGATGTATGATAAAACCATTCGTTTTGCGAATGGAGAATATATAGTCTTAATGCAGGATGATGATGAGATTGCTGATTTAGGTTGGATTGATAAAGGTATCTCTTATTTCAAAAAATATCCGGATATGGTTATTTTAGGAGGGCTGAATGGATTGGAGTTTATTATAGATGATAAGGAAAAGTGGGGATATGTAGATTTGTATAAGGATGATCTGTTGGAAGATAAAGATTTCTATTTTGTGCATGCAGTGAATCGGGCACCGATGTTGTTGAATAAAAAATTATTTATTGAACATTTGGAGCATATTGATTTTTCTTTTGCTCCGTTTCAATGCGATGATTGTGAGTTATGTTTACGTGCATGGTTGTATGGTTTGAAAGTCGGGTGGTATAATGCTGGTTTCAAGTCAATGGTGGCAGGAGGAATGCGTATTTGGAATAAGGGACTAATGGGTTTTCAAGAAATAAAAAATCGAGGTAAGTTATATGAAATGTATAAGTCTTCTCTGGAAGAAATTACAGGATTGGTGACTGAAGCGAATAAGACATTGTGATGAAAGTTGGCATTTTATATATAGGTATTGGTAATTATACATTATTGTGGGAAGATTTTTTTAAATCTGCAGAGAAGTATTTGTTCCCGAATGTTGATAAACAGTATTTTCTGTTTACAGATAAAGAATTGTCTGTATCTAAGTCTGTCTCTGTTTATTATCAAAAAGACCTAGGTGGATATAATAATACATTGTATAGATTTAAAATGTTCTATGAGCATAAAGATGATTTTGATAAATGTGATTATTTATTCTTTTTCAATGGAGATACTCTTTTTAAACGGACAATCCATCTGGAGGAATTGAAACCTTCTGCGGAGGATGGCTTTTTAGTTGGTTTAGTTTGGCATATATATAGAATAAAAGATCGGGACAGTTTTCCTTATGATCGGAATCCGGATTCAATGGCCTATATCCCTTATGGTCAAGGTCTCTATTACTTTCAAGGAGGGTTTAATGGTGGACGAACATTTGAATACTTGCAATTGATAGAAGCTTGTATGCGTGACGTTGAAATAGATTCTAAAAAAGGTGTTGTGGCATTTGTGAATGATGAATCTCACTTAAATAAGTATTTATTGAATAAAAAAGTAAAAATAGTAGGAACAGAGTATGGAAAGCCTGAAAAATGGTTTTTTCCTGTTAACAGGAAAGTCATTTTTAGGGATAAAAATGACTTTTTTCGTACTAAAGGTCTGAATTATGATAAAAAACCAGATCATACATCTGCTTTAGTTGCGTTTCTTGTTGATTTTAATAAGTATATTCGAGCAGTATTGAAAGGATGAGATAGATTATTTTTAATGAAATAGGTAGATAAGAATTACATAGAACGCATAGGTGCAGATAAAAATGGTTATTGGAAAATAATAGAGAAGCCATGAATATATTGATATTAAATACTTCTGAATTAACCGGTGGAGCGGCAGTCGCTGCGAACCGACTAGCGAAAGCATTGGGTAAATCTGGTGTAGAGGTTTCTATGTTAGTACGTGATCGGAAAACAGACCATGTAAAAGTTTTCTCTGTAAATAATTCATGGACTTCACATAGGCTTAATTCTTTTCGCTTCATTTGGGAACGACTGATAATCTTTATCTGTAACTTCTTTAGCAAGAAGAACCTTTTTCAAGTTTCCATAGCCAATACAGGCACGGATTTATCGAAGCACCTATTAGTGCAACAGGCGGATGTGATTCATCTGCATTGGGTGAATCAAGGATTTTTGTCTCTTTCTGATATCAAGAAATTAGTAAATACCGGAAAACCCATTGTGTGGACTATGCATGATTTGTGGCCTGCTACGGCTATTTGTCATTATCCGGGAGGATGTGAGAAGTATATATCGAATTGTTATCAGTGCCCGATGCTGAAACGAAATCCGTTTTTTGATTTAGCGGCTTCTGTTTTTAAGGAGAAAGGGAAAATTGGGTTATCTAAGATTACATTTGTCGGTTGTAGCCGATGGATAATGGAAGAGGCCAAAAAATGCAATTGGTTGAGAACTGCCTGTTTTACCTCGATTCCTAACCCGATTGACGTGACAGCCTTTAAGCGTATGGAAAAGCGGGTGGCCCGTAAACGATTCGGCCTGCCGGAAGATAAGTTCCTTCTTCTTTTTGCCGCCGCTAAGCTTTCAGATACCCGGAAGGGAGCGATTTTTTTGATCGAGGCTTGCGAAAAACTAAAAGAGAAATACCAAGATCGCATAGAAATCGTGTTGATGGGAAATAGCTCGGAAGAATTGATTAGCCAGTTTCCTTTTAAGGTGAATACGCTGGGATATATATCGGATCAAGACTCTATGATTTCCGCTTATGCCTGTGCCGATATGTTCGTTATTCCTTCGTTGGAGGATAACTTACCCAATACGATTATGGAGTCGATGGCATGCGGTACGCCTTGTGTGGGATTTGAGACAGGAGGGATTCCGGAGATGATAGATCATTTGAAGAATGGGTATGTAGCTAAATATAAGGATACAAATGATTTGGCTGTAGGGATTAAGTGGATAATTGACAACCAAGAGACTTTTCGATTTAGTGAGGCTTGCGTCCGCAAGGTGCATGATTGTTATAGGGAATCGGTTATTGCCGAAAAATATATAGCTTTGTATCAGAGCCTGTGTAATAAGAGAAAATAGCGTGAAAGAAGATCAGCATATCGAAGTAAGAATGAATGCTTGTTGGTAGGTGATTGAAAGCAAATGAAAATTGCTACATTTGTGGAAAAATGGAATAAATGGACGATCAGCATAAGCCTGAATGGATTAAGGTGGACGAGTGGGATTTTGTAGAATATGTGGATAGCTTGTTACGTAGTCAAGAGGCTGTCGATTTAGAGTTTAAGACCGCTCGTGCCGGATTCCCAAATAGTGTGTGGGAAACGTATTCTTCATTTGCGAATACAGATGGAGGAACTATCGTTCTGGGAATAAAGGAGAAAAATGGGGCACTATTTGTGGAGGGACTTCTTCCAGAGCAAATTGTGTCTTATCGGCAAATCATTTGTAACCAATTGAATAATCCGGATTGCGTTAATGTTAATTTACTTACTGACAAGAATATTCAAGAGGTAGACTATAGAGGAAAATCTCTTTTGCTGATTTATGTTCCGAGAGCATCTCGTTCACAACGTCCTGTATATTTAACAAGAAATCCCTTGAATGGACATACTTATAAACGAAATAATGAGGGAGATTATAAATGTACGGATACGGAAGTTCGCAGAATGATTGCCGATGCGGATGAGGAACATCCGAGAGATTCTCGTATTTTATGTAATTATTCAATGGAAGATATTGATTTGGACTCACTTAAACAATATCGACTGCTACTTTCTAGTCGTCAGCCAGATCACCCTTGGTTGACACTTGATGATATGGCTTTTTTGAGAAAATTGGGAGGATATCGACAAGATAGGCAAACAGGTCAAGAAGGGTTTACTTTAGCGGGTATATTAATGTTTGGAAGGACAGAAAGTATAACAGATAATGAATGTGCTCCATCTTATTTTCCGGATTATCAGGAAAAAATGTCGGTAGATGAGAATGTTAGATGGACAGATCGCATTTGTATGGATGGAACTTGGGAAGCGAATCTTTTTCAATTTTATCGGCGTGTGTATCCTAAATTATCATCTGTACTGCCTAAGCCATTCCGTTTGGAGAATGGTGTGAGATTGGAAGATACTACCACACATGTCGCTTTACGTGAGGCATTTGTAAATACATTGGTGCATTGTGATTATATGGAGGAAGGAAATATAACGATAGAACAATGGAAAGATCGTTATGTATTTAAAAATCCCGGAACACTGCTAGTGAGTAAGGCCCAGTATTATGCCGGAGGTGAAAGTATATGCCGTAATAAGAGCTTGCAAAAGATGTTTATGCTGATTGGCTTCTCTGAGAAAGCAGGAAGTGGGGTGAATAAGATTTTTATGGGTTGGAAAAATGCGAATTGGAGACCTCCATTTGTAGAGGAGCAAAGTCACCCGGATCGGGTGGTGTTGAATTTACCGATGGAAAGTTTGTATCCAGAGGAAGTCTTAGAAGAACTTAAGCGTCTGTTTGGACGGGAAATTGAAAGAATTCCATATGATCAATTCACGGTTTTGGCTCTTTGTTACTCTGAAAAACAAGTATCTAATGAAAGACTTCAATATATTTTGAACCAACATAGCTCAAATATTACAAAGCTACTGAAAAGTATGTGCAATGCTGGTTTTTTGGAGTCTATAGGAAATGGCCGGGGAACTAGGTACCGTTTGCTGTTTTTGGAGAAGGATGAAAGCAAGCCTCAAAAGGATGAAAGCAAACTGAAGAAGGATGAAAGCAAGCCTCAAAAAGATGAAAGCAAACTGGAGAAGGATGAAAGTAAGAAATATATGCGTTATGAGGATTTGTCGAGGTTAATACTATCTGTTTGTGAGGATTATGTAGCTCTGGAAATAATAGCGGAAGCTGTTCATAGAGAGGCTTCTTATTTAATTAATCGGGTTATACCAAGAATGTTAGAGGATGGGCTACTAGAGAGATTATATCCGTCTTCTCCTAAGCATCCTTTACAAAAATATCGTGTGAGACAAGTCGGAAATTTATAAGAGATAATGGAAATGAATCAGCAACCTACATTTTCGATCATAACGATCACCTATAATGCGGAGCGATGGCTGGAGCGTACGATATTGAGCGTACTTAGCCAGTCGTATCCGAATATTGAGTATATATTGATTGACGGAGCGTCGAAGGATAAGACCGTAGAGATCATCAAGCAATATGAGTCCGGTATCGCTTCTTGGATAAGCGAGCCTGATAAAGGCTTGTATGATGCTATGAATAAGGGATTGAAGCTGGCTACGGGGGACTATGTGTGGTTCTTGAATGCGGGTGATACACTTTATACCGCAGATACCGTGCAAAGAATTGTGGCGTCTTTGAAAAAGAAAGTATCTTTGCCTGACGTGATTTACGGAGAGACCCGGATCGTTGATGCGGAGGGTAGATCGTTAGGGATGCGCAGGTTGAAAGCTCCGGAGAAACTGACTTGGAAGAGTTTCCGGATGGGAATGTTGGTTTGTCACCAGTCGTTTATATCAAAACGGGAGATCGCTCCGTTATATAATATGGAATACCGTTTGACGGCGGATTATGATTGGTGTATCCAATGTCTGAGACGATCGAAAAGAATACATAATACACGTTTGATCCTGTCTAATTTTTTGGAGGAAGGGTTAAGTAGTGTGAACCGGAAAGCTTCCTTAAAGGAGCGATATGAGGTCATGTGTAAGTATTATGGCAAGGTGTCGACGATTCTGTTGCATGGTTGGTTCGCCGTGAGATTCTATTTTGCCAAATGGTTTAAAGGTAGAGTATAAACAATAAATTATAGATAAGTTTTATGCGGAGTATAATGAGTAAATGGGGAAAACATATCGCTGCGATAGCCGTATTCTTGGTATTGACGGTGATTTATTTTTCTCCGGCCGTATTTGAAGGTAAGGTAGTCCGGCAAGGGGATACGGAAAAGGCTATCGGTATGGGGAATAGCCAGATGGATGAATATGAGAAGACGGCCCAACCGGGAGAATTCAGCGCATGGTCCGATGCCATGTTTGGCGGAATGCCTTATGTGTCGGGATATGGCAATCCGGCTCCACGGTTTCCCGGATATCTTTTAGTGGAGAAGCCTTTAAAAGCGTTGGGATATATGGATGCGGGGATGGTGTTTACCGGATTCGTCTGTTTTTATATCTTGATGTGTGTCATGGGCGTAAATTGGTGGTTGGCGATCGCTGGTGCCATCGCTTTCGCTTTAGCGTCTTATAATCTGATCATTATAGAGGCCGGCCATGTCACGAAAGCGTATGTAATCGCTTATATGCCATTAACGTTGGCGGGTATGGCCCTGTTGTTCAAGCGTAAGTATTTATGGGGGGCGGTCGTGTTCTTGTTGGGTGTCGCTTTCTCTATCGCGAATACGCACCTGCAAATCACTTATTATTTATTATTACTTTGCTTCTTCGTTTATTTGGGATATTTGTTCAATAAACTGAAGGAAAAAGCTTATAAAGAACTGGGTACGGTAACCGCTATTATGGCTGGATGCGTGATATTGGCGGTGTTGCCGAATGCCCAGAATATGTATGCTCAATGGGATTTGGGACAGAACTCTATCCGTGGGGCTACGGAATTAACGACAACGACCCCTTCGGGCGAGAAGATCTCTTCCGGCTTGGACAAGGATTATGCGTTCGCTTGGAGCTATGGAAAAGGGGAGTTGTTGACCTTGTTGGTTCCGAATGCCTATGGTGGACGTTCGGGTGGAATGCTAGGCCCGGATTCTGAGTTATATAAGGAATTAAGGGCGAAAGGCGCTCAAGTCGGAAAAGAGGTACAGGCTCCTACCTATTGGGGAGAGAAGACATTTACTTCCGGGCCGGTTTATTTCGGGGCATTGGTCTGCTTCTTGTTTGTTCTGGGAATGTTCGTGATCCGGAATCCGATGAAATGGTGGTTATTCGGAGGTTCTGTCTTTTTGATATTGCTGGCATTGGGACGTAATTTTGATAACTTCAATGACTTTATGTTCCATTACTTGCCGATGTATAATAAGTTCCGTACCGTAGAGATGGCATTGGTTATTCCGGGTATGGTATTTCCTATTATCGCTATATGGGGATTGAAAGAGGTGTTATCCGAGACCGTGAGCGATGCCTTGTTGAAGAGAGGATTGATCGCTGCTTTGGCTATCACGGGGGGGCTTTCTTTAATCCTTTGGTTGATGCCGAGTATGCTGTTGGATTTCCGTTCTTCTTTCGACGCTCAATATCAGTTGCCGGATTGGTATTACAACGCCTTGTTAATGGATCGTGCTTCCTTGGCTTCGGCGGATGCGTTGCGCTCTTTGGTCTTTATCTTATTAGGGGCGGCTTTGTTGTTCTGGTTCTATACCTCGAAAGATCGGAAAAAGGTGGCGACATTCGTAGGGATCGGTGTTGCGGTCTTGATGTTGGTTGACTTATGGACGGTGGATAAACGGTATTTGAACGATAGTAACTTTATCCGCCAGAAACCTACAGAGGTATATAAAGAGACGGTAGCCGATCAAGAAATCATGAAGGATAAGGACCTTTCTTATCGTGTCTTGAATTTGAATAATCCTTTCTTGGAGACAACGACCTCGTACTATCACCATTCCGTCGGTGGTTATTACGCCGCGAAGCTGAGACGGTACCAAGAACTGATCGACCACCGTCTGCAAGGAGAGCTTAACTCGGTTATCGGGGCTTTCCAGAAAGCGCAGACTGCGGAGGATTTGATGGGGGCGTTCGCTGCTTGTCCGTCCTTGAATATGCTCAATACACGTTATATTATCTATAATCCGGAGCAACCGCCTTTGAGGAATCCGTTTGCTTTCGGCAACGCTTGGTTTGTGGATAAAGTGGAGGTCGTGGAGAATGCGGATGCGGAAATAGCGGCGTTGAATACGATCAATCCGTTAACGACGGCGGTTGTTGATAAACGTTTCGCTGATGAGGTGAAAGGTTTCACGCCTCAATTGGACTCTACCGCTACGATAACATTGGATAGTTATCGCCCTAATAAGTTAGTTTATACGACGAAGACTAATTCTGAGCAATTAGCAGTATTCTCTGAGATCTATTATCAACCGGGATGGGAGGCTACGATTGATGGGAAGCCCGCTCCGCATTTCCGGGCGGATTGGATATTAAGGGCTATGTTAGTTCCTGCAGGAGAGCATCAGATCGTATTTGAGTTTAGACCGCAAGGTTATATTACGGCGGCTTATATTACTTCTTTCAGTTCGTTGATTATCTTGTTGTTATTGATTGGTGCGGTAGGATATTCGGTTTGGAAAGCTAGAAAGCAAAAAGAGATATAAATTCCGGTTGGTTGTAGAGACGGGGCACGCCCCGTCTCTACAACTAGATGAAACCGCTATTGATAAAATCGAGCAGTTTTCTCGTTAGGGTTTCCCACGAGAGGGCTGCTTTTTCTTTGGATATGTTCGCAGGGATGGTGGCTTGCTGTGAGGGGGTGAAAAGTTCCTCGATACCTTGGGCGAGGGCCGTCGCAGATATCTCAGGCACTACGATGCCTGTACCCGGCTTTTCGATGCTGTTCTTGAAATCGCCTACGGGAGTACTTAACATAGGTAAATCGTAATTGTAGGCTACGGATACGACACCGCTTTGAGTGGCGGAGCGATAGGGGAGTACCAAGGCATCCGCCGCTGAGAAATAAATGGGGATTTCTTCGTCGCTGATATATTCACAGTGGACGAATATACGTTCTTTTGCCGGAGATGCATCGATCAGAGCCTGATACTTCTCGAAACTACCGTAACATTCGCCGGCTATAATGAGATGGTAATCCTCGTTAAGCTGTCCCATCGCTTCTATCAGCAGATCTAATCCTTTATAATCCCGTATCAGTCCAAAGAATAGAAGATTCTTTTTGGACGGATGGATTCCTAATTTCCGGCACGCCTCGTTCTTGTTGATCTTACTCCCGAAATGATTGTAAAGCGGGTGTGGGTTCTGGATATATTTAGCGCCCGGGTAAAGTTTCCGCAAATCATACCGCACGTTATCGCTCATCACGATAAAGCCATGGCATTGCTTGAAAAGTAACGAAGCTAAAGGCTTGTCGAAGAAACGCGGCTCATGGGGAATTGCATTGTGGATAAGGGTGATTACCTTGCAATGCTTCTTCATCCGGTTCGCTACGTGGGCGTATCCGGGAACGAAAAAGGACATCCAGTAAGAGATAATCAGTACGTCCGGCGCATAGGAGCGAATGGCGTTTACGGTACTGAAATAACTAATCGGGTTGACGCTATCTAATACTCGCACGCTCTCGATTTCGATCGCACGGTCTCCCGCTTCTACGTATTGAGTCTTGCCGGGAAATAAGATATCCGGATAAAGACGTTTGAAGTTGAAAGCCTTTACTTCATGACCTTCTTTTACTAATTCCGTATAGAGCATCCCGCTGAATTGGGCGATACCGCCACGATAGGGATAAATGGGGGAGAGAATAGCGAAACGCATGGTAATTGAAATTTAAGAATTGAAAATTGAAAATTAAGAATCGAGAACTACAGGAGCTGCCCTCCCTTCATTATCAATTCTCAACTTTCAATTTTCAATTAATTAGTATCTGTAATGATCGGCCTTGTACGGTCCTTCTACCGGTACGCCGATATAATCAGCTTGCTTTTGTGATAATGTAGATAATTTCACGCCGATACGTTCCAAGTGTAGGCGGGCAACTTCCTCATCCAAGCGTTTCGGTAAGCGGTATACACCTACCTCATAAGCCATTTGCCATAAGTCCATTTGGGCAAGCACTTGGTTCGTGAACGAGTTACTCATTACGAATGACGGGTGTCCCGTAGCGCAACCTAAGTTTACCAAGCGTCCCTCTGCCAATAAGAAGATGGAGTTTCCGTTCGGGAACGTATATTTGTCCACTTGAGGCTTGATATTCGTGTGCTTGATATTCGGATAGTTGACAAGCTTGTCCACTTGGATCTCGTTGTCGAAATGACCGATATTACATACGATCGATTGATCTTTCATCTGTGTCATATGCTCGATCGTGATGATATCGCAGTTTCCGGTGGTTGTAACGAAGATGTTACCCTCTTTCACAGCCTCTTCCATGGTAGTGACCTCGAAACCTTCCATAGCGGCTTGCAAGGCGCAGATCGGATCGATCTCAGTCACGAGTACACGAGCCCCGTAAGAGCGCATGGAGTGAGAGCAGCCTTTACCTACGTCACCGTATCCGGCTACGACTACCACCTTGCCGGCAATCATAACGTCCGTAGCCCGCTTGATGCCGTCCGCCAAAGACTCACGGCAACCGTATAGGTTATCGAACTTGGATTTCGTCACGGAGTCATTAACATTGATAGCCGGAACCAGCAACTCACCTTTCTCCATCATCTGATACAGACGGTGAACGCCGGTGGTCGTCTCTTCCGACACACCTTTCATCTCGGCTACCGTACGGTGCCAACGGCTGTTATCTTCTTGAAGGATACGATTTAATGTATCTAGAATTACCTGTTCCTCATGATTACCGCCTTTGCGGTTGATGGTCTCCGCATCGTTCTCCGCACGATATCCCATGTGAATCAGCAAGGAAGCGTCTCCGCCATCGTCAACAATCATGTGAGGGCCTTTACCTTCCGGGAAACGAAGCGCCATGTCCGTACACCACCAATACTCCTCCAGCGTCTCGCCTTTCCAAGCGAATACCGGTACGCCATCAGCCGCGATAGCAGCTGCCGCATGGTCCTGTGTGGAGAAGATGTTACAGCTAGCCCAGCGAACGTCCGCTCCCAACGCAACTAATGTTTCGATTAACACCGCCGTCTGAATAGTCATATGCAGTGAGCCGGTGATACGTGCGCCTTTCAAGGGTTTCTGATCGGCGTATTTCTGGCGTAGCGCCATTAATCCCGGCATTTCGTGTTCGGCGATCTCGATCTCTTTGCGACCGAATTCAGCCAAACTCATATCTGCCACTTTATAAGGCAGATTAGTTGGAAATAATTGTGACATAAATTAATACTATAAATGGTTGAGACGCAAAGGTACGAAAAAGCGTTGATAGTAGGTGTTCTTTATCTATGAATTTCCATCTAGGGCAGAGGCTTGCCGAGGGGTAGGTGGGTTCGTTACTGCAACCTGCCTTGCAGTAGTTCTGCAACAGCCATGCAGCATTACTGCAACCCGCATTGCAGTATCACTGCAACGCCGTTGCAGTATTGGACTCTCTGTAGTTTTGCGATTTAATGAATACTGAAGGCTCCATCTACCAATAACGCATGCCCATCTACGAAGCTCGCTTGCGGGCTGCATAGCCAAAGTACGGCGTTGGCGATCTCTTCCGGCTTACCGAGCCGCCCTGCGGGAATGTCGCGCACCAGCTCCTTCTCCAAGGAAGGGTCACGCCGCATTAAGTCTTCCGCCATCGGCGTACGGATAACGCCCGGACATACGGCATTGATGCGGATGTTCTTTGCCGCATAGTCGATAGCGGCGGTACGTGTCAGTCCGATAACGGCATGCTTACAGGCTATGTAGGCCGCTTGCCCCGGAAATCCCGTGACTCCGCCTTGCGATGAGGTGTTGACGATGGCGCCGCCGCCTTGTTTCAGCATTTGCAGGATCTCATAACGCATGCAGTTCCAGACACCTTTCAAATCCACAGCCACGGTACGGTCGAATTCATCGTCGGTGATTTCCGCCATTGGGCGTTGCGGTGTTTGTATGCCTGCGTTGTTAAGAGCCGCGTCCAGTCTTCCGTAGGTAGCTACGATCCAGTCGATCATCTCTTTTACGGCTTGCGTGTTTGATACGTCGCACCGATACGCTACGGCCTTATGTCCCTCGGCTACTAATTTCTCTACCTGTTCTCTCGGCTCACGGATGTCTGCCAATACGGTTATGTATCCAGCCTTGGCGAAGGCTTCGGCGCAAGCGAGTCCGATACCCATCGCTGAACCGGTTACTAAAGCTACTTTCTCTTCCGTTGTCTTTGTCATGATCATTTGATTTACATTTTGTTATTATTTATGTCGCAAAGATAAGGAGGGAGTGGTATGGAGGCTTTGTTATGTGGTTCAAATAGCTTTGTTGTGTGGGCCATTATAAATATTATATATCCTCGGTTGGCGGTACGCCATACGCTATCTTATAGATTTTCGAGAAATGGGAAAGGTTCTTGAAACCTACCTCGAAACAAATCTCCGAGACCTTACGCCCCCCTTTACGTATCAGCCCGTGTGCGGCTTCAAGGCGGCGTCGGATGAGCCATTCCCGGGGCGAGAGAGCGCTACATTTCTTGAAATCACGTTTAAATGTGGAGAGACTGCGTCCCGTATAGTTGGCGATTTCTTCCATGGAAATATCGTTCATGTAATTCCGCTCCATAAATTCCAGTATGTCTATCTTCCATGGATCGGTAAAATCGAAGATAGAGGCATATAGATTCTTGTCGGTATGGAGCAACACATAAACGCCCTCGATCATTTTTAGTTGCAGCAATTCCTCTGTCGGTTGGATCTTGGAATTGAAATAAGGGGTCATCGACTCAAACAAGCTTACGATATCGGGACGGTTGGACGGTAGCTTGTAAAGGCTTACCTGATCTCGCTTGGCATCTTTAGGGAGAGTATTTCGATCTAATTTGCTGTAAAAGTCGCGTAGGAACTTCATGGTGAACATCAAGAAGATCGCCTTGAACTGCTCGCCATTCCATGCTTGTTTCGTCATCTGCACGCTGAAGTCCTTGCGGATGAAAGCGCATTCTCCTTTATGTAACCGGGTGATTTGGCCTTTCTCGTCGATTACCATCTCTCCGGAATATACATACACCAACACATGCGAATGATTCCGGTGCAGGCAGCTCTTTCCGCCATCGAAATACATCGCTAAAAATAAATCCGAGTAACGCAGTGTGTTGATTCCGTCCATCGTTCTTTAGGAAAATGGGCGACACGGGAAGATCGTACCGCCCATTATGAAGATTTTAAAGTAACTGTCAACTGTTAGCTGTCCACTAAATCGTCAGGCCGGCGTGATACCTTGCTCTTGCAATAGTTTCAGCCCGAGGTCTTTCAATTTGAACTTCTGTATCTTTCCGCTTCCGGTCATCGGGAAGGTATCGACGAAGAAGATGTATTTCGGGATCTTATGCCGGGCGATCTTTCCGCGGCAGAAGTCTTTCACCTCTTCCTCCGTAGCCGTCACACCATCGTGAAGGATGATAAAGGCACCCACTTCCTCTCCATATTTCTTGGAAGGAACAGCGGCTACTTGCACGTCTTTCACGCCGGGGAAATGATAGAGGAACTCCTCCAGCTCACGTGGATAGATATTCTCGCCTCCACGGATAATCATATCCTTGATACGGCCGGTGATACGGAAGTTTCCATTCTCATCACGAACGCCCAAGTCGCCGGAATGCAGGAAGCCATCCTTGTCGATCGCTTCATTGGTAGCGGCTTCGTTTTTATAGTAACCTTTCATGTTATTATAACCGCGGTTACACATCTCGCCTTGTACGCCAACGGGACATTCCTCGCCGGTCTCCGGATCGATAACCCGTACCTCGGTAAATTCGAACTCATGGCCTACGGTATTATAACGCACCTCGGCCGGATCTTCGATACGGGAGTGGGTCATACCCGGTGAGGTCTCTGTCAATCCATACACGCTGGTTACACGCATATGCATCTTCTCGTCCACGGTTTTCATCAATTCAACCGGGCAAAGAGAACCTGCCATAATACCGGTACGTAACGACGTGAGGTCGAACATCTCGAACATCGGGTGGTTCAGCTCGGCAATGAACATGGTAGGCACGCCGTACACGGCCGTGCAACGCTCTTTATGTATAGAAGCTAATACCAATAGCGGATCGAATTTCTCGACCATCACTTGCGTACATCCATGCGTCAATACGTTCATGGAAGCTAATACCACGCCAAAGCAATGAAAGAGAGGTACGCAGCAACAAAGCTTATCGTCGGCGGTGAATTTCATATGCTCACCCGTCAAGAAACCGTTGTTGGCGATGTTGTAGTGAGTCAACATGACCCCTTTCGGGAAGCCGGTCGTACCGGAAGTATATTGCATATTGACAACGTCGTGGCAATTTACTCTCGCTTTGGCAGCCTCTAAGGTCTCATCCTTTATATTTTGTCCGAGGAGCAACATCTCGGGCGTATTGTACATACCCCTGTATTTCTCCTGTCCGATATAGACTACATTTCTCAAGCGTGGGAAACGCTCGCTTTTCAAATACCCCCGTTGAGAGGTCTTCAATTCCGGCAACATGGTATAGACCATGTCCACGTAACTTCCATCAAACACGCCGTCAGTGATACACATCGTATGGATATCGGCGTTCTCTACTAGGTATTCCAGCTCGCTTTGTTTATAGTTCGTATTGATCGTGACCAATACGGCACCGATCTTCGCGCCTGCATATAGGAATGTCAACCAATCCGGTACGTTCGTCGCCCATACGCCGACATGTGTGCCATGGGTGATACCGATCGCCAACATACCTTTCGCCATGTCGTCCACACGCTTGTTGAATTCGCTCCAAGTGAAACGTAAGTCACGGTCCGAATAAACGATATATTCCTTGTCCGGTGTAGTCTCGGCCCAATGTTCCAGCCATTGGCCAAGGGTTCTGTTATGTAATTCCATAAAACGCCGGATTTAATAAGGTGTATAGACAACTCCTAGGATTCGGGCCTTGTTGTCGGCTGCCGCATGTACATGATGCGCCACGATAGAATCATAATAGATGCTATCGCCTTCCTCTAGGATATAGGTGTTCTTTCCGTAATTGATCTCTACGACGCCATTCAATACGTAGATAAACTCCTCTCCCTCATGCGTGGACAGGATGAAATCCTCGCCTTCCTCGGAGGGAGCGATCTCGATCAAGAAGGGTTCCATATGGCGGCCGGACTTATCTTGTGAGAGCGAGTGGTAATCCATATGCTTGTGTCCTTGTGTCGCGTTGTTCGTGAACCCGATACCATCGGCCTCGCTGTCCTTTTTGCGGCATACGACTGGGCCTAGCTCCGCTTGATCATCCAAGAATGTACCCAAACGTACCCCTAATACCCGTGCTATTTTGATAAGAGGGGCCAAAGATGGAAAATCCAAGTTACCCTCGATACGTTCTATCTGTTCGATACCTAACCCGGAGCGTTCGGCTACTTCCTCGATAGAGAGCTGTTTCGATTCCCGGATATTTTTAATTTTTGCGCCTATAATTTTGTTGTTTCCCATGTGTATGATTTGTTATTTATAGTCCTATAATGTTTGATAAATTGATACTAAACGGCGCAAATTTACATTAATATTTTATTATATCTAGGATTAAGGCAAATAAAAAGGGCAATTCCCGATTGGGATTGCCCTTTTCAATATTCTCGAGTAAGCTTTTTCTTACTTTCTGATACCAAGTTCTTTGATGATAGCGCGGTATCTCTCGATGTCAGTCTTGATCAGATAGTCCAATAAACGACGACGTTTACCTACCAACATCTTCAATGATCTTTCCGTAGCGTAATCTTTGTGATTCACTTTCAAGTGCTCTGTCAAGTGAGAGATACGGAATGTGAACAATGCGATTTGGCTCTCAGCAGAACCTGTGTTAGTAGCTGATTTGCCATACTTTTCAAATAATTCTTTTTTCTTCGCTGAATCTAAATACATGATTCTTTTTACTTTAATAAATTAATACTATGTTATCTAAGCGGTCGCAAAGGTAGGCATTCCTTTTTGATTTGCAATAGATTCTACTATCTTTTTTGTGTTTTGAAGCATGAATGTCATATATATATCGTAAAAATATCGTATTTTTGCAGCCAATAAATTAGTCTTCAATGCAAAAGATCAGAAACATTGCGATTATCGCGCACGTAGACCACGGCAAAACGACGCTCGTGGATAAGATGTTATTAGCCGGTAAGCTTTTCCGTGAAGGACAGGCAGAACCGGATCAGTTCATGGATAACAATGATCTGGAACGGGAACGAGGTATCACGATTCTTGCCAAGAACGTGTCTATCAATTATAAGGGATATAAGATCAATATTATTGACACTCCGGGCCACGCCGACTTTGGTGGCGAGGTGGAGCGTGTCTTGAATATGGCGGACGGTTGTTTGCTATTGGTAGACGCCTTTGAGGGGCCTATGCCGCAGACTCGTTTTGTTTTGCAAAAAGCGATTCAACTGGGTTTGAAGCCGATCGTGGTAATTAATAAGGTGGATAAGCCGAATTGCCGCCCGTCGGAAGTGCAGGAAATGGTATTCGACTTGATGTTTAGTCTGGATGCTACCGAGGAGCAGCTTGACTTCCCTACTATTTATGGTTCCGCCAAGCAGGGCTGGATGTCCGAGGATTGGAAGGAGCCGAAAGAAGATATCACGGCTGTGCTTGATGCGATCATCAAGTATATCCCCGAACCAAAGATGTTGGAGGGTACTCCGCAGATGTTGATTACTTCTTTGGATTATTCTAAGTATGTAGGTCGTATCGCCGTAGGACGTGTACACCGTGGCGAGTTGAAAGAGGGCCAAGATGTCATGCTTTGTAAGCGTGATGGTAGTATGGTGAAATCGAGGATCAAGGAAGTGGATGTATTTGAGGGTTTGGGACGTACGAAAGTTGATTCCGTGCAGTCCGGGGATATTTGCGCTATTATCGGTATCGATGGTTTCGAGATCGGTGAGACAATCGCCGACGTGAACGAGCCGGAGCCATTGCCAACGATCGCTATCGACGAGCCTACGATGTCTATGCTTTTCACGATCAACAATTCTCCGTTCTTTGGTAAGGATGGTAAGTTTGTTACTTCCCGTCATATTTTTGACCGTTTGCAGAAAGAATTGGATAAGAACTTGGCTTTACGCGTAGTTCCTACTGATTCCGCTGATTCTTGGTTGGTATATGGTCGTGGTGTGCTTCACTTGTCTGTATTGATCGAGACGATGCGTCGTGAGGGATACGAGTTGCAGGTAGGTCAGCCTCAAGTTATCATCAAGGAGATCGATGGTGAGAAATGTGAGCCGGTAGAGCAATTGACGGTGAATCTTCCGGAGGAATGCTCTAGCCGTATTATCGATATGGTAACGAAACGTAAGGGCGAGATGACCATGATGGAAAGCAAGAATGGTCGTATGCACTTGGAGTTCACGATTCCTTCCCGTGGTATTATCGGTTTGAACAACGCTGTATTGACCGCCTCTGCCGGTGAGGCTATCATGGCACACCGTTTCTTGGAATATCAACCGTGGAAGGGTGATATCGAACGACGTATGAATGGTTCGATTATCGCTATGGAGACAGGTCAGGCTTTCGCTTATGCCCTGAATAACTTGCAATCCCGCGGACGTTTCTTCATCGCCCCGGGCGAGGAGGTTTACGCTGGACAGGTGGTCGGAGAGCATACCAAAGACAATGACTTGGTGGTAAATGTCACCAAATCCAAGAAGTTGACGAATATGCGTGCCTCTGGTTCGGACGACAAGGTTTCCTTGGCTCCTCCTATCGTATTCAGCCTAGAGGATGCGCTTGAGTACATCAAGGGCGATGAGTACGTAGAGATCACCCCGAATAATATGCGTATGCGTAAGATCATTTTGGATGAGACAGAGCGCAAGCGCCAAGGTAGATAAATTCTTCTATTGAATAAATATAAAAAACGGCGACCTTTTAAAAAGGCCGCCGTTTTTATGTGTTATAGGATTTTAGAGATCCTTCAATGGGTTCGCGTAACTTCATTCTTTATTTTCCGGATCTTTCTTCTCTTCATCCGAAGTCGTGAATTTTATTACAAGCGATTCATCTTTAGGAGTCTCATACCAATCTCCGTGCGCTTTGCGGTAATCCTGATCAAAATTATAGGCATTGTCAATACTCTTATTCTCTATACACCAATGGAAAGGTTTATTTTCCGAATAAGGGATATCCAACACATATGGGTATAGATCCGTATTCTTTACGTTTTTACTTACCGGTCCCTTCCCGTTATCAATGTAAGGCATGATCAGTTGAGTTGAGCTATATGTTAATGTCTTTGTAATCCCACTTTCCGGTTCCTTGTCGAATTTTCTCACATTGACATATCCATTGACATCGGAGAAAAAGGGAGTTAGTCCATTGGCGTCCTTAAATCCAAATTGGTTGTGGAATGTACAGCCTTTAGCCAGTAACTGGGCATAAACATCTGCGGTACTCTTATCGGTATATGCTGTGATGCTATAATATATGACAGCGTCATTGAAATCGAAATCGCCTTGGTTTGGATAATTATCTTCGAACAAGAGGAATCCTTTCTTGTTCGTTTGCGATTCTATGACGGGAGGGGTTACCGGCTCTGCCGGCTCGATGGCGACGGGATTACTTTCGATTAGGCAAAGCATATCGTTGTAGTCTCCGTCGTAGGCCCTATAGTTTGGACAACGATTTTCCATTCCCAATATATTTCCTTCAAAATCACCTTCTTGAATGTGGTGGATGAATCCGTTTGCTACGTTTTTCTCTATTTTGAAAGAAGAATTGCCGTATTTTAAGGTATGGCCTATATAATTATGGGAGAATGCCCCATTGTCTGGCACTTTATTGTTATCCGGCCCATTTAATGCCGGGGTGGAGAATTGTGGACGGTCTGTGCCTCGATATACGAAGCCGACGTTGAGCCCCTTGTCGAATCTTCCTAGGGGAATTCGGGTATATTCTCCTGTCTTAGCCTTTGGCTGTTCCTCTTTGGAGTAAAAGATATAATTCTCGCCTTGGTTGATCATATTGAAGTCAATGACTTGGATGGTGCCATTAGTCTTTCCATAGAAGGTGCAGTCGTCTAAAGTGAGATTCTCCATCTTCTCAAAGGGATATGTATAGAACCAAATTTTACCATACATATTGTCTTTGGACATTCCTCCATCGCTTATATAGGTCAGCCAAATATCCGCTTTCTCAAAGCTACTGGTAAAAACGGTTTCCGTGATTTTTAGATCAGAGCATCTATATAAATCCTCGCTTTTCACATTGTATGACTTTTCCGGGAAGTATTTGTTATTGATCAAATGAAGGACTTCATCACTGATCGCATTTGTAGCCCGTAAACTGCTTTTGGTTCCGCTACCGATCGTGATATCCTTTACATCGCTCTCGATAAGTTCCCCATCCCCTCTTAGGATATAGAGTTTCTTTACGTGTGTAGGTACTTCCAGAGCCATATGGATCGGAGTTTTACCAATTAAATAAGGATCTTTGACTAAAGAGCCTTCCTCATAAGGATATTCATAATAAATAGAATATAGGGTCCCTTCATGCTGAGAAGATATGTTAACCTGTATGTTCTCGAAATTCTCGAACTGGGCTATGTAATCTTCTTCTTCTTTGGTAGGTTCTTTCGGATCTACCGTGGGGTCTTCTCCTTGAAAAATGTCATGTTTAACGCATGATCCCATTAGAAAGAGCAGACAAAATACCCACACCATTTGTTTCCAGATTTGTGATCTCATAATTTCTTTACCCTATTTGATTAATATTTACAACAACTTTATTAGATTTTGCAAATCTACGAATTTATTTCATGAAAAATCATTGATAATCAATATTTATTTCAAGCTGTTACGCTTTTATCAAATGTAGGATTGGATGGTGGGATATAAAAAAAGACCCCATCCAAAAGGATGAGGTCTTTTTCTTATTTAGAAAGAATATTTTCTAATTATTTTACTAAAGCGGCGAAGTCAGAGTTAGTCGCGTATTTAGCGAACTCTAAGTCGATAGCAGCTTCCTTAGCCATGTTCTTATCAGCGGCGATAGCAGCCTTCAAGTTGTTGATAACACCGTTAGCGTCGTTCGTACGAGCGGCAACAACAGCCTTCAAATAAGAAGTTACAGCGTCAGGATTAGCGACACCGTTCAAAGTCTGAGAAGCCTTGCTGTAATCCTTAACCAAGATCTGAGCCAAAGCAGCGTTGTTAGTCTTAACAGAACCGAAAGAGTTAACAGCCTTAGCATATTCACCTTGCTCTAAATAAAGAACACCAAGAGCCTCGCTCAATTCGTTTACGCCGGCAGCGTTACCGAACAATTGTTGAGCCTTAGCTTGGTCACCCTTCGTTAATGCGATCAAACCTAAGTTCATGTTAGCGGAAGCGTTATTCTTAACAGAGTTAGACTTGTTGAACATTTGCTCAGCCTTAGCCAAATCACCAGCCTTGAATGCCATCATACCGATGTTGTTCCAAGTACGGTAGCAGTTAGGATACAATTCAGAAGCTTTTGTATAGATAGCCATCTTCTCACCGTCGTTGTTAGTCAATGTAGCGGCGTAAAGGATTTCCTCGATATTCAACTCAGAAGGATTGCTCTTTGCCAAAGCGCTGATCTCGTCGTCAGACTTACCGATGATCTCGATGTTAGCAGTCAAACGAGAACGACGTAATTGCGGAAGGATAGTCTCAGCCAAGTCAGAGTAAACAGCGGAGATATTCTTGATTTCTTTCTCTCTTGTCTCAGGATCTTGGTACATAGAGATCACACGCAATACTAAGTCTTTATCTTGCAAGTTAGAAGCAGAAACTAATTCCTTGAAGCCTTCCCAGTCTTGAGCTGTGTAACGAGCGTCAACCGGAGCGTCAACCTTCATCTTCTTCAATTCCTTGTTCAAATATTTCGTAGTGTTTCCTTCACGATTCTCAGCCAACGTGTTGTTCAATTTGAAACCACCATCAGGAGAAGCGTAAGCGCTGATCTCGATAGCTACATTCTGGTTCGGAGCCTCGTCAGCGTTCTTAACAAGATCTTTCCATTCTTTGATAGCGTCAGAATTCAATTCTTTAGCGCGAAGGTTAGCTTGTTGGATCAAGAACATGATGTTAGCGTCATGAGCCTCTTTGATAATACGTTGGAATTTATCAGCTGCGATAGCTGCTGTAGCAGTAGCTGCGTCTGCCAATTCGGAAGTAGCGATAACGCCTTCACCGATCTTTACGTCCGGCAATTTAACAGTCTTGTTTTTGATCTTCGCATCGAAAGTCAAATACAATTCTGATTTTTTCATCTCGGGTTTGTAAGTGAAAGAAGACTTCATAGTTACGTTAGCGCCTTCTTTTTGAGGGATTACTTGGTTGTTACCTTTTACTTTCTCACCTTGGTAAGTGTAAGAAGTGCCCCAAGCTTCGCCACCCTGGTAACGCAATACCGGAGTTACAGTTACAACAGCTTTCTTGTTGAACCATTTAGCGGGGAAAGTCGCATTGATCGTTACAGGAACTTTGCCTCCGATAGCCTCTAGCGGCTGCGGCTCTGCTTTAATGTACTGTTCTGCCAACGGTTTCAACTTGTTTGAACAAGAAGAAAGAGTTAAAATGGCTGCCAATACGAAGAATGGCAATAAAAACTTTTTGTTCATAATCTTGATGTAAGTTTAAAATGTTACTATGTTAATATATTCACTTCCAAATTATCCCTTAGCCATTATCGTGCAAAACTAAAGTATTTTTTTGTTATGGATAGCAAAGAAGCGATAAAATCTTTTTAATTAATACTTATTAATGAATCCTAGGCTTGTTTTATACATAAAATATGGGTAGAATTATTGAAAAAATATGGCTGTGTACCTCTTGCCATTCTTTTCAATGGATGGTTTCCCAGAACTCTTATTGTATATTTTTTGATTAAAATATAATCTTTTGTGTATAATGCTCCTCGCCATAGTGCACGGTTAGAAAGTAGACTCCAGATGTTAATTTTAGGAAATGGAGTGTAGCTTGCCTGTCCGTGATCTCTCCGTTTTCCGACACTTTTCCTTGTGCCGAGTGCAATGTATAAGTCGCTTTCTCTATTCCATCCGGCAAAACAAGGTGTACCATGCCTTTCTCCGGACCGAGATGAATGAGTACCTGCTCGTTCGCCTCGAGCTTTTCGTTGCTGACGGGGTTACCGTATTGAATGACGGGATCGATAAACAAGGAGGTGCTAAAACCTGCTTGCGTATATTCGGTAGCTTGTCTCCAGCCGTTTTTATCATGAACCCAAGCCGTATTCCGGGTCGTTTTGCCTTTGGGCAAATTGTAAGCGGAGAAATACGTGTTCTCCGGGACGCTCTTGAGCTTATAGCCGATGTAGAACTTTCCGCTAACGTTTATGGGCTTGGAGAAATGGATATAACTTTCCTGTGACCGATTTAGGGATTTAGCGGTCTCAATAAACGTATCGTCCAATATCGATTTATTGCTGTAGGTGGGTTGGAATGTTTCCGTATATAATAATGTAGAGGGCTTAGAGTCACCGCTGTAAACGGTAACTTCCACTTCCATTTGTTTGTAATTCGCTCCGGCAGGCGGTGTTACGAAATAAGCTCCGTATAAGGTACCCGCTTCGGCTACTTGGTAAGCTTCCGCGTATTCAGTGATATTGGCGGGGTTGTTTCCGAACAAATACGCTTTTTCAGACCCGGGATAGAGCGTACATTCGGCGTTTTCTTGATTACCGGAGTCATAGATGTTGCTCAACCGGAAACAAGGGGCTGATTTATACGGATCAAGTCCCTCGCAAACCTTGGTCTCGTCATCGGACGGGTTTAGCCAATATTTGAGCTGTCTCTCGGGGGTATCGATCGCGTCCCAGGGTTTCTTCAAAGAGAAGAAGTAATCATTCTTCGGGCTATTCTCACTGGACTGCCCGCCGGATAACGCTCCGATAATCTCTCCGTTGGCATTGAATAAAGGAGATCCGGAGGAACCGCTGGCCGTATAACCTACTTCCCAAGTCTTGACATGTAAATGAGCGTTCTCGTAAAAAATCATGTTTGGATCTGTCAAGGTAAAGGGAGCCAGATCCTCATCGGATATACTGATTCGCTTTACCGAGTATTGGGGATGTTGGATGCACGTATAGGGGGCAGGTCCTACCTCTTGTGCGTTCCAGCCCGCATAATAAGGCCTGTAATAAACCGGAGGTGTGGCGGTAAGTTCCAACAAGGCCATGTCTGCCATTTCATTAACCGCCTTGAAGTAAGTGGATGCGGTAGACATCTCTTCCGTTCCCCTTAGGATCGGGTCGCAGAAAGGGCTGTTGAAGTTGAAAAAGCAGACGATACTTCCGGCTATTTTCTCATAATCGGGGTTTTTCATCGTGAATTGCTTGTTCAGGCAATGGGAGGCGGTGAGTAGATAAGGCTTTCCGTCATTGTCCGTATTATTTATCAGTGTGCCCGTGCACCCTACACTTCCGTCTATGATCAGGAGAACGACGCTTTGCCCCCATTGGGCGTAATCGTTTGTCCCATCTTGATAGCAAGCTAACGGTGGAATTTTACCGATCAGTGAGGTGTTGTCTCCCGGTTCTAACCCCCGCAAGCTCCGGTAGCCATGGTTGACTTCCCCGACGGTCAGTCTTCCTTGAAAAGAGGCGTTGGCCGGTTCTTGATATTCTATGATCAGGCGATCCCCTTGGATAGGAGAGACCGGCAATAGGTTTAACTCCGAGTTGTTTAGGTGATTGAACGAGCCTAATATCTGTGTCTGGTCCTCATTGTATAGGAAGAGCTGGGCGCCTTCGGGCAGTTCATATTCCGTGAAGAGCACGTTGATGGAAAGGGCCCCGGGCGAGTAGATCCCGAGTCTCCATACACGTGTCCCATCCGGCCCGGTGAAAGTTACGCCCGAGTTGTACCGATTGTAATCCGTTATGAATTTATAGGCAAAACGGAAACCGCTTCTTAGGTCGCTCTCATTCAGCGAGTCGATACGCAATTCCTCTTGGACGTCGAACGGAGGCATTTCTTTAAACATCTGTCCGTTTGTACTTCGCATGAGCGATAGCGGAAGCGGGCGGCCTCCGTGGCTAACCTGCGCTTTCAGATTTCCTTGAAAACTGAGCATCGTTAGCAGGAATACAATGTATAAAGAGGTCAACTTTTTCATATCGGGCAAATATAGCTATATTTCTTTACCCCATGATCTATATATCAAGTTTTTTCGCTAAGTTTGCCAATCGAAAAGTACGGACAAACTTAAATAAAACCAATATATAATTAAATTCTAAAGATATGGCAACACCTCCGTTTCACTACGAGCCGATGTTCCAAAAGGGACCGGACACAACAGAGTATTATTTGCTTACAAAAGATTATGTTTCCGTTTCTGAGTTTGAAGGAAAACCGATCTTGAAAGTCGCTAAAGAAGGTTTGACCGCTATGGCTAACGCCGCTTTCCGCGACGTATCATTCATGCTTCGCCGTTCTCACAACGAGCAGGTCGCTAAGATCCTAAGCGATCCGGAAGCTACGGACAACGATAAGTACGTGGCCTTGACATTCCTTCGCAACGCCGAGGTAGCGGCTAAAGGCGTACTTCCTTTCTGCCAAGATACCGGTACGGCTATTATCCACGGCGAGAAGGGCCAGCAGGTCTGGACCGGTTACTGCGATGAGGAAGCGCTTTCTTTAGGTGTTTACAAGACCTACACGGAAGAGAACCTTCGTTACTCCCAGAACGCTCCGCTGAATATGTACGATGAGGTAAATACGAAATGTAACTTGCCGGCCCAGATCGATATCGAGGCTACGGAAGGCATGGAGTATGAGTTCCTTTGCGTGACAAAGGGAGGTGGTTCCGCCAATAAGACTTATTTATACCAAGAGACAAAAGCGATCTTGAATCCGGGTACATTGGTTCCCTTCCTCGTAGAGAAGATCAAGACGTTGGGTACGGCCGCTTGTCCTCCGTATCATATCGCGATCGTGATTGGCGGTACTTCCGCTGAGAAGAATTTATTGACGGTGAAGTTGGCTTCTACTCGTTTCTACGATAGCTTGCCTACGACCGGTAGCGAGGGTGGCCGTGCTTTCCGCGACGTGGAGTTGGAGAAAGAGGTATTGGCCGCCGCTCAGAATATTGGCTTGGGCGCTCAATTCGGCGGTAAATATTTGGCTCACGATGTCCGTATCATCCGTTTGCCTCGCCACGGCGCTTCTTGCCCGGTAGGTTTGGGTGTAAGCTGCTCCGCGGACCGTAATATTAAATGTAAGATCAATAAGGAAGGTATCTGGATCGAGAAGTTGGATAGCCATCCCGGCGAATTGATTCCGGAGGAACTTCGTCAAGCGGGTGAGGGCGACGCTGTCAAGATCAACTTGAACCAACCGATGGCAGATATCTTGAAGGAATTGGATAAATATCCGGTATCTACTCGTTTGTCATTGAACGGAACGATCATCGTGGGCCGTGATATCGCTCACGCTAAGTTGAAGGAGCGTCTGGATCGTGGCGAGGATCTTCCCCAATACATCAAGGATCATCCTATTTATTACGCGGGCCCGGCTAAGACTCCGGCAGGTATGGCTTGTGGCTCGATGGGCCCGACGACGGCGGGTCGTATGGACTCATACGTTGACTTGTTCCAGAGCCATGGCGGTAGCATGATCATGTTGGCGAAGGGTAACCGTAGCCAGCAAGTTACGGACGCTTGTAAGAACCACGGTGGTTTCTACCTAGGATCTATCGGTGGCCCCGCAGCTATCCTGGCTCAGAACAATATCAAGAGCATCGAGTGCGTGGAATATCCGGAATTGGGTATGGAAGCGATCTGGAAGATCGAGGTAGAGAACTTCCCTGCGTTTATCTTGGTAGATAACAAGGGTAATGACTTCTTCAAGCAGATCAAGCCTCGTTGCTGATTCCTTGATCGGTAAAGATAAATGAAAAGCGGTATCCGGCGGCAAGCTGGATACCGCTTTTTTGTTCTTAAAAAAAGACGTACGTGTTTTTTTAATAGGTTAATCCCACGATCCACAGCGGTAGTTTCTTGCCGGTGGCGAACTCTAGATTGTCAGCCAAGATGAAGGAATCGGGGAGATCTGCTATTTGCTTGAATGTTTTATCCGCTCCTCCTACCTCGAAGGTGTAGGCATGGTCTACGATAAAGTCGCCTTTTGTTTTTCCATATTCCACGTTATGATTTACGGATAACTGGTTGACGACAAAAGTTTCCCTTGCCGTCCCGATCTGTACGGGAGCGGAAGCTATGGCGTACAATAGGTTGGGATTCTGTAGGTAAATCTTATCCGGTTTTTGCATCTTTTTGACAGATAGTAAATCCGAGTACAATAACTTGAGCAATTCCGCCTTGTCCAAATTCTGTAAGTAATTGATGACAGAGTTTCGGGAAAGTCCGATCATTCCCGCTAGTTTCGTGATGTCCAGCTCATAAGGAACAGAGGTAGCTAAGATACCCATCAAAGCCTTTAGCTTCCGTGTATAGGCAGGATCTACGCCACACAGCAACGGGAGTTCCTGCTCAATAATGAGATTGACCACATTCTCGATATTAATATAATAATCTTCTCTGTTACCCGTAAAAAAGGGGTAATACCCTTCGTGGAGATATTCGTTAAACATTTGTACGGGGCGACATTTCTCATTTATTTCCCGGCAAATGTTTCCCGGATCTTCCAGTATCGTTTGTAGGGAATAGACAGGTATATCAATTTGCTTATAGAACATGAGAAATTCCCGGAAGGAAAGTCCGTACATATTATACGGTAGGCAACGTCTGGAAAGATCGGCATCCGCATTCAATATATTCAATAGGGAAGAACCGCTAAAAACAATTCGTAGAGATGGATACAGGTCGTAGGCCTCTTTTATCTCTTTACTCCAAGTGGGATATTTATGTACTTCATCAAGGAATAATTGTTTTCCTCCTTGCAAATAGAACCGCTCAATCAGTTCAGATAGGGTGTGATTACTGAAATAGATGCTGTCGAGCGTGCAATAAAGTACCTCCCTGCTTCCCGGCTGGAAATTCAGTTTGATGTATTGCAACATGAGTGTTGTTTTTCCGACACCCCTTGATCCTCTGATGGCGATCAGAGGATTATCCCAGTGAATTTGGTTCATGAGTTCCCTTATGATATGGGTACTCGTTTGTGCCAGTAATCGTTCTTGTTTAATAAATAGACTATCCATACGCTGATTGATTGAATGACAAATATACGATTTATTCAAGATAGATAGCAAAAAGTACATGGATTTGTTAAGGGCAAAAAGCAAATCTGGTATTTTTTTGTTAAGAGTAAAAAGCAAAACCTGTAAGTATCCGGTCGTAGCGTACTTTACGTATTGGCTTTCAAAAGTTTGTATAAATATCAATGAAACTATTACACTTTAATTTTTTACCTTTGTTGCGTTTAAGTGATAAAACAGATTTCCAATGCCTCGTATATACATCCTCTTGATGTCGGTCTTGATCTCGGCTTTTTATGCTTGCGATCATCGGGGGAAGCCTTACCCTGCTACCCTGTCGCAGATCGAATCCCTTGCGGATACAAATCCGGAAGAGGCCCGGCCTTTGTTGGATCGATTGCGGGATAGCCTTTCGCTCTTTGATGAGGAACAGCATATGTATTATGACTTGCTCGACTTGAAGGTCAATGATAAGATGTATGTCCGGCATACATCCGATTCCTTAATTAAACGAATCACCGCTTTCTATGAGACATATGGCGATCGGGATAAATTACTGGAGTCTTATTACTATATGGGCCGTGTCTACCGGGATCTGAACGATGCCCCGGAAGCGTTGAAGTATTTCCAAAAGGCATTGGATGTGGCGGGGGATACGAGAAAGTACCGATTATTGTCCAATGTCTATTCGCAGATGGGTACGCTTTATTTTTATCAAAATGTGTATGAGAATGCGATCCGTATGCATGAGAAAGCGGCTCAATATAAGTTATTAAAGGGGGATAGCACTAGCTTGTCTCTTGTGATGAGAGACATCGCACGGGTGTATGATGCGATCAATAAGAATGATAGTGCGGTTTTGTATTATCAAAAGGCTGCCGATATAGCGAAAGAGATAGGCTTGGTGCATCGCTATTCCGGTATATCAACAGAATTAGGAGATCTTCATCGGGAAATGGGAATGTATGATAAGGCTTTTGAATGTTTGTTTGAATCATTAAAAGATTCCGTAGGTCGGAATATGTATCCTACTTATTCTACATTGGGACATATTTATTTAGAGGTGGGAAAATTGGACTCTGCCGACTACTATTTAAGGAGGTGTTTGGATAGTCCCGATTTATATGTGAGAGACGCTATTTATGAGTACTTGTCGCTTTTGTACGAGCGCCGGTTGAATTATCGGGAGGCTATTCGCTATGTTCGTCTTGGCCAGCAAGTGCAAGATACCATCCGCAAGATAACCGATTCGGAGGAAATCCGTAAAATGACCTCTTTGTATAATTATCAGAAGCGGGAAACTGAGAATTTACGGCTAAAGGGCGAGAATGACCGGATGCAGATTCGTATTTACCGGATATTATCCTTGTTCGGATTGGGGCTTTCGATAACCTTATTGTTTATATATAGACTGAAACGGCAGAAAGAGCGGTTGGCTAGGCAGTTTGAGGCGCTTCAGCGGGAAAAGCAAGAACAATATGAGAGAAGTTTTCAATATGTAGAAGCGAATAACGCGAAATTGAATGAATTGGGAACCTTACTATCTAAAGACCATGAAGATACAAATTCATTGCTTCATGTGCGAAAAGAACTTTTGCAAGTGACCAATGAACAAATACAGTTGCGGCGTACCGAGCGTGATTTGTTAGAGTCGGATTTAAGGCATTCGGATATCTATATGAAATTCCATTCCACGAATGAGGCAGATCAGATAATCAGGGAAGAAGATTGGAATGCTTTACGGAAGGAGTTAGATAAGACATACAATAATTTTACGAATCGTCTATATCAGCTATACTCGGGAATGTCATTGATAGAACTCCGGATTTGTTACTTGATAAAGATATCAGTCAAGGTAACTGATATGGCAAAAATCTTGGGTCGCTCCAAACCCTCCGTATCCTCATCCCGTAAACGGCTTTATAAAAAAATAAAGGGAGAGGATGGAACCCCGAATGAACTGGATGAATTAATCGCTGATCTTTAGTCTTATACAACTCTACGAACAAAAAGCGAACAAAAAGCGAACAAAGTTTTAGCCCCGAATCCAACCTTATCGGATACTTTTGAAGTCAAAAAATGAATGGGATGAAAAGAATTTTATTTTTGATTTTGTTGAGTTGCGTGAGCTTGTGTGTACATGCGATGGAAGAAGAGAAAAAGAATGAACGTGATAAAGAAGAAGAACGCTCCATTTCTCATGATCCGGTAAAAGTGGAAATTGTAAATGATGGGGTGATGATCCATTTTATGGTTCCGCTAGGGGAGGTGTCTGTACAAGTGATAAATGACACAAATGATTTAGTTTATAGAGAGGAGGTAATTGTGGACTCTTCGTTAAGTTACTATATTTTTATAAATCGTCCTTTGTGTTACAAATTATTTATTATTGGGGATGGCATCAATATGGATATTCCTATTTTGAGTGAATGAAAAAGAAATGAAAGAGACCTTACATTAAAGAATATTGTATGTTCGATGGGAGGAATAACTGCTTATGTGAAGCGTAGGTGTAGTATATAATTTTGATCTTATTTAATTCTTACAAATATAATATGAAAATCATGAAATTTTTTATTATGCTTTTGAGCATTGTTGCATTAGGTTCTTGTTCTAATGAGCTTGTAGAAATGGATAGTGTTGAATCGGCAATGTTATCTACGTCTTTAGAGGAAAATGTAATTATTGATTCAGTTTCTGTTGAAGAAGACTCAGTTCGTGTTTATCATGTGTCTAAATCAGATTTCCCAATAGCAATAACGTCTAATGGGATTATTACTAACGTAAAAACTCCTCGTGGAATACAAGGCCCATTTACTATTCCTGCAGGACAGGGAACATTAAAAAAGTTACAAACAGAGAAGATTCGCTTGATACCAGCAACAGTGAATGGTACGAGGTTGACAGCTGGAATTTACCCCTGTGATGTTTATGAGTATGCGTTTACTGTATCTATTCCTAAAGGTGCGTCTGTGAAATGGGATGAAGGATCAAGCCCTTGTGGGTATGATAATTATTATTCTCAAGAACTTGGGGCAGTAGTGGAAGTTCACGATACTTATGCGATCTTAAAGTATTACTCTTTATTGGTTAATTATAATCTACTAGGCCAATATATCGGTGAATTTGTTTTTCCTATAGATCTGCGAAAGACAGTATTTACTTATTATATTTGGTAGTAATAGATGATGAAATGATTTTGAAGAGGTTGCCCCCTATTTTGTCAGGCAACCTCTTTTTTTGATTTTATTTACATATATTATATCCAATCATAAATGTTAGAGTAAAGGTCTGATCTCTTAATTTTAAATTATACGAAGATGAGTGTGTAGAGTTAAAACTGGGTAAGTAAGCGGTGTTTACTCCAAATTCCCAATTGTTTTTTAGTTGTAACTTAAATCCAACTTCACATTTTAGTCCATAGACAAGGCTATTAGGAGAGGGCCATTGATTAGTATAAGATGGAATATCGGGGGGCGATACCTTATGATTTGTTCTAATATCTATCCTCGGTCCGATACCAAGGTAATAAATTTCATGACGTATATTGGCTTTAAGACAAGTTAAAGTATTTATTGTTATATACTGATTGATATGTCTCTCACTCATGGATTGATTTACAATGTCTGTATATTTGCCTCCTTTTTCAAGGTAACCAATGGAACTTGATAAATAGAAATGTTTTGTTTGCAAATACTCGATACCTAATGATATTTGATAAGTCGTTAACTTATGGGGATATAAATCTATATTTGCACCTTTGACTCCTTTTGTTTGTAATTTCGAAAAAGCTAAGCCGTTTTCTAATTTAAATACTTGTGCGTTCAGATTAGAAATACATGATAATAGAATTATGCTTCCGATGAATATTTTCATACTTGTATATTTTTTCTTACATATATAACGTAAATCTTTATTTTTTAGTGTATGTTTCTATAGAATAAAATTGTTTTTTTGCACTCGTTTGAAAGAAATATGTAAGAAATAAAATTCCGGATAGTTTGTGTTACTCAGGATTCATTATATATACTCATGTATAGGTTTAATTTAATCTCTGTACTCCCTGCGAGGTCTGAAATCACCTCTTTCCGGTCTCGGTGGATGTTCTTCGTAACCTTCCGGTTTCGGAAGTAATTCCTTCCCGGAAATTTTGAACTTGCCTGTCTTCGGATTGATATCAATCAACTTGACAGAAACCGTATCGCCTTCCTTTAAGCCCGCTTGTTCAACTGTCTCCAGACGTTTCCAGCCGATCTCGAAAATGTGAAGCAGATCATCCTTGCCCGATATAACCTCAACGAGCGTACCGTAAGGCATAATAGATCTGTTATCCTTCAAAAGGCATGTTTTGGCAACATGATCCTAAATTATCAGTAGTACTTACCTTGCCAACACAGTATATCTTCTATGCCACTTGCAGTATATATCCCGTGGATAAGTAAGTAGTACTGACTTTTCCGGCATGAGAAAAGCGTTTCCCTTAGGCGAACAAATAGTTTCTCCTAGGGAAAACTAAAGTTTCATAAGCACGAAACTAAGGTTTCATCATGAGAAAACAAAAGTTTTTATAGCGGAAAACTTTTGTTTTATACCAAGAAATGTCTTTTCCTGATTTATCTAGACACTTTTTTTGTTTATAAACGTAATC